>CAZIWA010000007.1:0-83347 GCA_964542875.1 uncultured Phycisphaeraceae bacterium
GGGGTCGTGATGGAAGAATGATGGCAAAATCGGAACTCCCATTCCGATTGGATCAATTGGTGGTATTCCGACCGAGCTTGGCGATTATTTGACCGACAGCCTGTTCCAATCCCATCTCCTCCCGCCATAATGCCACTTTGGAACACCACCCACTTCTGCGGATCTAACCCACCTATCACCGTTCAAGGGCTCCGAATGAAAAACCGCCGCCTTATCGCTGTCCTGCTCGCAACCTTGGCCCAAGCCCTTCCGGTCTGGGCGGATGTGCCCCTGTACAAGAACGGCAGACCCGCGGCGACGATTTATGTTTCCGGCCCCACCAAGCCGGAGCCCGCAGCGGGTCAGCAAGCCAAGCCCGAAGAAAAAGAGGCGGTGCTGCTGGGTCTGCAGGTGAAAGAACTGCAGGAACACTTTAGAAAACTCACCGGTACGGAGTTGCCGGTCAAAATCATCGCTTCCGCTCAGGAAGCGGTTGGCCCGTGCATCGTGCTGGGGCCGCTGGCCAATGATCTTGCAGGCCCACTGCCAAAAACCTCCGAAGGCAATGAAGGGTTTCGGTTCCTGGTTAAAAACGACCGTGCATTGGCTGCGGGCCAATCGGAACAGGCACGGCTCTTTGCCTGTTATGCCTTGCTTCGCCATTTGGGGTTTGAATGGGTCATGCCCGGCGAGATCGGCGTCATTGTCCCTGCCCTGTCCGCAAATAAAAATGTCACCCTCGCCGACACCGACCAAGCCCTGGCGCCAGACTTTCTCATCCGCAGAATGTGGTTCGGCGGAGCCAACGCTCAGATCCCCGGCGCCACGGACCGCTTTCTCCAATGGCAGCGCAGGCAGTACGGCGCTTACAACGACCACGTGGTCGCTCAAACCGCGGGCCACTACTTTGACTACTTCACCGTCGTCAACAAGAAGGCCTTTGAGCAGAAGCCCGAGATGCTGGCGCTCGTGCGCGCACCCGACGGCACCATGACACGCAAAGGCCCGCAGATCGAAACCACCAACCGGGATTTGATCGACCTCATCAAAGAGGACATCAAGAAGACCTTCAAAACCAGCAACACCCCGAGCACCCAGCCAATGGGACGGCCCATGGGTCCCGCTGACGGGCTGGGCTATTCCGAATCCACCGAATCCAAAGCCGCAGGTTCGGGCCGCATCGACCCCATCATCGGCGACTATGATCAGACGGACCTGCTCATCCTCCTGGCCAACACGCTGTTGACGGAGCTCACGCCGGACTTCCCCAACCTCTACCTCGGCTTTTACAACTATTCCGTTCACGCCGACTTCCCCATGCGCTACAAGCCCCATCCGCGTGTGGCACAGATTTTCGCCCCCATCACCTATTCCCGTTTTCACTCCATCGCCGATGCCAACACCAAGTCCTGGCCTTACTACAAAGACGTGGTCCAGCGCTGGGGCGATCTTTCGCGCGAACAGGGAAACCCGCTAATGTATCGCGGCTACAACTGGAACCTCGCCGACAATCTGCTCCCCTTCTCCAAGGTCCGTATCTGGGGCCAGGAGATCCCCTTCTACAAGCAGCAAGGATTCAAAGGTGCGAATGTCGAGTCCAGCAAATCCATCACCGTGCTGGCACCCAGTGACTTTGCGCTCATGCGCATGCTCTTTGACGCCTCGCAGGATTGGCGGCAAATCCTCCACTACTTCTGCGCAAAAGCCTACGGCAAGGGCGCTGCGTCCATGGAGCAATACAACCTCAACCTCATCGATCGCCAGCACTCTGCGGGGTTTGAAGCGGGCTCGTACTTTTCTTTCCCGCTTATCTACGACCAAGCCTTTGTTGATTCCCAGCAGAAGCTGATAGATCAGGCCCTTGCACAGGCCGACACGGCAGACGACAAAACCCGGATCAACTACGCCGGCTACAGCCTCGATATGCTGCGTAACTACCTGGCCATGGACAAGGCCGCGCAAGCCTGCGACTTTCCAAAGGCGCTGGAAATCTACAACAAGATCATGGGCAACTGGACGGCGCAAAAGAACGAAAACCCAGACCTCGTGTGTGAGTACGCCAAGATTTACGCCGAGCATTTCATCAAGGACTTTGTCGCCACCGGCGCCAAATACTCGTCAGCCCTCTACCGGCAAGCCTTCAAGTTTCCCGATCGGCTACCCACCATCATTGATGTTCCCAATGCGGGACACCTGCTCAACTACCAAAGCCCGGACATCAATGATTCCCACTTCATTCAAACCCGCACCTTCGGTTCCACGTGGGATGCCCAGGGCCTGGGCTCGCTTAAGAAGGCTTCCGTGTGGTACCGCGTGCATCTGCCTGCCGTTGAGGCGCCCGCTGCGGGCCAGGGCGTGGGCCTGTTCCTTGGCGGGTTTGATGACGAAGCCGTCGTCTACCTCAACGGCAAACTCATTGGCACCTCCGGTATCCGGTTTTGCCAAAGCGCGGCGTTCGATCTGACAGACGCCATCCATACCGATAAGCCCAACCTTCTGGCTGTGCAGATCAAACACAGCATCGTGGCCAACGAACTCGGTACCGGCGGGCTTTTCCGGCCATCGTTCGTGTTTGTTGGTCCCCGGCTGGAGAAAAAGGCGCCCGGCGAGGTCAGCTACCAGCGCGTTTTGCCTGGCGCGGGCCAAGTGCAAGGCAAGTAAATTCCGCCTGTTTAAAGCGACTTACGCGATCAAAGGGAAGTTTTTCAAGATTTCCCTTGCCATGTCTATATTCAATGATATTATGAAATTATAAAGACATCATGAGAGTGCCGTTCATCACGCTCCTCCTGTAAAAGGACTTCCTCCATTGGCAAAAGTTCTGAAATACGTCCGAGCCCGAATGGATCTGTTGAACTTCATCGCCGAGAAGGGCTTTGCCCCTGGGGACAAACTCCCACGGGAAAAAGACCTGGAAGCTCAGTTCAACATGAGCGCCATCTCCCTCCGACGCGCGTTGGGAGATCTGGCCGAACAAGGCGTGATCGAAAAGATTCAGGGCCTGGGCACGTTTTTGCGCAAGCCGGTTTCAGACATGGATAAACAAGGAACGATCGTGCTGCTGGAGATCCAGGAGCGCATGCCCTATTCGATCCCCAGTCTGGCCCGGGAACTGCAAGTGCTTCTGGAGGAACGCCGGTTGGATCTGCGCTTCATACCGGCAAACCGTCCGGGGCGGCATTTGGATCGGATGATCGGCGATGCCGCTGGGGTGTTTGTCACCGGGCAGATCAGCCACGAGTGGGCACAATACATGGAGAGCATTTCCATGCCGCTGGTGGTGCTGGGGTCAAACCCGTTCCCGGACCGGTTTCACACCGTTACTTTTGATTGGGCCTTGTCGGTGGAGCTCCTGGTGAACCATTTTGCCGGCCAGGGCATGAAGCGGATCGGATTAGTGAACGGGGAAATCGACTACTTCCCTGCGCAGAGGATGTACGAAGGCTACCGCAGAGCGTTGGAAAACAATGGAATCGCTTTCGACGAACGCCGGGTGATCTGGCCGATCCACCAGGAAATCTATCAAGGCATCGACAAGCTTCTGGGCTCAGTCGATCTGGACGCGGTGGTGGTGGAAGCCGGCGCGATTCCGCCGCTGATGAACTGGCACTGGAACCATCCCACCAAGCAATCTCCCGTGCTTGGGGTTGCCGAATGGAACACGAATTTCACCCGCAATCTGGTGGCGAATGACTCGCACCGGATCGTCAACATCCGGTATGAGAACGAGCTTCTCTCCGCGGCGCTCAGCGCCTTCCTGCATGTGCAGTCGGGCGCTAATCAGCGGATTCATGTCGCCTTGAAGCCTCGCGTTGCGAATATTTAACCATGTCTTTGAGAAGGGTGGCCCATGCAGACAAGCCCGTCAAATCCATTGCGCGCATTTACGTTGATTGAACTGCTCGTGGTCATCACCATTCTGACGGTGTTGATATCGCTCATGCTTCCGTCACTAACCAAGGCCCGGCAGTCGGCCACGCGTATGCAGTGCATGAGTCAGGAGAAGCAACTGGGCGTGGCCTCGCATGCCTATGTGGCTGACAACCGACAAACCTATTTTGACTCAAACCATCTTGCGGGAGCCAGTCGGTGGACTGTTCTTCTGGGACGAAATTATTCACACAGATGGTCGGCATTTCTATGCCCCACACGAATCGGGATGGAGCTAATAACAACCCAGGATTCCCGTGCCTACGGCGGTGCTGACCTCTGGCAAGTCGACCCCATCCCTGCCTTCCCATGGCAACGCCCCAACTACGGTCTGAATCAAAAACTCGCCTACTACCGGGCGGACAAGATTCTGCGCCCTTCGCTTACGCTGGCATTTGCCGAAAGCCGGATCAATTCCCTGGCGCTTACACATGTCAATTCCCAAGGGTTCACGAACGTCGCCACCACTGCCTCATTGGCGTCTTTTGGGTCAACCCTGGTGTCCGTGCATGACGACGAATCTTCCACCAACATTCTCTGGGCCGACGGCCATGTGAACAACATGAAAGCCAAGACCAGCGGTTCGGATGTCTACCCGACGTACTACGACGCAGACATGCTGGGCACGCGCTACCGCAAAGTCGTCTGGAACACCTGGAACCCCGACGGCATCGGCGATCCCTGATCGAACTGCTTCAGGCGCACTTGTGAGTTCACGAGAGCCGTTGTGTTCCCTTTCCTGGGCAAGGCTGTTTCTCCGCGAAAGAATCCATAAATGAATCGCATCTCCATCGTAATTTTGCTGTGTCTCACCTGCCTGCTGACGCTTGCCCATGGCGTGACTGCTGCCGAGCATTCCGCAACGCAAAGCGCTGAAGTAACCATCGATGCGCAGAAGATTTCCATTGAAGGCGGAGTAAACGCGCCCGCCACTCAGGTGCCGGTAGACGTCACTTACATGGATAAGAAGTTCAAGGCTATCCGGCTCACGCTCCAGCAGCGCGACAAGGCCTACAACGCGCTTCGCTTCCCGCTGGATCAGCCAACAGACGTCAATAAATACAACACCCTGAAATTCAAGATTCATTTCGCTTCTGCTGACGGAAAGCCTTATTCCTTCGGCGTCCGGCCAGCGGATGCAAAAGGGAGCTGGAACGGCACATCACTCACAAAACACTTAAGCAAAATCAGCGATGGCTGGTACCAGTTTTCATGGGATATCGTCAATCAACCAGACAACGTCCGCGGCATGGATCTGACCCAGGTGGTGCGCGTAGGCATCCTTCCCACGTTTGATTCCCTGCCTAAGGACAAGCCTCTGGAAGTGGTGATTTTTGATATGCAGCTTGTGTCCGGCGAATCAGTGGCCACCGGTGATCCTGTGCTATACGCCAAATGGCAGAGTTACATCTCAGCCTATAAACCCGACTACACCGACAGCACGCGCATGATGCTTCCACCTGTGGAGGGGCGCATCAGCCAGCCGATCAAACTTGTGGCCGCGGAAAAAAGCCAGGCAGTGATTGTTCTTTCAAAAGACGCCGCCGACCCGATGAAATTGGCCGGCAATGAACTTCAGCGATGGATCAGCGCCATCACCGGTGCAAACCTTCCCATCACCGACAACGCTCCATCGACAAGCCCACAGGTGATTTTTCTAGGCAGCGGCTTTGCCCAGGATCACTACAAGGCCGACCTGGAATACCTCAAAGGCACCGACGGCTACGCAGTGCGTAGCGATGGCAACCGGATCTACATCTTCGGCGCCACAGACAAGGGCACGCTTAATGGCGTCTTCGCTTTTCTTGAAAACAATACCGATCTCATCTGGCCCCGCCCCAGGGATGAGCTGGGAGCGGTTTACAGTCGTCAGCCAAACCTGGACATCGTCTGGGCAGATCAGCGCGTGCGCCCGGCTACGCGCCTGCGCGGCTGGGCCACCAACAGTGGCCAGCGCCCGGCCCATGAAGTCTGGTCCGTACGTAACGGTAACAACTACCCCACCGGCGGCGGCACCGATAAAGACGGGGCAGCCCGCCGCCGTGCTCAAGGCGGCTATGTGGAGTTTGGCGGCGGGCACAATCTCCACGCCTTCATTGATAAGGATCAAACCCAGTTCTATCCAATTATCGACGGCAAAAAGCCTGAAAAGCTCAATGTCTGGAAACACCAGCTCTGCTTCACCCATCCGGACCTGCCCGCGGTCTACACCGCCAATCTGCTGAAGTACATCCGTGAGAAGGTGCCCGCCGATGCCGATTGCGTAAATGTGAAAATCGAAGACAACCGCGGCGTGTGCACCTGCGACCGCTGCATGGCGCCCATCACCCTGCCCAACGACCAGGTGCTGAAAAACACCGACGGAGCCTTCCGCTCAACACAATTTTTCCAATTCCTGAATAAGGTCACTGATGGCGTCCGCCAGGAATATCCCAATCTGTATATCGGAACCTACGCCTATTTCTTCACCTCAACGCCCCCTGCCATCGCAGTCAATGATCACATCCAAATCTACTTTTGTCCCTACATCCGCAAGGACCATCGCAGCCCACTCTCGTCACCCATTAATGATCACTGGTGGATCCAACTAACTAACTGGGCAAACAAATCTCCCAATGTGGTCATTCGTGAGTATTACGGAATCATGAACGGCTTCAGGCCGCTGGCCGAGGTGGTCGCATTTGATGTAAAGAGCTACATCGACCGCGGCGTGATGCAATACACCTCAGAACTCAACCCCGACGAAACCTTTATCGACAGCGAAGGCCACATCCGTGGCGGCGGCATGGAGTGGGACTTCATGGCCACGGACTTCTGGGTCATCAACCGGATCTACTGGAACCCCAACCAGGATGTGGAACAGCTTCGCAAGTACTACATCCGCAGAACCTACCGCGAAGCCGCGCCCAACATCGAACGCTTCTTTGGCGCCATCCGGACCGCTTGGTACGCAGGCCAAGTTCCTTCCGATTTTGAGGAAGCTTACACACTGGCCAACGGGCTCATTATCCGCGCCAATCGCGAAGATGAGCTACGCGGCTATCTGGCGGCCGCTGCCGCACAGGTAAAACACCCCATTGCGAAAATGCATGTCGATGTGCTTCAAAACGCCTTCGAAACAGCACTCACATGGGCCCAAGACCCCGAATCACGCAAAGCCTACAGCAAGACGAATCCCGCCATCGCGTTGCGGTTAGGTTGGGGCCCCTCAAACGAGTGGAAGTCGACCCAGCCCGTCTGGACCCAGGCCACCGTCATCAGCGATAACGGCAAGACCATTCCCGCAGTACGCGTTTCGGTTAGAACGCCCGCCGAAGGCCAAATGACCGACAGTGTGACGATCAACAATCCATGGCTCAACAAACTCTCATGGGGCGATACCGTGGAGCTTACGCTTCGCCCCGAGCCCGGGGCTCAAGCGCTTGACGCACAAGCCTTCAGGATCAACGTGCAGGATTTGAACAACACGCGAATCACTGCCCCTGCTGGTGCGTTTGAAGCAGGCCCTGATGGCTCCGTCCGTCTCCGCTGGCGCCTGGAGAAACCCGAAAAGCAAGCACGTCCATTTGATCTGGAAAAGATTCGCAGAATCTACCTCGAGCTGCCTGTTTCCAAAAATTCCACACAGGAACCACGCCGTTATTACCTCACGGATCTCTTGTTGCGGCCGGCTCCGGCGTCCGCGTTCTAAGTGCAATGCCCGTTGCCCTGTTGGTGAAAGCCTGCAATGAATCTAAAAAACATCCTCAAATCTGTGAGCCTGCTGATGCTGGGAGCCTTGGCGTATGGAGGCAGCGCGTATGCCGGCGCCGTGCCTGTAGGGCCCGATTGGCGTTATTTGGTCAAGGAAGGCGCCACTGTTACAGCGCAAGTGGACGAAGTGGTGTATGACGGCGCCCGTGCGCAAGTTCTACGGATCCTGGCCACCGAGGGGTCTCTCATCGAATCGCAAAGCCGTCTGCCCGGAAATGTGAAACAGGCATTTTCAGCGCGGCTCACCCCCGATTCAGCACTGACCTTCAAAGCGAGATTCGATGTGCGGGGAAAAGTCCAACCAGCACTTTTAATCCACCTGCAAGGGCGTGGCCTGAGCGTATCCCGGAGATTTACCCCGGCCGAGGCCCAGGAGCCGGCCAAGGATGGTTTTTATACCTTTCGATGGGCCATTCAACCTAAGGAAAAGACGCCGGGGCAACTCCTCGTCGAAACCATCACGCTTATCCCGGAGATTCCCGTTTACGGTTCCGGCGATCAGCTCACGGTTGAAGTCATCGACATGACTTTCGACAATGCCGAACCTTTAAAAAAACACGCCAAGCCCGCCGTCGAGCCCGCTAAATGGATTCGACAAGAGCCGGTGTCTTACCGGGATGTTCCAGTCAAAGGCTGGACAGTGGAGAAACCGGAAGCATCCCCCGTCATCACGATTGAAGAAACCACGGTCGTGTTGGATGGCAAGAGTCTGCCCGCTCTGAATCTGCGATACCGAAAAGGGACAAAACCAAGCGCGGTCGCCCTGCCGCTAAAAGCCAATATTGATATTGAAAACGTGCTTACGTTCAAGGCGAAGGTGCAGGCACCCGAAGGCACCAAACGGCTCTTGAATGTGGAGGCGCCGCTGACCGGGTGGTACAGCTACCAGTTCAACGCATTCACGGATAATTTTGGCGTTGGTTTCCAAGACTCCGACGGATTCAAATGGACCTCTGCAGGCGTACCCACCACGCACTTCCTGCAACACCTGGATAAAACGCAGCCCGAGGTCGATGGCTTCAAAACATTTCTGTGGGACGTCAAAAACGACAACCGGACCGGCAACAAAGGGTTTGACCTCCAGCGTGTCTCACAAATGCTGGTGTATTACGACAACAAGAGCATTCCCGACGGCCAGGAAACGGTGATCACCATCGTGCACCCGCAGCTTGTCACCGGGTTGGTACATATGGATGGAGACACCAATCGGTTCGCCCAATTTCAAAACGAGATGGCAGCCTACAAGCCGGACTATTCCGACAGCACTCACTACCTTGGAGCGCCTGCCAAAGGCCGCCTCCCACACCCCCTGCCCTTTGTGAAAAACGGTGAATCGCTCGGCGAGATCGTGGGCAAACCCAGCGTGTGGAGCCCCGAAGGTAACGGGGTCCGGGAACTCTATCAATGGATGTTTCGGCTCACCGGCGGCACTCAAGTACCCGTACTGGCCAAGCCAAGCAATAAGCAAAACACGAAAGTCTTCATCGGCACGGAGTATGCCCAAACAGACTTCGCCGCGGATATTGAAGCTCTTAAAGGCAGCGATGGCAGCGCCATCCGGACCAAGGGCAATAACATCTATCTGTTTGGCGCTACCGGCAAAGGCACGCTCAACGCCGTCTACGCCTTCCTGGAAGGCAATACCGACATCATCTGGCCCCACCCCTCACAGACATTTGAAGCGATCTATTCGCAATCCCCAAACCTGGATATCCAATGGGGTGATTACCTTCACCGAACGCCTGCAAGGTATTGGGGCTGGATGGGCAAAACCACCGGCCCGCAGTTTGACTATCAAGTACGCAACCGCGCCAACTACCTGGGCCTGCGCAGTACCCTCGACTTCAAATACTGGGGCCTCTATATGGAGGAAGGCGGCGGGCACAATCTCCATTCCTGGATCCCCTTCGCCCTCTTTAAAACCAACCCCGAATACTGGGCCCAGATCGACGGCAAACGTCAGGCGCCCAACGCCTATAAGAACCAGATCTGCCTCGCCAACCCCCAAGGCCGCAAAATCTTCATGGAGAATTTGCGTGCCGCGATTGAAAAATCACCCCAGGCACGCGAAGCGAACTGCTACAACCTGAAAATTGAAGATAACTGGGGAGTGTGTCAATGCGAGGAATGCACCCGGCCGATCCGGCTGCCCGACGGCACGATCCTTAAGCCGGATGACATCGCGTTCCGCTCCACGCAGTTTTTCATGTTCCTTAATTCTGTCGCCAACTACCTGCACAACCGGGGCCTGCCCCGGATGCAGATCGGCACGTATGTCTATTTCTACACGGTGCCCGTCCCCAAAGTACCGGTAACTCAATTTCTGCGGCCGTACTTTTGCGATTACGTGCGCAAAGACCACAAGATGCCGATCTATGCGCCCATGAATGCCCTCTGGTGGCGAATCGTCAATGAATGGACGGCGATCAATGACAGCGTGGTGATTCGTGAATACACAGGGCTCTACGTCAATTTCCGCCCACTGGCGGACGTGGCCGCGTACGACATCAAGGCACTCTTGGATGCTGGTGTAAAGGAATTCACCTCCGAAAGTCTCGGCGAAGACTCATCCGAATCCCCCACACCCAGCGTCCAGGGAATGCACGCTGCAGCCATGGAATTCTGGGTCATTACCCGGCTCTACTGGGATCCCACAGCAGACGTCCAGCAGTTGCGCAAGTACTACATCCGCAGGTCATTTCGCGAAGCGGCGCCTCACATTGAAAAGTTCTACGGCGTGCTTCGCGAGGTGTATTACGCCGAAAAGCGCACCAGCGATTTTGAAGAAAACCAGGAACTGCTTCGCTGCGTCATCCGGTTGGGTAAGGAAGGCGAACTCCGCACTTATCTGGACAGTGCGCTGGCCGACGTGAAACATCCTCTCTCACGAATGATGGTCAAAAGCCTGATTGCGCAGTACGACACACAACTGGCCCAGGCCCGGGTGCTGCAGCCATGAAAACTTTGCCTTATGTAAATTGGCTCCACCTGGACTTCAAGGGAATGATGCCTTCCCAGCATCGGCTTTGCCGGTGGCTGGAGTGGTTCGCTCAGGCCGGCTTTACCGGCGTTGTGCTGGAGTATGAAGACCGCCTGCCGTGGCAAACCTGGCCAGGCACTTACCGGCCCGGGCTGGACGTTGCAGCATGGAGAAACATCTGGGAGGTCTGCCGCACATTGAAGCTGGAGGTAATTCCGCTCATCCAGACCTATGGACATCTGGAATGGCTCCTCAAGCATGATTCCTGGGCTCACCTGCGCTGCGCTGGCCACCAGAATCTGCTCAACCCCGCCAATCCTCACGTGCAGGCCAAACTGTCTGAGTGGATTGATGAAGTATTGCGCCTCCATCCCGATGTGCGATATATGCACGTAGGGCTCGACGAAGTCTACAACATGGGAGCACACCGCCCCGGATGCTCTAGACGTGAGGCGATGGAGGAATACACAGCTCATGTCACCTTCGTCTGCCAACGCATCATTCGTGCTGGCCGGCTCCCGATCATCTGGGGCGATATGTTCCTCAATGAGTCTCATACCTGGCTGCTGGCAAAACTACCTCCAGAAGTCATTGCCTGTGACTGGAAATACAACCCCACGTTCAAGCCTGACACTGCGACGTTTGCCGGCGGAGGCCGGCGCGTGATGGCCGCCAGCGCCGTCCGAAAAAGCCCGGCGCATTTGTTGATAGAAGATATAAACGCCCGTTTCCAAAATATCCGAGCCTGGCATGACACCATCACCCTTGGCCAGGCGGGCCCTGTCGATACGTTGATTCATACCGTCTGGGCCAGGGGCAGAAGCCTATCCCCCATGTACGGTCCGTGGGAAGGCTGGCTGCCAAGCTTCCAACTCGCTGGGCAGCCCGGAACAGAGTTAAGCCACCCCATGCGTGCTGGCCTGGCCCTGCTCAATAAAGGCATGCAGACGCACGTACATGCAGTTGCCGAGCAAGCCTCTCTGGATATCCGCGAAGTCCACAGCGCAAACGATTGGGAAGAACAAGCCCTGCGTTGGTGGGAACTCACGTTGCGTCACTACACGCTCATCATGGTCGTTCACTATCGGTCAATCGGATATCAATCCATCCTCTCCGCAATGAAGCATCAGGGGCATGACCCCCTGCTCGCCGCAGAATCCGATCACGGCCGCCGCATGCTCTTAAATGACCTGAACACGCTCAGCAGCGACATGGCTCAATGGCTCAAACGCAATGAATGGTCCGACACTCAAGAGTTTTTGGACAGCCGTCTTGGAAACCTTGCGCATGTGGCCGGCCTGCCCGCGTTCCTTGCGGTCTGAATCCATTTCCGCTCGACAACCGTGTGACCGTACTTCTTCCAACACCTAAGGAAAGCCTCGAAATGTCGACTCCTCAATTCGGAATCCAAAGCTGGTGCTTTCGGAACTTCACAACTATCCCCGCCCTGGCTAGTCAGCTAAAGACCCTGGGAATCACCCGCACCGAGTTGTGCGGCGTGCAGGCAGACTTCTCCAAGCCCGAGACGTTTGATGCTCGCGTGGCCGAGCTTTCCGCAGCGGGCATCACGGTACTCTCCATCGGCGTTCAAACCATCACTGGAGCTCATGCAGATCGCCACCTGTTCGACTTCTGTAAAAAAGTCGGCTGCAAATACATGAGCGTCTCTTTCCTCCCTGATGGCATCTGGGACGCCTTCAAATTCGCTGAAAAGATGGCTGAGGAATACGACATCAAACTCGGCATCCACAACCACGGCGGCCACGACTGGCTGGGCAATGATGCAGCCATCGACTATGTCTTTCGCAATACAGGCCCTCGAATCGGGCTTACCCTTGACACCGCATGGGCCATTGACGCCCGGCAAAACCCCGTTGAATGGGTAAACCGATACGGCCACCGCCTTCATGGCATTCACATGAAGGACTTCACCTTCATGCCCAACCGCACGCCAGTTGACACCATCATCGGCGAGGGCAACCTGAACCTCTCCGCTTTCGCTACGGCATTGAAAAAAATCGGATACTCCGGTTTCACCGTCATCGAATATGAAGGTGACGTGGAGAACCCCGGTCCCGCTTTGGCCAAATGTGTTGAGAAACTCAAAGCGTTGATGTGACGCTCTTCAAAGATATCCATGAAAAAGGCCGGCACTGGGGATTGCCCAGTGCCGGCCGAGATTGGTGGCTGCGCGAGCAGCTTCCGTCGATGCTGCTTTAGCGCAATTCGACCTTGATCTGCTTAGTCATGAATGTTTCTCCTTACGTTAAGGTTTGCCCAGCCGGCGCTGTCTTGACCCTCCCGGCGCCGGGCGGTCACACAGCCGCTGGAATTTTTTCGCCCCGGGCCGTCGCACGGGGCACGTGATCAACAGATTTTTGACGCCTGTTGATCATCGCCTGTCACTCTGCGTTGGCGGCTTGTGGCCGTTCCCGCAGGTTGACTTGCTTCATCGAAGTGTAGCGAGTGACGAAGCCCAATTCCAGAGATATTTACGCATTTGTGAAGATTTAAATAATCTCAAAAAATCCGCTGAATACACCACTGGAGCGTTCGCCTCACTTAGGCTTAAGCACCCAGGGCGACCAAACACTGGCCGGTGTGATGGCATGAATCGCAAAGTCTTTTACGGTGATGCGCACATCGTCTCCGACAAGCCTGAAGCCAAAGTAGCCATGGCCAGGAATCGGTCCCAGGTTGATGGCATGATCGACCGTGGAGATGGCGTGCTGATCATTCACAAAAAATTGAATAGCGCCAAGGTCTTTGGTGATCCGAATGCGAAACGGCACGCCAGTGAGCTGTACCGGGTCGACGCCATGCCCCACCAGGAGCCCGCCTGGGTTTCGACGGATGTTGGCTGTGCCGGTGTGGACGCCCTTATCGTTGTAGCGGGAGAAAGAAAGGTGATAGCTCTGCAAGCCATATTCGTGCGCCCAGTAATTGGCCATGATGCCCTCGCGTGCCGGAAGCGTGGAGGCTGGGTCAAAAGGGTCTTCGCCGCTGATTGCGCGAAGAGCAAGATAGTTGATTATCAGCCCGCGCTGGGAATGTACGGTCAGTTCGTAGCTGATGGCAACGTGATCCGGGAGCGGGGTTTTGAAAAAAGCCATGCAGCCTCGCGCGCCTTGCTGCGAGCCAAGGCAGGCCAGGTCCAAGCCTGATCCATCCTGCGTGAGCTGAATCCGGCCAACTCCTTCATGGAACCAATCCGCGACATCAAGGCCCGCGTGAACGGGTTGAAGATTTTCATACTCAAGCGTCATGAGAATCTACCTTTGTTTAAGGCGTATAGGGCATCCAAGCAGTCAATCAAACCGGTTTTGGCCATCATGCAGATCGGCTAAATGACACCGAAGCAGAAGCGCACCTTGAATGATCGCGTATGTCAAAACCAACAATTCCGCGGCGTTTTTATTTACTCGATCGCTGCTGAGTCCCATCTTTTAACCAATATAATCTCTCGCGATTCGGTCAACTGTTTACCTATATGTACCCAACTCCCCCATTCACCGACCCACATAAAGTAGCTGCGGAAGCAGACAAGGCGGTCCCGTTGAATGAGGGGCTCCTCTGCGGAGGCTGTCAATACTCCTTGCGTACCATCGCACTGGAACAGGCCTGCCCAGAATGCGGCCGAAGCGTGCTGCTTAGTTTCCGGGAAAAAAAGGGAGACCTGTTTAACGACATATGGCTCAAAACAGCACGCCTGGCGATTATCGCCCTGGTCATCAGCACGGCGATGGCCTTCTTGATGGATTTATCGACGCTCGTAAACACATTTGGGCTTTTTGACCTCGAAGGGGTCAAGCCTTACGTGCGAAAGGTGCATCTGTTCTGGTTTGCTGTCATCGTCACAATGATCGTCACCACAGGGTTTGCGTTTTGGACTCTCTCCTGGCCAGACGCCACCCGGCGCTACCCCGGGCTCTCGGTGCACGGCCGCTGGCTCTTTCTCGCATTCCTGATAAGTGTGCCCATTACATTTTCGTGGCAGATGTACATCAGCCAAGGCCAGTCAAAAGTTTGGGACAAAATCAGCACCACATCCAAGTTGATCATTATCACAAGCGATCTGGCCATGAGTGCAGTCTGGCTTTGCCTCATCTTCCTCGCGGCCCGGGTGGCTCAAACGTGCATGCAGGAAAAACTCAAGGTCCGAATTCAATTTCTGCTGGTGGCAAGCATTTTGATTCCCCTCATGCTCGCGGTGTTTTATCAAGTAGTTGCCAGAATCGTCACGCCAGACATGCTGACGCGAATGGAAATGCACGCCAAACAAGTCGGCAATTGGATGAACCTGGCGATTTACGCCGGGCTGATCGTCACCTACCTGGGGCTGGTGCGAAGCATCAAGCAAATTGAAGCACGGCAAGCCTCTGGCGAATAAATTGCCTCGGGTTCCCAAGCCCGCGTAAGAGATCGATCCCCAGCCGCCGGTAAACAACACACATCAAAAGTCTTATATTCTCTGACTCCTGGCAATCCTGGCGGCCAATTCAATTTTACTGGAATAACCATGATCAACTGGGCTAAAGAAGCGCGTGACGTAAGACCCGACCCTGTCTCCGGTGCAGAAATCACCCGTATCTCCGGCTCTTCGATCCGGACCGAAAACATCTACTGCATGGCCCCCTGCTCCACGCCTGACGGCCTGCGCTTTGCTTCCATGCGTTACATCGACTCGCTGATCGGCCCTGTGGCGTTGATGTGTCATGACCTGAAAACCAAGTTCACCTGCCTGCTGGAGCGGTCGATTGAAAACACACCCATCAGCGCTGCCTGGGGCTCCGGCGTGTACTACCTCAAGGGAACCCAGCTTTATCGGGCCGACCTCTACGAATGCAACACCAAGCTGGTCATGGACATGAAAGGCATGCCCAAGTGCTGGCAACTGATGTCCATCACCCGCGGTGAAACGCACCTGCTCTACACCGGCACCGTGAGGGACAATCCCGAAGCGTATAACCTGATTCTGGTGGACCTGAAAAGCAACAGTTGGCGCGAGCTTTTGAAAACCCCCGAAACCAACCGGCTCGGCGGCGCGTTCGACCCCGATCGCGGGGAAAAAATCATCATCAACAAAACCGAATGGATCGGCGAACACCGGTACGGCGTCGGCGTCCTTTCAGATCGCGATGGCAACCTGGGCCAACGCGTGTTTAAAGAAGTACACCACGCCACATGGGTGGGCGCCAACCGCATGGTCAGCGCCAGCGGCATCAACTACGAAGGGTATGTAAGCGGCATCCGTGAGAAGATGGCCGGCGACATTGTCATCCATGACCTTAAAACCCAGACCGACAAAGTGATCCCCATGGGGCCCTACCTCCCCTTCCACGTCGGCGGCTCTCAATGCGGACGGTATTTCGTATGTGAAGGCATTGAAAACGACTTGGTGGAAGGCGCAAGCCCCATCGTGGTGGTGGACGTCATCAGCGGCAAATACAAGGCGCTCGTACAAGACTGCAAATGCACCGGCGGTGGAGACTCCGGCCGCCAGGTGAAGCCCTACTTCACCGCGGACAACGGGCACGTGATTTACACCGCAGATCCCGTCGGCGTGGTAAATGTCTATGCCGCGAAGATTCCCAAAGGCTTTTTGGAAAGCCTGGCGTAAGGCTAATCGATCCGAAGTCATGCCGGACGACGGCGACCACGAACACGCTCTTCTCGATGTATTGGGAAGCGAAGATAAATTAACTCACTCCGCACAACACGGTTTGACCGGGCTGGGCGGCACATCCAACGCGGGGTTGCGTTCAAAGAAACCATCCGGCTTGAGCATGAAGCCGATGTGAGTCACAGGCATCACGGGCCAATCTTCTGGCCGGGGCATGTGATTGGCCACCAGGGTGTACCAAAGCACATTGTTGGTGTTTTCGATGCTGCGATTGCTGCGGGTGTACGCCGGCAGCCCGGTATCGCCTGCATTTTGATTCGGATAATCGCCGGTGGCGTACTTTTGCGAAGAGTCATATGGCGTCACCCAGAGATGCTTCTTCATGAAGCCGGCTCTACGGACAACCGTTGCCGTGTCATCAAGAAAGCAGCGTGCGTTATCACCGGGAACAAGCCGGTAGCCCACAGGTTCCCCAAGCCGGTTTTTACGCGAAGGATTAACGACCTTCCATGTCAGGCTGGAAAGCGGATCAACAAGCTGCTGCGCCTGGGATTCGTTCTTAAGAAGCGTTGCGGCCGACACACACGCATTGCCGTGGGGATTTGAGGCGCTGGGCGCCTCGGGCTGATTGTGGCAAGCGTAGATGGAATTGTTTTCACCATCGACGGTCATGTCGAGCCGGACATTAAAAATGTGCTGGTGGATCGGTGCATAAACCTGCGGCGCGACGATCCTCCCGTAAGGACGGGTTTCACCGGGAGGCAGCGCCCCCGTATGCATAATGCCGGTAAGCTTCACCTCAAACTGAATCAGCCCGTCCTGCTGGAAGTACCAGTAGAAGCCATACTCATAGTTACCGACGGTTGCGATGAACGAAACCACCAGCCTGCGGTTACGCCGAACCTCGGTTTCATTCGTCCGCCAATCCATGTGCTTCCAGAGGATGCCGAAATCTTCCTCATGCAGGCAGATGGCGTTCTTGATGGTGACCACATCACCCTTGCTGTTGCAGACATGCGCATCAAAGTATTGAATCAGGCCGAGGCAGTCACATCCCAAGGCAAGGGAATTGGCCAGGAGGCCAATGCCGTACTCGCCGCAATCGAAGGCATTTTTACGGAAGTGGTTGGGGTGCGGGTCGCCGTACGGGACCACCATGTCACACATGGAGGCGCGGTAAAAAATCGGACGCTCGTGTCCTTCGTCGTTGTAGGTCACCTGATGCAGCACGAGGCCTTCGCGAGGTGTAAACCCAAGACGCATCTTCCATTTCTGCCACGCGATTTGATTGCCGTGGACCTGGAAGCTGGGGCCCGCAGGCTGTTGGATGTCCAGTGGTTTGATGTCCGTTCGAAAGTTTTTGATGTACGGCCGCGCGTAGTTGGAAGCTTCAGGCGGAAGCGGCACAACACCGGAATCCTCCAGGCGATGAAGCGCCATTTTGTTCAAATCAACCACAGCAGTGAGGCCTTCAATGGGCCGGGCATATCCGTTGTCCCCGGGTTCTGATCGAACCCAGGTGAGCGCCCGGGCCAAGCGGAGGCCGATACCGTCGTCTGGCCCGCCGTAGTGCCCCGCAGACCATGGGTCAACCATGATCAGGCTCATATCGGTCACGCCTCGCAGGGCCAAAGCAGCCTTAAATTCCGGGTCTTTCTTGAGGCACTCTTCACACTCAAAAAATTCGTCGAGAGTAATAGGCGGTTGCGTGGATCCAAGCGGTTTGATGGATTGAATCGCACGACTGGAAAGTGAAACAATCACTTCATGAGACTGGCCATCTGCATTGTCCAAAGCGAGCACGAAGGCCTGGCGCTCCCATGAAGTCCCCGGAGTAAACCCGGCGACAAGAGACTTGGAAGGTTCCTGAAGCGTCACAATGACAAACCGGGTCCGGGCCGAAAAGCCGGCAGACCGCCTGACGATGTCAACGGCAAGCCGTATTTCATCAGGCGAAAGCGGGTCCAAGGGGTGCGCAGAGGGGATGGAATCAGAGCTTTGAAGAGATAAACCCAAATCTTTACGCGGCGTGGCCATGGCTTTAACTCCTATCGGGATAGATGGGGAGGATATCACGCCACAACGGGATTTAAAGCATTTTGATGCATAAATAAAAAGACCCGTGTGGCGCTCTTGAAAGGCGCACACACGGGTCGGGTCAGGGAGTCGGGAGCCGCACTCCCGGAAGTCCTTTCTTGGGACTCGGGCCAGCCTCGTTGATGGCAGCCGGGGCCGGGGGTGGGCTTGTATTGTTTTACAGATCAGGTTTCCGTTGCTTGGCCTTTGAAGACTTAGCGCAGGAAGTCGGTCTGCATGGTTTGCTTGATCTTCTCAAGCGCACGGTTCTGGATCTGGCGTACGCGTTCCTTGGTGACGCCGATGATGGAACCGACTTGCTCGAGGGTAAGGGCCTGCCCTTCGTGGGTTTGGCCGAGCTTGCCGACACCAAAACGGTGCTCGATGACTTCCTGCTCAATCTGGGTCAGTTCCGCCTTGTTATCGCGGATGATGTCCTTGAGCTCATCGACGCAGTCGACTTCATGTTGTTCCCGGCGCTTTTCGTTGTAATCCGAGCGTTCAAGCTTGGGGTCAAACTCCGCGGGGAACATCTGGCGCTGACGGGTCTGCTTCTGGCCCATCCTGCTGAAGCCCTTGATGATGGCCCTGCAGGCATAGGTAGAGAATTTGAACCCGCGGCCGGCGTCGAACTTGTCGATGGCGCGCAGGAGAGCCATGTTGCCTTCGCTGATCAGGTCGGCGAAGTCCATATCCCCGATCCGGGTGCGCTTGGCCATGGCCAACACAAGGGCGAGGTTGGTCTGGGCGATCTGTTCGCGCAGCGCTTCGGCCTTGCGGTGCCACATGATGGCCTCACGTGCCTCGGCGTTGTTCAGCTCACGGTCGCCTGCCTGGGCCAGAATCTGGCTCACCCGCATGCGGACATAGTTGAACTGAAAGAACAGGACGCGTTCCTGCGCACCGGTGAGAACCACCGAGCCGGGGTTACCGATGGACTTTAAGTCCGTGGCGGTGTCCATGGCGGGGTGATACCAGTCGATGTCAGGCTTGCGGATGGCCGGCGCCTTGTCGAAGAGCGCATCATACGCGTCGTCGGCATGGAAGGCCTCATTATCGATGAAGTCATACGGCTTCAGGGAGTAAATAAGGTCCAGGGATTCCCGGTCCCGCTCGGACAAGGCTTGGCCATGGGTCACTGCGGACCGACTCTTGGTCCGGGCAACTTGGGTCAGGGGGGAGACATTGTCTGTCAGAACAGTTGCGTGAGGCTTCATGGCTACACCCTTTCGTTCTAGATGACTGCTTTGGTGACTTTGACGGTTCAGATTCATTTGCGGCTTTGATGCCGGGAACTTCCCGGGTGCTCGTTTAGGCCGCGTGTTCTTGCTACTAGTTGTACGCATGGGAGGTTCCCAGGATCGCTAAAAGGTTGGGCTTTTTTCGCAAGCTGTCTCAACTTGTGAAAAGTCAAGCACTTGTGGGATTAAAAATCTTTTACACGACCGTACAATGTACGATAAAGTCTGATCAGTTTTCATTGTTTCACCAATTATACGGATTTTGTTTGGTGTCGCAATGAGTGCCGGTGGAAGAGGCCGGCGTGCGCTTGGCAGGTCTGGAGAGCCCTGCACTCTTAAGACGCTCCAGAAGGTGATTGTTCCTACACCCTTTGTAAAAAACTTGTTGAGACGGATATATCAGGGAAACCCGTACCCGAGACTCGTTTTGACCGGTAATGGTTTGTCGGGCCATTTGCCGGTGCCTTACAGGGGGCTGAAAGAAAACATTGCAACGACCGTGCCAGAAACAACCAGTCGGGGTGCTTTTACATGACGTGATGCGAGGGATTGAGAGTGTTATGATGTGGCGTTAAGTTCATTGGCACACAACTTCCTACAGGAGATTTTCAGATGGCATTTACCCTTCCCGCACTGCCTTACGGCTTTGACGCCCTGGAACCGGTGATCGACACTCAGACCATGCAGATCCACCACGGCAAGCATCACAACGCTTACGTGACGAACCTGAACAAGGCTCTGGAATCAGCCCCGGCGCTGGCCGGCAAGTCGATCGAAGAAATCATTGGCAACCTGACCAACGTCCCCGACGCAGTGCGCGGCGCGGTTCGCAACAACGGCGGCGGCCACTTCAATCACTCTCTGTTCTGGACGCTTCTTGCGCCCAAGGGCAACGGTGGCGGCGGCGCTCCCGTGGGCGACCTGGCTGCGGCAATCAACACCGAACTGGGCGGCCTCGACAAGTTCAAGGCCGACTTTGCCCAGGCTGCCACCACCCGGTTCGGCTCCGGCTGGGCATGGCTCTACGTCAAGAACGGCAAGCTCGCTGTGGGCTCCACCGCCAATCAGGACAGCCCCCTGATGGGCGAAGGCGTTGCCGGCATCGCTGGTAAGCCCGTCCTTGGCTTGGACGTGTGGGAACACGCTTACTACCTCAAGTACCAGAACCGCCGCCCCGACTACATCGGAGCGTTCTGGGACGTGGTGAACTGGAACAAGGCCAACGAACTGTACGTTGCCGCCAAGAAGTAAGCTGCCACAATTTGCTTACGACTCATGCAGGCCCGCCATTTTGGCGGGCCTGTCTTTTTTTGACTGTCATAATGAAATTAACGTGTCAACTAGAAACCCAGGCGCCACGCTGTTATGAATACGGGTGCCTGTCAGCCCCTCCTTCTTGGAAATCACCCATGAGCAACACAAATACATCGACGCGTGAACTGGGCAAGTCTGGACTTAAGGTCTCTCCCATTGGCCTGGGCTGCATGGGCATGACATGGGCCTACGGCCCCGGCGATGAGCCCGAAGCCCTGCGCGTGCTGGCAAGGTTCGTGGAGCTAGGCGGCAACTTCCTGGATACCGCAGAGATTTACGGCCCGTTTGATAACGAACAGTTGGTTGGAAAATTCCTCAAGACCACCAAACGCGCAAAGCTCGTGGTAGCCACCAAATTCGGTTTCAAGATCGACGCGACTACGCGCAACATCTCCGGTGCCGACAGTTCCCCAACCAATGTGGCCAAGGTTTGCGACGAAAGCCTGAAACGGCTGGGCATCGAAACGATCGATCTCTTCTATCAACACCGTGTCGACCCCTCAGTGCCGATCGAAGAAACCGTCGGTGCAATGGCCAAACTGGTCAAGGCCGGCAAAGTTCGGGCACTTGGGCTATCCGAGGCTGCCGCACAAACCATCAAACGCGCCGCGAAGGTCCATCCCATCGCCGCATTGCAAGCGGAGTATTCGCTTTGGACTCGTGATCCGGAAACCAACGGCACACTCGCCGCATGCCGGGAGCTTGGCATTACCTATGTGCCTTACAGCCCACTTGGCCGAGGGTTTCTAACCGGTGCGATCACCAAGCCGGACGATCTCACCAAAGACGACTGGCGTCGGACCAATCCGCGGTTTCAGGCCGGTGCGTTTGAAAAGAACCTGGCGCTGGCCGGCCATGTCAAGAACCTCGCAGCAAAGAAATCCTGCTCCCCTGCCCAACTGGCCCTGGCCTGGGTGCTGGCGCAGGGTAATGACATGGTGCCGATCCCAGGCACCAAACGTGTGAAGTACCTGGAAGACAACATGGGCGCCTTGAGGGTTTCGCTTTCAGCGGAGGAACTTAAAGAGATGGACCAACTCTTTCCGCTGGGTGTCGCAGAGGGAACCCGCTATGCCGCGGATGGCATGGCGATGGTGAATAAATGAGTTAGGTCATGATCGTTCCAAAGGGAGCAGGCGTGCATGTGATTTCGCCACCAAGGCGGCGAAGCGCGGGGGAACTCATATGAACGAGAATGCTATTCCGGAAGAGGCAAAACCTCAGCATATTGCGACGAAATCAGAAAAGGTCTTCGTCACGTGGTTCTTGCTGATAATCGCCACGCTGAGTTACGGCTGGTGCATCAGGTTGCAATGGACAGTGTTTGCCTTGGGATCGATCTACAACGACGGACTGGCCGGTGATTACCACATCACTGTGCGAACGTTTACATATCCGCTTGTGATTGTGCTGTCGCTGATGATGCTGGGCTTGACCGGAATACTGTCGTTCTGGGCGAACCATCGGGCAGTGATCTTGATTGTGGTCGTCGGAGTGGTTGTGCTGATTGCGGCGCAATTCGTGCCAGCCTGGGGTGGAGGAACACAGAATCCAGACTTTTTGCGTGGGGTGGCCGAGCGCATGCGAGCTCGGGGAGATTTACAGGCTTTGAAGGAAGTAGCGCGCAATGGTGGAGGCCAGTATCCGCAAATAAACCAAGAATTGATGAATTCGCTTAAGGGCGTGATGGTGAGACCGGCGCTTGAAGCTGGGGTGTCATGGAATGAGGGTCGGGAACATGTATTACTGGTGGAGTATGAAAGGGTGTTTGGCGTGATGGTGGGGCCGGAGGAGATGACCGATACGACGCCCTGGCATCCACACAACACTGTGAAGATCGAGCCTGGCGTATGGATGTTGAAGGGCGAGGGTTGGTGAGAGGACCAATAAAAAGAGCAGGCGACGACTTTTGAGGGTCGTCGCCTGCGTGGTTCTTTGGATTGATTGCGCTGAGGTTGGACTCAGCGGAGTGATTTAGTAGCGATCGCCGCCGCGGTCGCCACCGCGACCGCCGCCGCCGTAGCCACCACGGTCACCGCCGCGGCCGCCACCACCGCCGTAGCCACCACGGTCGCCGCCGCGGCCACCGCCGCCACCGCCACCGTAGCCGCCGCGGTCACCACCGCGACCACCGCCACCGCCGCCGTAACCACCACCGCCGCCACCACCACCGGAACGTTCTTCACGGGGCTGGGCTTCGTTAACCTTCAGAGGCCGGCCGTTGAGGGGCTTGCCGTTGAGGGCTTCGATGGCCTGGAGACCTTCGTCATGGTTGGCCATTTCAACAAAAGAAAAGCCACGGGACCGGTTGGTTTCACGGTCGATGATGAGGCTTACGCGAACGATTTCGCCAAACTGAGAGAAAAGATCGTGGAGTTCTTCTTGCGTGGTGGTGTAGGGGAGGTTGCCAACGTAGATGTTCACAGACACGTTCCTGATTCCCGATAAACTGTCGGCGAAACCCCGGGAGCGGCGTCGCCCGACCCCCCATATCAACCCGCGACTCTGCAGATCGGACAGGGAGATAAAAACCAGAACATATTCAGCATAACTGAGGAATCAAGGCCCGGCAAGCATATTTTTATTGTTGTATTAAATTTCCAGGAAGACCAGACCAAATCTCAAGTTATAGTAGTAAAACCACCCATGAACATCGGATTGAATGCCAGCCAACCCAGGGTTTTGTTCATACTCCCCGCGTTCAACGAGGTGGACTCGGTTGCGCGTGTTGTAAACAACCTGCGCAACCACCTGCCGGACGCCGGAATCGTTGTGATTGACGATGGCTCAACGGATGGCACCGCAGCCGCCGTGCCAAGCCACGCAGTCTGCCTGAGGCTGCCTTTTAACCTCGGCATCGGCGGCGCCGTCCAAACCGGCTATCGATACGCGCATCTCAATGGGTATGACATTGCCATACAGGTAGATGCCGACGGCCAGCACCCTGCCGACCAGGTTCAACGCCTGCTACAGACCATGCGCGACGAGAATGCCGATCTGGTGGTCGGCACACGTTTTTTTCCAGGCGGGGACTATCAGCAATCCGCCAGCCGGATGACCGGCATTGTGATTCTCCGGAATCTGATCAAACTGCTCACGGGCGTTCGCGTGTCTGACTGCACGTCCGGCTTCAGGGCGGCCAATAAACGGGTGATCGAGGCCTTCGCCACGTGGTACCCGGAAGATTATCCAGAGCCTGAGGTGGCGCTGCTGGTGATCCGCCACGGTTTTAAACTGGTGGAAGCGCCCGTCCATATGGACCAGCGCACCACCGGCACCACAAGCATTTCGATGTTCACCGGCATCTTGTACGTCATTAAAGTCGGCGCGGCGTTGATCCTCGACATGATCCGCTCTCCCTGGCCCAAGCGGAGGGCAACGGCATGATCCGAACCATCATCCTGCTGGTATTTGGCGGCCTGCTTTTATGGAAGGCCTTGCGCAACCTCAGGCGGCAAAAACTCAAAGAAAAATACGCCCTTCTCTTTGCAGGATGCGCACTGCCCTTTGTGACGCTGGCGGTGTGGCCCGACGGCATCGTGAAGGTGTCGGAAGTGCTTGAGATCGAAAAAGGCACATTACTGGTGATGGCGCTGAGCATCTTCGCCCTGCTTTTAATCTTTGAACTGCTGAAGATCGTGAGTGTCCAGGATCGAAAGATCACCACCCTGGCGCAGGAAGTAGCCATTTTGCGCGAACGTCTCCGGAAAACCGAAGCCGTGGACGAAAGCGACAAGCAAGAAAACCAAACCAAAGACGAAAGCGGCCAACAATAGCGGCCAATGGCAAGAGACTCAGGCGGCCGAGGCTGGCCTGGCGAGAGAGATGCGCGTGAAACCTGCGGTTTGCATTCTGATCGTCGGCTACAACGGGCGAGAGCTTATCGGCGATTGCCTGGATTCAATCCAGAAGTCCCAGGACCCCCGCGTCGACGCTCGCGTAATGGTGGTCGACAACGCATCAAAAGATCAGACCAGTGACCTTGTCGCGCAACGGTATCCATGGGTCACACTGGTGAGGTCCGACGTCAATCTCGGTTTCGCCGGCGGAAACGACCTGGGCTGGCGTGAAGCCAAAACCAAATGGCCCGATCTGAGCTATCTGGTATTGCTGAATCAGGACACTGTGGTGCAGACCGATTGGCTGACAGAACTGGTGACCTTCATGCAAGGCTCGCCCGAGGCAGGAATGGCGCAGGCCAAGATCCTACTCCACCCTGAGACGGACCTGATCAACACCGACGGAAACGAAAGCCACTTCCTGGGCTTTGGCTTCCCTGGCCGGTACCGTCAACGCGACTCCAAAGCGGAGCACCCCCCTTTTGAGGTTGGCTTTGCATCAGGCGCCTGCGCCATCGTCCGCGTATCGGCCATCAAAGGCTTTCAAACACTCTTTCCGGAGCACTTCTTCCTCTATCTGGAAGACACCCATCTCTCCTGGCGGCTGAGGCTGGCCGGCCAGCCTAGCTGGAGCGTGCCCACCAGCCGGGTGGAGCACAAGTACACATTCACCGCAATCGATAAACAGTACTACCACCTGGAGAAAAACCGGCTCTGGATGCTGCTGGTGTTTTACAAAAAACGAACATTGATCCTGATTCTCCCCGCGCTGCTCTTCATGGAAGCCGGGCAGTGGGTGTTTGCACTGGCCAAAGGCTTGCTTGGACAACGCGTGAAGGTGTATGGGTACATCGCGCGGTCGCTTGGTGGTATTGCCCGGGAACGGCGCACGCTGCAAAAGAGCAGACGTGTTACGGATGACGAATTCACCAGGGTATTTGTTGGGGAGATCAAGACAGAGCAGCTTAAATCTCCGCTGATCAAATGGGTGGCCAGCCCGGTGCTGGCTGCGTACTGGGCCGTGGCCAGAGCGCTGATTTTGTGGTGAAGACAAAATGGAAGATCTTAGATGTGAGGTGTTTCACAGCCAGAACAAAGTACCCGGCGCCTCTGCTCATTTTCTTTCGTATCTAAACATCTCACATCCTCCATGCAGCCACATGCGCCTTAAGCATGGCCAGCGTGTCATGCTCGGCCTGTGAGCCGGTTTTGTCGATCGCCGTCTGGAGCTTGGCATACTCCGCCAACACGGGCTCGGACCCGGTGAGATGAAGCCGGGTGGCAAGGATGGCGGCCTCCAGAATCGCGTGGCGCGCGCGGTTAAAACCCCAGAAGTCGCGCAACCGGGTGACATGCACCGACCGGGCAATGATGGTGGTACGATCCTCCGCATCATCGATTGATTCCACCTTCAGTTCATAGGCCCGGCACGCGTCGGCGAGGATAAGCCCTTGAATCACACTCGCACGTTGCACCTTGACGTCCCTTGCAACAGATAGCTTGCTGATGGCGGCCCTGGCGATGAGGCAGGCGTCATCAGTGATATGAAAAGCCCCCTGCCCGGTGGCCTTGAGATTCTTGTAAGTCGACGACGTTTTAAAAGGCCTGAAGGTGAAACGCTCAAACCCCGGAGTGACAATCGGGCCCATGGGAGCGAGGTTAAACGCGTCAGGTTCAGCCGAATCAGGCCGTTGCGCGGTGAGCATGAGGCCTTCGACGAGCATGTCCTGCGGGGCATATGGTGGAAGCATGGAAAAAAAGGATATCGTTTCACACACCAGACCGCTATAATTCGCTCGACTATGGGCATGATCATTCGTACCCCGGCGCGGCTTCACTTTGGCCTCCTTGCCTACACCCGAGATGGTGCACGGCAATTTGGGGGCGCCGGTCTCATGGTGAAATGGCCCGAGACGGTGGTCACGGTCCGAGAGACTTCAGAGCCCGGTTTGATTGATGCGTTTGGCCGGCTGGGCGATAAAGCCGGCGAGTATGCACGCAAAACCATCGACACACTGGTGGAACACTACAAACTGCCGAGGATCGGCGTGCGGGTGGATGTGACGCGTGTGCCGCGGCCTCACACCGGGTTGGGCAGCGGAACGCAGCTCGCCATGGCGGTGGCCCGTGGCGTGTGCGCGGTCTACGCGCAAAAAGGACACAGCGTGCCGACCGCAGGGCCGGACCTGCTCGCCCGGCTCACCGGACGCGGCAGGCGTTCAGGCATTGGCGTACACGGTTTTTTCCAAGGCGGGTTTCTGGTGGACGGGGGCAAAACGCGTGAAGATTCGCTCGCTCCGATGGTGATCCGACAGGCATTTCCAGAAGATTGGCGGATCGTGCTGATCCGGCCTCGCTCACTGGACGGCCTGGCCGGACAACGCGAAGTGGAAGCGTTCAAGTGCATGCCCGACTTCCCCGCAGCCGTGACCGACCAGATGTGCCGGCTGGTGCTCATGGGGCTGGCGCCGGGGATCGCCGAGCGCGACATCCGCCACTTCGGCAAGAGCCTCTTTGAGCTTCAGCAACTGGCCGGGCAATGCTACGCCGCAGCACAAGGCGGAGTGTACGCAAGCCCCCTGCTGCAGGAGATCGTGGACTTTGCACGCGCGCAGGGAATCGACGGCGTGGGGCAAAGCTCCTGGGGGCCGTCTCTGTACGCATTCGTCAGCGATGAAGACCGGGCCGATGCCCTGGCCGGACAGATCGAAAAACGCTTTGGTCTGGGCGGGCGCGGCGAAGTGGTGGTGACCAGCGCAGACAACGCCGGCTCCACGATGACCGCCGTCGAACGATCGATCGTCTGACCCATATGACACGCAAAACGCAATGAAAAACACCCGGCATGACCGGGTGTTTTTGTTTGGCGATTGGTTACAGACGAATTACTGCGCGGCGACTTGGGCCCGCTTGCCCGACCGACCGACTGCCCAAAGCACAAGCGTAAGAACACCCGCAAACGCAAGCGTGGCCAGGCCTGCGTGCAGCAGTTCCTGCGAAGGCCAGAAGGAGACAAGCATTTCCTGGATGGACATCGCCACCTGGCCGGGCTGGGAGGAAGATTCAATCATGGCATCAAGGCCTGCGGCATGGACGGCCGCTTCGTAGCCGTCACGCAACTGGGAGCCAAAAGGCACCAGGGCAAGCAGCGCCAGCGCAACAAAGCCTAAGGCGAAAGCGGAAGAGCGGCGGGCCTGCCCTTCCTGAGTGACAAACATGCGCACCACAAAGAGCACTGCGCAGGCCAGCACCGCTTCCATCACACCCATGAAGGCATGGGTGGAAAGCATCTGCGTTGCAAACTGGCTGAAGCTCCCGGCTTCCATCTGGGTGCGAAAGAGGCCCACTTCACCCACCAGCAGTGCCGCGCCCAGGAGCGTACCCGCGAAAGAGGCCATGGCCAGCCCGGCGTATTGGCCGGACTGGGTTTTGGTGAAGCTGGCGCGTTTAAGCAACGCAACCGCCAGAACCGGGATGACGCCCATATTCAGGATGTTTGCGCCCAGGGAAAGGAGCCCGCCATCGCCAAGGCAAACAGCTTGGGCAAGAAGGACGACTGCGATGGTGATGAGGCCGGCAGCGGGACCAAGCACCCATGCCAGCAGCGCGCCGCCGATGAGGTGGGCGCTGGAAACCGAGGAGATGGGGAAGTTGATCATCTGGGCGACAAACACCGTGCTGCCCAGCGTAGCGGCGAGCCCCAGGTTTTTCATGGGCTCAGCCTGGCGGCGAAGGGCAACGCCGGCAACCGCGACAGCCAGGGCACTGGCGCCAAAGGCAATGGCAGCGCAGGCGGGGGTAACAGCTCCGTTTTCAAGATGCATGGCGGGATTCCAATGGGGGTTGTGTGTTGAAACAACAATGATACCCGGATGAAACACAATGAGAAAAGGAGCCGACAAAAGCCGGCTCCTTTTCTTGCGCTATTTGCTGAAACCCACAAGCTCAGAACTTCTGAAGCGGAGGAATGTCGTAAGGGGTGTTGCCGTTGCGGATCGACTTGGACCCCAGCACGCCGGTGGCAACGGCCTGACGCGCATCCCACGGAGTAGCGCCTGAGCGCTTGCCGGTGCGGACGAAATTCAGGAAGTCGCCAATGATCAGAGGGTCTGCGCCGCCATGACCGCCCTCTGCCTTATCGATAAGAATTTCTTCGTTGCCGGTGTGGAAGCCGGAAGTGCGCTGATCGTAAACACGGATGTAGGAGGTGTGGTGATCAGAAGAGTGATCGCCCCAGTTTTCGATGCGGCCTGCATCGCCGATGACGGTGTAGTTACGCCAGCCGTCGGGGGTGTAGTGGCATTGCTGGTAAGAGGCTTGAACCCCGTTTTCCAGTTGCATAAGGATCATGCTGTGGTCTTCCACATCGACGACCGGGCTCAGCTTGGTTTGCTTGGCCGGAGGCCAGTTGGCCCGGTTAAAATCGGCGTTCCAGGGTTCGCCGGGCGCACGCCGATCGGTGATTTTGTTGTAGACGCTGAGCTTGCCCATGCCGACTACGCGGCTGGTGTGGGAGCCTGCGAGGTAATGGATGACGTCGATATCGTGGGCGCCCTTCTGGAGAAGGAGACCGGTGGTGTACTTTTGTTCGGAGTGCCAGTCTTTGAAGTAGGCATCGCCGCCGTAGTCGATGAAGTGCCGGCACCAGATGGCCTGCACGTTGCCGATGCGGCCGGATTCGACGATCTGCTTCATGCGCTGAATAACGGGGAAGAAGCGCATGTTGTGCCCAAGGTAAACCTTGTTTTCATACGCCAGCAGCCGATCACACCCTTCGATGGTGATGGTCATGGGTTTTTCGCAGTAGACCGCAGCGCCGGTCTTGAGTGCTGCAAGCGCGTGTTCTTCATGCAGGAAGTCGGGCGAGGTGACGAAAACCGCATCGTATTTATCTGCGGCGAGAAGCTCTTTGTAGTCGGAGTAACAGGCAATCCCCGGGTACTCCTTGGCGTAGGTGTCACGGACGGCCTGGCCGGGATCGCAAATAGCGACGAGCTTGGAGCCCTGTTCAGGGCGATGGGCGTTGGTGCAGATCCGACCCCGGCGACCGGACCCGATGCTGGCGACTTTAAGCACGTGAAAAACTCCTGGTGGTTAAGTGGAAGGAACATGATATTTCATAGTTTCAAATAATTCATCTTCCGGTGAATTGGCATTTGAAATCCAGACACATTGATTCAAATCAAGCGCATTCATATCAGGCAAACATGCGGTAAAAGAACGTGAATCAAGACCTGAGCCCATCACCCCGCTTCCGGTGAGGCACTGAAATATGACACCGTTGGTTCAAATGAGCAGGAGGAAAAACGGGGCTTTCCTGGAAGCCCCCCTGCTTTATGCAGAAGCAACATCAAGCTCCAGGTCCGTGACCGTGACAGGGCTGGAGGCTTCAAGCGTAAGTGACACTTGATTAGCCCCCTGCGTAAGCGCATGCGGGGCAATCACAGTTTGAAGCCGGTGGGAAGCCAAATCCGCGGGGCGCGGCTCATCGCCGTAACCCGGGACATGAAGGCCCGCCAGGTGTTGTGAAACAACTTCCCCCGACGCAAGTGAGACATTCAAAACCGCTGAAGCCGACCGGGGTACATCCCGCAGGCCGACGGTCAGCGTGACGGCACGGCCGACAAGATCGGCGGGCGTAAGCCCGACATAAATACCCACCGTCACCGTCTGCCCAGGCAACAGCTTTACAGGGATCTGCTTCTTGTATTCATAGGTGTCTTCATGATCCTGCCAGTAAGACTTCACCACCGCGAAAGTAAGAGACTGACGGACCTGGCCGGGAATGTCATGAAGTTCCTTGACCGCTGCGTGCGCAGCGTTGGGAAGAGGTTCTGAGCGCCAACGGGGCCAGTGCTGGCAGTTAAAGAGATACAACCCATCAGCACCCTTGCTGTGGGCATTGACGGCAATGGCGCGAAGCTGCGCCGCGGTGAGGTCTCGCGTTGCGCTCCCCCCTTCCCAGCGGAAACCCACACGGGGAAGCACACCGGGGTAGATCAATGTCTTTGCGCCGGTGAATGCGTTTTGAAGCCCGCCGATCCGGGCATCGAACTCCGCGATCATCATGAGGGAAGGCGAGACGAGGTCAATGAGGCCTTCCTGCGCCCACTTTTGAATCTCCATACCGGACCAGGCGCAGCATTCCAGGCTCGGAGGGATACGGCCAAAGAGGGCAAACCGCGTGCCGCGTCGACCGCCTTCCTGATCAAGAATGGTGCGTACTTCGCGCACGAAGGAAGTCAACAAGTGCGCACGCTCACCTGCGGTCCCGGGAGGAAAAAAGAGCTGAAAACGTCCAAAATCCAGCTCAAAACCTGCCATCACATCAGCGTAACGGGTGATGATCTCCCGGGCTTGCGCCAAGCGGTGCGCCCGAACCTGGGCATGGGAAAAGTCCAGCAAATTGGCGTACTGGGCTTTGGATTTAACCGGGGAAACACCAAGCGACAGACTTGGATTTTCAAGGTTGAAACGCCCGGCAAGCGGGTAATCAGACACCGGGGTCGCGAAAGCAAAGTGGGCATCGTTCATGCGCAATGCGGGGATGAATTTCATGCCGGTTTCCCGGCATACTTCCGCTGCGGTGGCCAGCGGATCGGCCTGAGCGTCCTGATTGGCTTTGCAACGTTTGATGCGCTCATCCCAGCCGGGTTTGGTGTCATAGGATGTGGGCCGCCAACCCCAGTTCACGCCGACTTTCGTCGGGTAAAGCATCACTTCCGAGCCCGCAGTTGCGCTGTAAACAAGGGTGCCGACGCCGGCATCGGCGTAGCGGAGAATTTCCTGCCTCAGCAGCCGGGTTGATTCAGCAGGGTCCAGCGAGGGGAAGGAATCATCGCCGTCGAGATTCATGACCAAACCAGTTTCGGCAGCGGTGGGATGAGAAGAAAAACGAGAAACGGCACGGGTGATTGGCCCGAAGGTGGAAGAAGGCATCGGTCAATTCCTAAATGAAGTATGGGCTTGACGTGACCGACGATATTTTACGCATCCATCATCCGGGTATTAGGGATTCTTTCCGCCACGGAATACCAATTCATTGGCTGGAACATCCCGCATCGCTCAGCCGTTGGAGGCCGGCGTGGCGATGTTGGTTTCAGGAAGCGGTTCGGGAGCATGATGAAAAGCCCGGGTAAGCATGAAGATGCCCAGCAGCACCACCACCGATGCGGAAATGATCGGAAAGTACATCGCGGCACGTTTTAAGGAATCACGCTTTCCGACCTGACCGGATGCATAACGCGCTCCAAGCACCACGGCGATACCTACCGCCGACAACGCCCCGGCCACACCGAAACTAAACCCCAGCACCGTGGCGAAGGATGCAAACACCTGTCCGGTGGAAAGCCCTGCGATGAGCACAGCCACCGCAGTGGGACAAGGCATAAGACCCGCGGAAAAGCCCAGGCTCAAGACCTCCCCCCTGCCCAGGCCAGGCTGATCAACGGGTACAGGCTTGGGGGTTTTCTGAATGCCTAGCTGGGTGAGTTGAACGGTTGCCGGATGGTCATGGTCGTGGTCGTGTTCATGGTCGTGATTGTGATTGTGATTGTGGTCGTGGTGATGGTCTGCGCCATGGTCGTGCGCGCAGCAGGCACCTCCGGCATGGGAGTGGGAAGGCTGGCCGGTGTAAAGCGCTTTGCCCTCCCGATAGACCATCCAGAGGCCCAGGCCGCAAAGCCCGATGGCGCCGGCCAGAGCCAGATATTGCCGGGCGCTGTCCAGGTTGAAATATTGCGTGAGCAGAACCGCGGGAATGGCCAACGCTGCGACAACCGCGGTATGGGTGACACCAATCACAATGCCCATGGAGAGTGCATTTTTGATGGTTGCTTTAGAGCCGACAAGGAAAAGGGACATCAGCGTCTTGCCGTGGCCGGGTTCCAGCGCGTGAAGCGCGCCAAGGCCAGCGGCGACGGGAAGATAGAGCCAACCAATCATGGGTGCGGAGCCGGACATGGGCTTGCCTCTTTCGTACAGGGTGCGAATGATTGTTGCCCACAGGGGGTGATAGTCCAAACTCAATAGCAGGAATTGTTAAGAAAGCGCTGAACCGGCTTAAACCGGGCAACGTATGTAATTGCAGACAACCGGGAAGTTGCCTTCATGATCCGAACGCTTTCGGGCGGAATCACGATTAAAAACCAGATTGTTTATGCCTGCCCGCAAGGGCTGTGACACGCGCCTTTTTAAACGCGGCAAAGGTTGTGTCATTGTGCAATTTGCTAAGCCGGGTGGTGCTTTTGCAAGGGAGAGAGACCATGCAATGCAATCGTCTTATTTATCGGCGTACGCGGGGCTTTACCCAGGTGGATGCCATGGTGATCACCGGAGTGGTGAGCCTGGTGGCGTTACTGCTTATGGGTTTGTTTTTGCCGGTGTTGGGACGCAGAAGTGGATGCTCCAACCAAATGAAAAATAGTTCACAAATACGCGGAATTCACCAGTCCATGGTCATCTTCGCGCAAAACAACGGCACCCATCTTCCGGGGCTGGATGCCTATGGGAACATCCTTCCTGCGGATGCCAAAGACTTTTCATTGCTTGCCGGAAACAACCTCACCGGCGCTTCGATGGCGGCCCGAAACTACATCCTGCTCAATGGAAGCTTTGTCGCCGGGGATCTGTTGATCAATCCGCAGGATGTGTTGATCAAATGGTCTGATTCAAAACTCATGCCAACGACAGACCAGTTTTCCTATTCCCTTCTGAGAATCGGGATGGGACCAACGACAACAGACATCGGCAGGCACGCCGGGCGAATCGTCGAGTGGCGGGATAACGCCAATTCTCAAGCGATTTTGATCGCGGACCGAAACACCGCTGCTCAAGCCGTTTCAAATCAAATCCGCTCTGTGTGGTCCACATCATCATCCGGGGCTGACTGGAAAGGAACCGTGCTCTGGGGCGATAACCACGCCGAATACCTTAACGCCACCAACGGTCGACTCGGCACACTCAGCCTGAACACCAAATACGGCAGCACCCTTAACTCCGATGACTTCCTCTTCAGTGAAGCCTCCGGCCAGGGAAAGCTCGGCAGCGCCTCTGCCATGTTCGGATACACCACCGCCAATTTCTAAGGGGCCGGGCATGAAGCCGAAACAGCCATTCAACCGGGCCTCCGGGTTTACCCGGAGTGATGCACTCATCCTCGCCTGTGTCCTGCTGGGCCTGGGCTCGCTGGTGTCCGCATTGATCAACACAGACACCCGCAGCACCCCTTCACGCAGCAACCAGCTACCCGACAGCGCCCATGTACGGGCGATTCACCAGTCAATGGTGATCTACGCCCAAAACAACAACACGTACTTACCCGGCATGGATGACATCGGCCGGATTTTGCCGGCAAATGCACAGGTATTGGCCGGGGCAAAGCTCAAAGGCCAGCCAAACGAACTAAGCGGCGCTTCGATGGCGGCCAGGTATTACATCCTGCTCAACGGCAGCTTTATCGATGGAAAAATGCTGCACAACACACAAGACACGCTGTGGCCATGGAAGTCACCCGCGGCCATGCCCACGACCGATGAATTCTCCTACGCCCTTTTAAGAATCGGCTCCAGCGCCACCACAACCACCTCTGCAGGCCATGAGATACGCTTGGCCGAATGGCGGGACTATGCCAATTCCCGAGCCATTTTGATCAGCGATCGAAACACCGCATCCGCCGCCACAAGCGATAAGGTTCGGTCCGTCTGGTCCACCTCAGCGGGAAGCCATGCGGACTGGAAAGGCGTCGTCCTCTGGGGCGACAACCATGCCGAATTCCTAAACGCCAACAACGCCCGGCTCGGCACACTAACCCTCGACACCCGATACGGCTCCACCACCAATTCAGACGACTTCCTATTTGGCGAAACCTCAAGCCCGGGCAAACTGGGCACCGCTTCGGCGATGTTTGGGTACACCTCGGCAAACTTCTAAAAAGGCATAGCCATGAGCCCCAGACCACAACCACATCCCTCCGGCTTCGCGCAGACCGACGCACTCATGCTGCTGGGGGGTCTGCTTGTGCTTCTGATGCTGGGCGGGATATTGATGCCCAGCATGTCTCACTGCGGGCGGACAGCGCCGCAGATGAAAAACAGCTCTCAGCAACGCGGGATTCATCAGTCCATGGTCATCTTTTCCCAGGATAACAATGGCCACCTGCCGGGGCTGGACGCCAATGGAGACATCCTCCTTGCCAGCGCTTCACCATTCATGGGCACAGTCAGCCGGGACGGCATCAACAGGTTCACCGGCGCTTCCATGTCTGCCCGGTATTACCTTCTGCTCAATGGCAAGTATGTGGCCGGCGATCTGTTGATTAACCCACAGGAAACCCAAACTGCGCCTGTTTGGGAGCGGGAACGGGAACTGCCGACAACTGCGCAATTCTCCTACTCTCTCCTGCGCATCGGGACCGGGCCCATGAGCACTCAGATCGGCGGGCACACAGCCCGGGCAAAAGAATGGCGGGATAACGCCAATTCCCAAGCCATCTTGATCAGCGACAGGAACACAGCGGCGACAGCCGAGTCCAAAAAGGTGCGGTCGCTATGGTCTACGGCTCCGCTGCCAGATCCAGACTGGAAAGGGACCGTTCTTTGGGGGGATAACCATGCCGAATTCATGAGCGCCACAAATGGGCGGCTTGGTACGCTAAGCTTAAATACAAAATATGCCGGGGTGGTGAATTCAGATGACTTTTTATTTGCTGAATCCGGGGGACCGGGGAAGTCCGCTACGGCTTCGGCGATGTTTGGGTACACCCCTGAGAACTTTTGATTCAGGGTGCGCCAAAGGAGATTCAGATGCCGATACCGCTGAAAAAACTCATCGGCCCAAAAAGCCTCACGGCAATGATCATCCTGATCCCCGTCCTGCTTGTTGCCATCATCCGAGGCGGTTTCTGGGGAGACTCAGACGGTGTATGGCTCAGCGTAAGAGTCTGGCCATTATTTAACGCCCCAAAACCACAGCCTCAAGGCATTCACCAGTCCGGAAGGGTTTTCGTAGGCAACGACAATACCTACCTGCCTGGGCTTGAGCCTTCTCAGACCCAACAAACCGACACAGCGCCCGCGAGCCCGCCAGGCAATGGAACTTGAACTGGAAACAGCTCATGCCCAAAAAGCCGAATACCAACCCGCTCAGGATCGACATAGGGACCGGCGTCTCTGTCGTGGCTGTGTTGCTGGTGGGCCTCATTCTGCTGTCGGACTGGGATGAGCGGCCGGATGAAACATGGCTGCAGATACGGGTCTGGCCAAGCAGTTTCATACGGACTTCCTACGACCCGTGGCCGGTGCCGCAAGGCCAATGGACCATGAATTCCATCGATGAGGTGGAAGCCAGCCGGGACATTTTCAGGAGGCAAAACGCACTTGGCCCCCTTCCGTCGCCTGGCACAGGGAAGGCACAACAACAGGGTCGACCTGCAGTCACTCGCTAGAAACTACTTTTCGGGGAAGGCTTATGTGTTACGGCTTACTCTCACGCCCGCAAAGGGCTGCCGGGTTTACCAAAATCGAATTGCTGGTGGTGGTTGGGGTCATTTTGATCGCCATCGGCCTCCTGCTCCCTTTTGTACGGAGGGAACAAAGAAGCAATTGCTACATGCAGACTTCAAGCCAGGTCCGGGGAATGCACCAGAGCATGGTGATCTATGCGCAAAACAACAACTCTCATCTGCCGGGTCTGGATGGCGATGGAAAGCTGTTAAAAGCCAATGACTCGGCGTTTTCCGGAGTTCCTGGGAACACCGCGACCGGCGCTTCCATGACTGGGAGGTATTACCTGCTGCTTCATGGGGAATACATATCCAGCAGCCTCATGGTCAGCCCACAGGACACCTTTAAACCTGCGGACCCGAAAAAAATGCCCTCGGTCGATCAGTTCTCCTATGTGCTGCTTCGCATTGGTGAATCCGCCACCGGGACTGACATCGGAACGCATGCCGCCCGGGCGAGCGAATGGCGGGATAACGCCAACGACCAAGCCATTTTGATGAGCGACCGAAACACCGGCCCTGCCGCCACGAGCAATCAGACCAGGTCCGTCTGGTCTACCTCGACAACAACCGGTCCAGCCTGGAAGGGCTGGGTGCTTTGGGGCGATAACCACGCGGAATTTCTGGATTCGCCTCATGCCCGGTTGGGGAAATTCGGGCTTAGCACGAAATACGCCGGCATCGTGAATTCCGACGACTTCTTATTTGGTTCCCAGGATGCACCCGGCAAGGCGGGGAATGCATCGGCAATGTTCGGGTATACAACTGAGAACTATTAACATGATCGGACTGAAGGTACACCCGCAGCGCACAGGCGGCAAACACCATCAAGGCAATCATTAGGCACATCGAAATCCCCCGTTTGAAATTCCTCAGGGCATATCGCTGCCCGTTCTTACCAGAAAATGTACCTCAGGAAGCGGGATTTACCTGGTTCAGGCAGCTTGTCCACGTCAGGCACGAGGTAGCGGTTTTCTTCCACGTCGATAAGCACCTTGCCGTTATCGCCGTAGTCGTGCGCGTTATCGTGCGACCAGCGGACGATAAACTCCCGGTCGCCCAAGTCGGTCTTGGCCTTGAAAAAGAGGTAGTTGTGTTCCTGGCGAATGGATTCCACTTCGTTGATGGTGTGGATGTGGTACCGCCGGGCCAGGGATTCACGGACAAGCTGCTGTGCCTCGACAGGCCACTGGGTAAGGTCGCGGATGAGCCCGATTTCCTGCTCGCGGTTTTCGGAGTTGAACCACCGGAGGCTGATGTACTTTTCCGGATGGCGCACGGGCATGCAGCGCAGTGCGAAGACGCCGTTGTAGATGGCTTCGTTCATCACCGTGGCATGCAGTGCGTTGTTGGTGCCCAAATGGATTTTGACGTATTGCGGGTCCAGCCAGCGGGGCTTGTGCCCGGTGATGGGCGTAAGGCCGGTGGTGGCGTCAGGCGTCAGTTCCGGCGGGATGCCGTCCTTGGCGCTCTTCTCTTGAATGGTCTTTTCCTTCTCCTGCGCCACCAGTGAATCGATGCCATCGTTGGGGGATGAAGAGCCTTGGATTTTCACCAGACGTGCGTACTTGCCGTCGAGCTTCATCAGATCGGCGTGCGAGCCCATTTCGGCCAGCTTGCCGTCGTCGATCACCATGATCTGATCGCAGTTGCGCAACGTGGAAAGCCGGTGCGCGATGATGATGCTGGTCCGGCCTTTGACCAGTTCCGCGAGGGCTTGCTGGATGGCAAGCTCAGATTCGGAGTCGATGGCACTGGTGGCTTCGTCAAGAATGAGGATGCTGGGTTCGCACAGCAGCGCGCGGGCGATGGAGAGCCGTTGGCGTTCGCCGCCGGAGAGCCCTGCGCCACGTTCGCCCACCCAGGTGTCGTAGCCCTGCACTTGCTTGAGGATGAAGTCATGGGCGTTACCGGCACGCGCCGCGGTGATGCCTTCTTCAATGGTCGACCGGGAACGTCCGTAGACGAGGTTTTCCCAAAGCGTGCCTTTGAACAGGAAGGGTTCCTGAAGCACGACGCCGACGTGGCCGCGAAGGTCGGTTTTCTTGATCTGCCGAATCTCGTGTCCGTCGATGAGGATCTGCCCATCGTCGATGTCGTAGAAACGGGAGATGAGGTTGATGACAGTGGTTTTACCTGAGCCCGAGCGCCCCACGACGCCGATCATCTGACCGGCCTTGATCTCAAAGCTGACACCCTTCAAAATCGGGTTCTGGCGGGAGTAGCCGAACACGACGTTCTTGAACTGGATATCACCCTTGACCTTGGGCATCTCGATGGGGTTTTTGGCGTTGGGAATGGTGATGGGGGTATCAAGGACTTCAAAAATCCGCTGCATCTGCGTGGCGAACTGGGTGAGCCAAGTCGTTAAGTTGGTGAGCTGCGCAAGCGGGCCGTAGAAGAGGCCGAGATAGCTGAAAAACGCGATAAGCGTGCCAAGGGTAAGCCGGTCGCCCAGCACTTCCTTGCCGCCCCAGTACCAGATGATCCAGCCGCCCGCGCCAAAGACAACCGCGACGATCGGCGCGAAGGTGGCGTTGGCGCTGTCGACCATGATGCGCGCATCGCGCAGCTTGCTGCTGGAGGACTGAAAGCGATCGTGCTCCCGGTCTTCCTGGGCGAACGCTTTGATGACCCGGATACCGGAAAAAAGGCCGTTAAGCATGCCGGCCTGCTTATTGGACCGGTCCCAGAAGCGTTCGTAGTTCGGGTAGACATAGCGCCAGAAAACGATGGTGAGCAGGACGATCAAAGGCGTGGGAAGAATGGCGCAAAAAGCCAGAAGCGGATCCAGGCTGAACATGAAAATGGCGGCCAGAACCACCATGAGCAACTGCATCAGGAAACCGGAAGTGAACTGGGCGACAAAGCCCTGCACCGCCTCGGTGTCGTAAGCCACACGGCCCACCAGAGAGCCTACGGATTGCTTGTCGTAGTAGCTCAGGGAGAGCTGCTGAAGGTGATCCACGAGCCGGCCACGCATATCAAAAGTGATGGCGGTACCGACACGCGAGCCCAGCCGACCGTTGATGAGGCTGACGATCGCCCTGAGGATCTGGATGCCGGCATAAAGAAGAACGATAAAGCCAAGCACCGTGACAGGCGCGTAGCTCTCCTTGAGCTTGTCGAGCTGGTTGCTGGCCAGAGACCCGATCATGTTTGAACTTGAACCGGGTTGAGCAGCCTGGGTCGCCGCATCAGTGGCGGGCTGGGTCAGGGCAACGTCACTCGGGGCCTGCGCAGCAGTGACGACCACCACTCGGGTTTCGGGCTGGGTAAGGACATTGTCGACCAGGTACCGGATCAAAAGAGGAGCGGTCATGTCCAGCGCAACGCCGAACACGAGAAGCGCCATCATGATGGAGGCCATCTTCCAGTACGGGCGCATGAGCTGCATCACCCGGGAAACGGCCGCGGAACTCTTAGCGGCAAAGGGAGAGCTTTGGCCCGGGTAGTCAAGCACGATCCCGGAAATGGTGCACCGGCGCGGATCGTTGTTGTCTTCGTCATCGAGAGTGAAGGGTTCTTTCTTGCGTATTTGCTCAAGCCGCTTCACCAGTCGGGCAAAGTGGTACTTCGCGCCGTTGGAATAACGCACGACGTCCAGCCAGATCCCCCCCACCTTCACCTGGAGAATGCCGGCGCCGACGACGGAGGTTGTCCGAAACTCCTGCGCCTCTTCAACGGTAACGGCAAAGAGGGGCTTGTCCGGCTTACGATCGTCGTAGGCGAAGACGCTTTTGTCAGTCGCGATCACCCATTGCGGGTAGTAGGCGCCGTGCAGGTCGATGTCGCTGTCGAGTGACAGCTTGATCTGGTCCTGTGTGATGCCATCCCGGGATAATGAATGAAGGATCGCCTGAGGCGGTGTCGTAAGAAGTTTCATGTTGTTGTCTTGGGTTTGGTCAACAGCTCGTGTGAGTGAGCCGGAGTTTGCACGATGGTGATTAACCAAGCGATGGCTGCGCCGAGGGCGCACTTATAATCCGCCAGACCTGAGCTCGGCACCCGTGCCGATGGCCCGCTGGGCGAATAGTGACCGGTAACACTTTTACCAGTTTGAGCGCAATTGGCAACTCCAACAGGGGTTTAGACAGCGCGTTAAGTAGGCCCTTTGGCCAGCTTCCGTGCAACACACCCGGCATATTCAGCAGACGCTTGCCGCACTCAAACCCTTTGGCTGTATGTCTTTTTATCCATTGAAGTCATCTGGAAATTAAGTCACTTTTAAAACACCGCTGAACTTTCCCACATAAATCATGCCCGACGCTGCATTGGGCATCTCAGGCATGCCACCAGGCCCATGCCAGATAAAGGATCCCCACGAGAGTCGCCAGCCACACCCCGCCGATGATCAGCCCCCCCGCCCACCTGTAAGCGGGGTTAATGTCAACACCTCGGGCTGCATTGGCGCGGCATTCATCCATCACGTCTTTGGGAATCAGCCTGCGCACAAGCATCACTCCGGCCGGCACGATGATGATGTCGTCGAGGTACCCAAGCACGGGGATCGGGTCAGGTATCAGGTCAATGGGGCTCAGCGCGTAAGCCACCACGCAAACCGCCAGCACCTTGGCATACCAGGGCGTCCGCGGATGACGCAACGCCAGATACATGCAGAAAACCTCGCGCCGAAGCGAGCGCGTCTTTTCCTTCAGCTTCTGCAATATGTGGGACGGTGCATCAGACATTGAAATGATGCTACTCAAAATGAGCAACGGGGCCCGGCAATGCGGGCCCCGTTGCGGTGAACGAGCTGATCATGAACGACTTGGCTTCTTATTCGCCTTTGGGCGTTTCGGTGTAGCCAAGGTTGTCGATGAAGATCGTCGTGTTGGACACGGGAATTTCTTCATTGATGTAAAGGATGCTGGGCCGGGCGTCGACGATCACCTTGGTGAGGGTGATGGGGTAATCGACAGGAACGACACCCATGTAGACCTCTTTCTTGAGCTTGGGCGCCACGGGTTCTTTGGGTTCCACGGGGCGGGGCAGCTTCTCGTTGGCCTTACGAGCCTCAACGTCTTTGAGGTATTGTGCTTTCTTCTCCTCGTAGACCTTAAAGTCCTCGTCGTACTTGGCCTTCACGACTGCGTAGTCGGCCTTGTTTTGCTCATCCTTGGCGGGAATGGCATCGATTTCCGGCGCCTTGGCGGCCCACCAGTTGTAGTTGCGGGGCCAGTAGGCTTCCTGATCCTTGCCGGGGTACATCCCGATCGCGGGGAACCGGATGGTCTGCCAGCCCTGGAAGCTGACCATGGAGTCGCCGTGCGGATCGGAAGAGTTGCTGGCGCCGGCGTATTGGTTACCGGTGCTGGTCCATACCCGGCCCTTGGCGTCGACAACTTCAAACATGATCCGGCCCCAGCCGGAATTGCCCTTCACCCGAAGGGTGAACTCATAAGGCCGGCCTTCAAACTTGATGGGCTGGGCCAGTTTGAATTCCTGGTACCGGGGCAGAAGCTTGCGGTCATCCTGGTCAGGCTTGAGTTGGACCTTAAGCGCGGAAACGCCGTCTTCCGTCACGTAAGCCGTTTCAAAGCTGCCTTTGAGCCGGGGCGTATCCCAGTGGCCTTCGACCACCTTGTTGGGCTCAGACACTTCCACAAGCTGCTTGGGGTTGTCAAAATCCAGAAGTTTCTTGATGGGGACAGGGCTGGGCAGTTCCACCGGGATCGCAGAGACAACGCTGGAGAGCTTGCAGTCGGTGATGTAGATCGGCGTTGGGCTGGCTTCCAGGGTGATTGCGCCCTGGCTGGCGGGAATCGGGTTGCCATAGAAGTCCCACAGCTTGGGCGTGCCTTCCTTGGCCAACGTGACGGTCTGCACGCCGCCTGCGGTCCACACGGAGTAGATGTGTGAGCCGTCAGCTTTTGCAAAGTCCACCACGTGGAGCGAATGGTTCGGGGTTTTGAGGTAGCCCACGGGCTTGGCCTGGTCTAGGATCTGGGTCAGCCAGGCGTAGGCCGGGTAAGCCGGCTTGGGGTTGATTTCCGGGTCGCGGTAGCAGTACCCGCCGGAGCCCCAGTTGCTCCAGTGGTAGTCGTCAGCGGGGTCTTTGATGAGGCCCGCGGCGGCCATACGCTGGATGCCCAGTTGCAGGGCGATCATCGCTTCACGGACGGCGATGGTGGATTGCTCATGGAGCGTCAGCGCGCCCGCTTCAGTCGCATGGTAGAGCGCTTCGGTGGTCCAGATGGGTTTGTCGTAGCCGTATTTCTTCAGGGCCCGCTTCATTTCGTGGGTGTTGCCCAGGAGGCTCAGCCAGTCGGGCTGCCGCTCAGGGCTGCGGCTGAACATCGCGCCTTCGAGACCGATGATATCGAAGTTTTCCTTGGGGAAGCCGCGCTTGAGATACTCAGTGGCGACGACGGGATAATCATTGATCAGCACGATCTTGATTTCAGGATCGGCCTTGCGGATGCCGCCGGTGTATTTGGTGACATTGGCGATCTGCTTCTTAAGCCTTTCATCTTCCGCAGCGGGCATGTTGTAAGGCGCCCCACCCAGAAGCTCGCTGTAGCGACGCACCAGATTCAATGAAGAACGCGATTCGTGAAGCACTTTCACAACCGGGTCGTTGGTGGCCTTGATGTTGGCCAACGCGGGCGGAACGGTTTTGTTGAATTCCGCTTCATCCCACCAGCCTTCGCCGCTTTGGTAGTTCTTGGCGCCGGGCAGGTTGTTTAAGCCGAAGGTAATGTTGTACTTCTCTTTGAACTGCTTGAGGAGTTCACCGGGTTCCGCCGGCTCGCCATCGGGGTTGGCATCGGCCTTGATTTTGGGTGAGCCGCCGTAGGTGTGGCGCCAGCCCCCCTTATTCATGAGGGTGGCAAGGATGTCGATCTGATCAGGCCGCGGGCGAACGGAGTGTGCGTGCCAGAATTCCCAGATGCCAAAGGGAGAATCCTTCGCAGTGGCCTTGCGGGTGTCCGGCGCAAGGACGGCGAAAGTGGTGTCGCGCTGCTGGAGAACTTGGCTGCCCACGGCCACGCCGACGGCCGCGGTAAACCACCCTCGCTTGCCGGGGGTGACATCCAACGCGACTTCCTTGGCTTCGCCGGGCGCAAGGGTGACGCTTTGCTCGGCCGTCCATGATTTATGCTCGATCCCGCGTTCCTCGCCGGTGCCCGGGCCTGCGCAGGCGGCATAGGCGCGAACGGTCTGGGGCTTATCGGACCGGTTGGTCAAAGTGAGCTTAAAGACTGACTTTTGCGTATCGAAAAAGACGTTGCCGGGCTCGTCAGTGACGTACGTCATGGTGACGGGCGACTGCTGAACCGACGCCGCAAGAACCACCACGTCGCTGGGAGCGCCGACGGCAATCTTGCCGAACGTGTTGGGGTCCGGCGGCTTCACGTGCGTGTTCATGTCACGGGTGAATTCAAGGTCCAGAATGCCGAATTCTTTAACGTTTGCGCTCTTGGCCATGGGAACGGCCAAGTGGTAGATATTGCCCTTGGTGCCGTCAGCCAGCGTCACGGGAATCATCCCGATCACGTTTTGATTCGTCGCGCCTGATTTAAGCGTCGGCACATCAACAACCACATCTTCCAGGATGCCGTTCATGGTGCCGTAAAGACCAAAGCGCACAGTGGTGCGAGGGTCGTGATCGGGCCGTCCCTGCGAGAAAGCCAGCAGGTGAAGAGTGCTGTATTGATCGCCGTCGATGTTGACGACGGTTCGGCCAAAACTGTTGGTGCTGGTTTTGTTGAAAAAGACCTTGTTGCTGATGGTCGGGGTTTTGATCCCCGCCATGGATTTGGCGATGTCGATGGCCCCGGTTTCGGGGACATAGAAAGTCACGCCGTGGTGCTGATAGACACCCTTGGGCCCCTGCCCAGCGGCAAACTTGCCGACGGGGGCGTCTTTGCCTTCCACAACCGTGTTCACTTTTGCGTCGAGGCTCAGAATCGGGTCAGCCACCTGCCCATCGACTCCCAGCACCTTCAGGTCTGAGAGCTTTGCCGAGCCCGTAAGCGTGACGGAGATAACCACGGGCGCCTTGGTGCGCTTTCGGAATTCCGTGAATTGCCCCACGATGATCTCAATGTTGTCCTTAGTCACAAGAATTTTCATCGGCACCGGCTGGTCCACCGGCGTTCCGGGGACTTCAGCCCTGCCCAGGACAAAACCATCACTCTTGGCACTGCGCGTATAAGCTACGCCCACAGGCGGACGCGCAGGAAGCGTGGCCGGGTCCACAGCAGGCTCGCCGGCCGCAGGCTTGGGCGCTGCCACCGTCGTCCCCAGATCGATCTTCACCCCTGAGGAAGCCGGCAGCATGAGAATGCCGGTAACGATATAGCTGTCCTGCCTTGCATCGCTGAGCGTGATGACAAAAGGCGAAGGCTTGGCCTTGGGCTTGGTGTTGGGCACCGAGGTGTAAACGCCATCGACGATGGTTCCGTCCCCCACCGCTGCCCATGACGCCTGCCCCACCAGAACCGCGGTCGGGTTGGATTGCGCCAGCGTAAAATCCAACTGGGATGTGAGCGCGACCCCGATACACGCCGCGGCCAGGTAAACCTTCCAGGACTGCTTTGGCATTATGGACTCTCCGAGTTTTATGAAATAAGGATGTTGAGGAACAATGGACCCGAATGACTGACGCAGGCAAGGTTATAAGGTTCCCTTGATAAAATCAAAAAAACCTTGGTTGTGCTGGCATATTCGAGAAAATCACAGCAAATTAGAGTGCTGAAATATCACTTATTGCGATTCCATACCGGGAATCAGACCTCGGTTGAATCGTTAATTCAATATGCCGGTCGCGCGAACATGGCTGCCTACGTATTTTGACGTCAAACCTACTGAAATGCAAAGGCCCTTCATTTCAAGCGTCCCAACCCCGACATGGTTTAAACTCTGCCCATGTCCCCCACCCGACCTAAAGGCGCCAAAAGCCGACTGGAATCCGAGCGCGCGATTTTTGCCCGGCTCAACGGCACCCCCGTGAAAGTAAACCTCTCAGGGTTGGCCTGCCGACTGGTGTATTGGGGCCTCAATCCTGACCACTGTAACGACACCCACGCCCATGCCCACTCGTTTTACGAGGCCTGCTACGTGTTCACCGGCAAGGGATCTGTCCGGATCGGCAAGCGAACCCACGCCCTCAGCGAGGGCCAGTTGTTTGTCACCCGGCCCGATCAGGTGCACAAAATCCGCTCAGCGGACAAGACCATGGGGATCTATTTCTGGGCATTTACGCTTGAAAATGAACCAGGCCTGCTCAACGACGACCCTGGCGTTCACGAATTGGCGAAGGGGTTTATCGAGGCCACCAAAGCCGTCGCCGTGCCTGGTCCAGGCAAAATTCAGCCGCTGCTGACCCTGCTGAATGAAGAAGCCCGGACGCGCGGGCCCGGGTTTGCCTTTGGCGTGATTGCACTGAGCCGAAAGCTGATCCTGGAAACGCTCCGGGCGTTTAATTCCCGGACCGAGGCGCCCACCAAGCCAATCCCTGAAAAAGTGCACGACACCGCTCCTATCGCCCGGGCGAGGCTGTTTTTGCATGACAACTTCATGCGCCCCATCACCGTGGGCCAGGTGGCCGAGCATGTCCATCTGGGGGAACGGCAACTGGCGAGGCTGTTCATGAAAGATCAATCCACCAGCGTGGCGCGCTACCTGGCGAACCTGCGGATGGAAGCCGCCGGCCGGATGCTTCTCGCCGGCGGCCTCTCCATTAAGGAAGTAGCAGCCAAATCCGGTTATCCGGATGTGGCTTATTTCACCGCGGCGTTTAAGAAAACCACTGGCATTACACCCGGTGAATACCGAAAAATGAGAGGCAAAGTTTACCCCCTGCGTACAAAAAGCCGGACCGGCAAGTAAACTGATAGCTCAAACGAATACCACCCAGGCTGATGGAAACCCTTATTTGATCTTTGGGTTTTCGAAAAGGACGGGCCATGTCATCAAGCAAAAGACTGAAAACCGGATTTACGATCGTTGAACTGCTGGTGGTGATTTCCATCATCGCCGCCCTGCTGGCAATGCTCATGCCTGCGGTAACCAACGCGCGCGACGTCGCCCGCCTGGTGCAGTGCCGGGTGAACCTCCGCTCCACCTTGACGGGCATGCTTTCCTACTCCATCGACAACCGTTTCGCCGGCAGCCCGCACAGCGCGGCGTTCAACGCCGGCTCCCGCTGGAACACGGGCTCCAGCGACAAAGACCTGGGCGATAACGACACATGGTCGGGCCTGCCCGTCTCCCAGCGCGTGCGCCATGCCGTGTTTAACGGCATGGATTCCTACCTGGGATACACCCCCGGCACGCAGGCGACAAGCAAGGTCTACTGGACCGGCAAAGGCTGCCCGGATTACTTTCGCACCACCTCAGCCAACGGCACCAACCGGGCCGCATTTTTCGCCAACCACTGGATTCTTGGCCGGGTAAGAACCACCGGCACCGACGCCTGGTATCGGCTGGATTCCAACCGGTTCCGGCCCTTTGAAATGATGCTGATGATGGAAAACAGCTACCAGGGCATCAACACCAGCTCATCATCGGGACCGGGCTCATCCCTCCGCCTGACGATGGTCGGCGAAAGCACGGCCTCGGACGTCTACACCGGTCGGCACGATGCGCAAGGCTTGAATGTCGCGCTGGTTGATGGGCACGTCGAGTTCAGGAAGTATGACTGGAGCGCCAGCCACTTCGTGATTCCGATCCTCTACTCGCCCGACAGCTCCTCCTGGAATCCGTACTAAAAAGAACAGCTTTGGCATTTAAGCGATTGACACGCTGGTTTTGCGCTGTAGCATGCAACTGGTAAGACCTCTTACCAGTTGATACGGATCAAAGGAAAACCGGTGATCAAGCGAACGGGGTTGGTTGAGCAGGTAACCCAGAGCCTGGCCGAGCGGATTTTGGCCTTGCAAGGCGATGCCCTGCTCCCCTCCGAGCGCGATCTGGCCCGGGAAACCGGCGTCAGCCGACCCGTCGTGCGTGAAGCGATCCGAAACCTTCAGATGCAGGGCTTGGTCGAGGTAAAGCACGGCATCGGCGTGCTTGCGGTCAACAAGCCACACCGCCCGCTGATGGGCGCATTTGAGCTTGTGACGGCTCAGCATAAAACCCGCCTGGAACAATTCGCCGAAGCTCGGCTGGTCATTGAACCCGGCGTGGCTCGCCTGGCGGCGATTCGCGCGACCGGTAAGGAAATCAGGCTGCTCCGGGCCAACATCCAGGAACACGCCGCCGCAACCCAGGCCACCGCCGCTGTAGAGCTGGACCTGGAATTCCATAGGCTGCTTGCGCAAACCGCCGGCAACCAGATTCTGCTCACCATTCTTGATGCCCTGGCCGATCTGGGCCGGCAAACCCGATCCATCTCCATGAAGGCATTGGGCATGGCACACACCATAGGCGGCGCGGTTAAACAGCACACGCTCGTGCTTGATGCCGTAGAAGCCAAGGATGCTGACGCCGCGGAAACACGCATGCGCACGCACATCCAGGGCGCGCATCAAGACCTTGCAAGTTCAACCCACTCCCCTTCTTTAAGGCAAACCCGTTCATCAAGGAATCAGACATGACCGCCACCGCTACCCTCGCCGGCAAAGGCACGAACACTCCCGATCTGAAGCTCACGCCGCAGCAGATGCATTTCTTCCACACCTTCGGCTACCTGGGCTTTCCCGGTCTGCTGGCCGACAAGGTGGATGAAATCAGCCGTCAGTTCGAAAACGTGTTCAACTCCAAGGGAGGCGGACACTACGGCAAGCCCCACGATGGCAAGGCAAGATCCTGCATCGTGCCCTTCATCGACAACAACGAATACCTCTGCACCCTGCTGGATGATCACCGGATCCACGGCATCCTCACTTCGATCCTCGGCGACGACTTCAACTACATGGGTTCAGACGGAAACTACTATGTCGGCAACACCCCATGGCACTCCGACAGCGCCTTTGTGAAGCGCCCGCTGCACACGAAGATCGCCTTTTACCTTGACCCGGTGGGCAAGGATTCCGGCTGCCTCCGCGTCATCCCCGGCAGCCACCGCGTGGGCGATCCCTACGCCGACCAACTCAACAAAGACGTCTTTCGGTGCCAGGAAACTCTGGGCGTTGACGGCCCCAACGTGCCGTTCATGCCGCTGGAAACCAAACCCGGAGACGTTTTGATCTTCAATCACGACCTCAAGCACTCTTCGTTTTTCGGCTCCACCAACCGCAGGATGTTCACCATCAACTGCTGCCAGCGCTACGCCGAGGCGGATGTGCCTGTGCTGCGCGACTACATTTCCGGCTTCGCAAGGTTCTGGATCGACCGGGCCATCGGTGAAACCATGGTGAAGACCGCATCCCCCCAGCGCATGAAGCATCTCGAACAGCTTCTGGCCAACGATGGCCACCTTGCAGCCCTCGCCGCCAAGGCGCGTGAAAGCATGTCTGAACCATCCAGAGGCTGATGTAACCGATCCCAATCGGCTGCTTGCGACCTGGGTTTTCTGGATAACTTCCTCGACCCAAAACAACCAAATTCGCTTTAACCCCCCTGCCACACCGACTTTGTGTTAATTTCCGTCCAACTCGTTCCATTAGATAAACTGATTCTGTTTTATCGCGTGAGACAAAATGGCCACATGTCCTTAAAATGGTCGCACTTTACGGGGGGTTCCCTCCCTCAGGAAACGGCCATGCCCGGACCGACTGCTGGTATCCCAGACCAAGCCATAGCCTTCTATCTCTTTGCCGTGATGGCAGTTGTGAGTGCCTGGGGTATCGTTTTTTCGCGCAATCTGGTTCGTAGCGCCTCCCTTTTATTGTTGACGCTGGGTGGCGTAGCCGGGCTGTTTTTCCTTCTCAAACAAGAATTTCTCGCCGCCGTGCAACTGATTGTGTACGCAGGCGGCACGTTGATTTTGATTGTGTTCACCGTGCTGCTGACGGCGCGCGCCCATCTGCCGCAAAAGCGATCGCTGCTCTCGGTAATTGGCGCGGTCAGCGTCGGTCTACTGGCGACGCTGGGCGTGATTACGCTGTTTAACACCATGACCGCGGCTGACCGCGGCCCGGGCGCGGAATTGATGCACCCCGGAAGCGTGTCCAACATCGGTAAAGCGATGCTGGGCACCTATCTGGTACCGTTTCAGGTGACCGGCCTGGTGCTGCTGCTGGTGATGATCGGCGCTTCTTACCTGGCCCGGAAAACCGGCCCCGCAGAACCTAAGACCACGGGGGCCAAGCCATGATGGACGCACTGCTGCATATCGGCTGGCTGCATTACGGGGTGGTGTCGGCGATGATTTTCGGTGCCGGGCTGGCCACTGTGCTCATCCGGAAAAACGCCATCGCCATCCTGCTGGGAATTGAACTGATCATCAACGCCGCAGCCATCAACTTCGTGGCGGCGGCCTATTACCTGCCCAAGTCGCCCGACAGCGCAAACCAGATGTCCGCAGGCACTGTGTTTGCGGTGTTTGTAATCGTGACCGCGGCCGCCGAGGCCGCGGTGGCCCTGGCCATCATCATGAACTTCTATAACAGCGCGAACTCGATCGATCTTTCGCGCGCGGACCAGCTATCAGGCTGATATGGCAAACCTTTACCTCTCCATCCTGGGAATGCTGGCCAGCGCAATGTTCCTGCCGCTGTTGATCGCGGTGGTGATCCTTCTGCTGTCGGGCCGCCGTTTGGACAAGGGCGCCGGCTGGCTCACCTTCGCCGGTTTCGCAGGGTCGTTTGCGCTCTCCGTGGCGGCAACGCTGTCGTGGCTTTCCCAGACAGGCACACAGGCACAGCCGGTGGTTTTCAAGTGGGCCTGGATCAAGCTCCGAGGCGGCGACAACGCCGACTACCTCTACCTTGGCGCCTACGCCGACAGCCTCACCCTGGCCATGTTCTGCATGGTGACCGGTATCGCCACGCTGGTTGCGCTCTACAGCATCGGCTACATGGCCAACGATAAGCGCTTTGCGCGCTACTTTGCATACCTGAGCTTCTTTGTGTTCTCCATGCTCGGACTGGTGATCGCCAACACCCTGGTGCAGGTGCTGGTGTTCTGGGAACTGGTGGGCATCGCCAGCTACCTGTTGATCGGCTTCTGGTTTGAAAAAGAGGGCCCGCAGGTCGCCAGCTTCAAAGCCGTGCTGATGAACAAGGTGGGCGATGTCGGCCTTTTTATCGGCATCGGCATCATCTTCCATCACCTCTGGCGCGCAACGGTGCTTCGGCCTGAGCTTTTCAAGCAATCCGGACCAGACCTTTTCATGCCCATGGCCGGCAACGGCGGGCTGCTTTCCCAACTGCCCACCCTAATGGACCACGGGCTCATCAGCCCCGGAATGGTGACCGCTGCGGGCATCTTCCTGTTCCTTGGCGCAATGGGTAAATCGGCGCAGTTCCCGCTTCACACCTGGCTGCCCGATGCGATGGAAGGCCCCACGCCGGTTTCATCCATCATTCACTCAGCCACCATGGTGGGCGCCGGCGTCTACCTCACCGCCCGGCTCTCCCCCATCCTCACACCCGGGGCGCATCTGTTCATCATCATCATCGGTGTCACGACGATGCTCATCGCCGGGCTGATGGCCCTGGTGAACCAGGATATTAAACGGGTGCTGGCCTACTCCACCGTCAGCCAGCTTGGCCTGATGATGCTGGGCATCGGTACCGGGTCATTCACCTTTGCGATCTTCCATCTCATCACTCACGCCTTCTTTAAGTGCTGCCTGTTCCAGTGCGCGGGCTCGGTCATCAGTGCGACCCACCACGTGCAGGACATGCGCCGCATGGGCGGGCTTTTCAAGCGCATGCCCATCACCGGCGTCTGCTTCCTGATCAGCTCTCTGGCTCTGGCCGGCGCAAGCATCCCGGTGCTGCACTGGGGCCTTTCAGGCTACTACTCTAAGCACGGCATCATCGAAGCGGCCAATTCCTACGCGCAAATGATCGGGCTCACCGGCGAAAACTGGGGCAACCTGGTCATCTTCGCCCCCATCCTGGCCAGCTATCTGACCGCGTTCTACATGGCACGGGCGTTCACTCTGGTATTTCTGGGCAAACCTCGCGACGAACAAACCATCAGCCATGCGCATGAAGTGCCTTGGACCATGGCCGTGCCCCAGGTGCTGCTGGCCTCCATGTGCTTCCTGTCCGTGCCCGCGGCATTGCCGTTCCTGAAAATGGTGAGCACCGCAGCCCCTGAAGGCATGCAGGCCGTTGGCGCGGCGCACGGCGATGGCGCAGGGTCCAAGCTGGCCATGCTGGAGCTTTGGGGACTGGGCTGGGCCGTGGCCTTTGGCTTAAGCGTTCTGATCTATCTCCAGGGGTACAGAATTTCCAGGAAAATCCGTGACTTGCCGGTGGTTTTCGCCATCAGCATCATGCTGGAACGCAAGTTCTTCCTGGATACGCTCTACGACCGCCTGATGGTCGGCCTAGTCCGCTGGCTGGGACGTGTGAGCGCCGTGCTGGATCAATCACTCCTTGGTTTTAACTTCGTCGCCACCCCGGTGCTGAGGCTTTCGGGCCTGGTGCGAACCACCCAGGCCGGCAACCCGCGCGTCTCCATCGGAATTGCGTTGAGCGTGGTGGCCTTGATCATCGTCGTTGCCGGCGCACTCGTCGCGATCTGCGGAACCTAACCCAACAAAGACACACCCGACCCCATGATGAGCCTGTTGCCCAACCTCTTGATCTTCCTGCCCATCCTTGGCGCGCTTGCGTGCTTTGGCGGGTCGCCGGCGTCAGGCCGGAGGGCGGCGATCTTCATTTCATCACTGGTGCTGGTGATCTCAGGTTTCCTGGCCGCCGCCTACGTGGCCGACGGCACCGGCACTGCCCTGTGGCAAACCTCCCTGCCGTGGATCAACGCCATCGACGCCCGGTACCAGATCGGCATCGACGGGCTCTCCCTGCCTCTGATCGTCCTCACCAATGTGCTGTTCGTGCTGGCGATCATCGCCTCGACAAGCATCAAAAAATCGCCCCATATGTTCTATGGATTGCTGCTTGTGCTTCAAGCGGCAACCGTAGGCGTATTCCTGGCGCAGGACCTGATTTTATTCTTTCTGTTCTTCGAACTCACGCTGGTTCCGCTTTACTTCCTGATCGGCGTGTGGGGCGGGGAAAACCGCCGTTTCGCCGCGATCAAAATGGTCATCTTCACGCTGGCCGGATCGTTTTGCCTGCTGGCCGTCATGTTCATCCTCTTTCGCGGAATGGGCAGCAACACCGGTCCGATGTGGACGCTGGTCAAAACCGAATCCCTGGGGCTGGACCCGGCACTTACCCAGCACACCATCGTGCATGCGCTCTCGAGCCACCATGAAATCATGGCGGTCTGCTTCTGGCTCACCCTCGTCGCCTTTGGCGTAAAGCTCGCCGTGGTTCCCTTCCACGGCTGGCTGCCGGACGCGCACGTGGAAGCGCCCACCCCGGTCTCCATGATCCTGGCCGGCATCCTCCTGAAGCTCGGCGGCTACGGCTTATTCCGAATCTCCTTTAGCCTCTTCCCCCAGATCGCCCTTCAATACCAGGGCACCCTGGCCACCCTCGGCGTGGTTTCCATCCTCTTTGGCGCGCTGTGCGCGCTGGGCCAAAAAGACCTGAAAAAACTGGTCGCCTATTCCTCCGTAAGCCACATGGGCTTCGTGCTGCTGGGGTTGGCCGCACTCAACAGCACCGGCAGCCGCGGCGCATACTTCCAGATGATCGCGCACGGCGTCTCCTCCGCGATGATGTTCTTCGTCGTGGGCGTGCTCTACGAACGCGCCCATCACCGCGTGATCGACAACTTCGGCGGCATCTGGAAGCAATTCCCCGACCTGGGCGGCTGGGCCCTGCTGGCCTGCCTGGCCTCTATGGGTCTGCCTTCGCTCTGCGGCTTCGTCGGTGAATTGCTGGTGATCATCGGCGCATTCTCCGGGATCAAAACCCCGGGCCCGGCGACCGGCACATTCCCCGCGGGATATGTCTTTGGCTCCCTGGCTGCGCTGAGCACCATCATCACCGCGGCTTACACGCTTTGGATGTTCAAACGCGTGTTCATGGGCGAACCCAAGCCCGAAGTCACCATTTACGAACCGCTCACCACCCGCGAAGCCTGCCTGCTGGCCATCATGGGCGTAGGCGCCATTGCCTTGGGCGTGTGGCCCATGCTGGTGCTGGCCCCTGCCGATGTCTCCCTCAATGGGCTTCCCTTCCTCTGGTTCTTTCCCTGATTCCTCCAACCCCCAAGCGACCTATTCACAGTGAACCCCACCCTGCCCGACATCAAGACGCTTCTCCTGGTCTCGCCTGAACTGGCGCTGGTGCTGGGTGTGGTGTGCATCCTGATCGCGGGCATCCTCCGGCAGGCCAGCCCGAGAAACCTGCTGACCATCGCCGGCCTGGCGGGCTTTGCCTGCGCCGCCGCCGCCATCTGGACAACCCGGGTGCTGCCCGACAACGGGGCAATCTTCTCCGGCATGCTCAGCATCGATCCCTTCAGCCAATACTTCAAAGTCATTCTGGGGCTGTTCCTGGTTCTGGTGATCTTTCAGTGGTCGGTGCTCACCGAGCGTGAAGAGATCCAGCAATCCGGGCCCGACTTCTTAGCCCTGGTGCTGGGCGCCGGCGTCGGCATGGCGCTGATGGCTTCTTCCAGCAATCTGCTGATGATCTTCCTTGCCACAGAGACGGCGTCATTCCCCAGCTACGCTTTGGCGGGCTTCAGGAAGCGCAGCCGCACCGGCAGCGAAGCCGCGGTGAAGTACGTCATGTTCGGCGCTGTATCCAGCGCAGTGACGGTGTTTGGCATGTCGCTGGTCTACAGTGCCACCGGCACACTGGACCTTGCCGGCTGCCTCAAGGCTAACCCCATTGAAACCACCGCTCCCCTTTTGGCTGTGGGTCTGGCGCTGGCCGCCGCGGGCATTCTGTTTAAGATCGCCAGCGTGCCGATGCACTTCTGGTGCCCTGACGTGTTCCAGGCGGCTCCCACACCTGTCACCACCCTGCTCTCGGTCGCATCCAAGGGCGCAGGCATCTGTGTGCTGGTTCGCGCCGTCACCCTGGCCGGTTCCCCGGGCGAGGCCAGCCATGCGCTGGTGATCGCCGGGTGGGCCATCGGGCTTCTGGGCTTGCTAAGCGCAACCGCAGGCAACCTGCTGGCCCTGCTTCAGACCAATTTCAAACGCATGCTGGCCTATAGCTCCATCGCGCATGCCGGATACATGGTGGCCGGGGCGGGCGTGCTGCTGACCGCGGACCCCGGCGCAGGCGCTGGCGCGAGAATCGCGGGCGCCATTCTCTTCTACCTCACCGTCTATCTGTTCATGAACGTGACGGGCCTCACCGCCGCCGGGCTCATCGCGCAAAAGACCGGCAGCTACGACATCCGGACCTATGGCGGCATCCCCAAAAAGAGCCCGATCCTCTTCGTCGGCATGCTCGCCGCCACGCTCTCGCTCTTTGGCCTGCCCACCCTCGGCGGCTTCATGGCCAAGCTCTACCTCCTCACCGGCGCCATCCAGGCCGGCACCGGCGCTTTGGCCTACGTCGTGGTGGCCGGCGTGCTGGTGAACTCCCTGCTGAGCCTCTACTTCTACATGCGCCCGGTTTACTACATGGCCCTGGCCCCCTCGCCGGACACCGACAGAGCCGGCTACGTCAAACCCTGGTCCATTTCACTGCCGGGCACCGTGCTGGTGGTCGTCTGCACGCTGGCCATCGTGGTTCTGGGCCTTGCCCCCGGCGTGGTGATGGATGCCGCACGCGATATGGCGGTCATCCGCTTCATCCCGGGCAAAGTGAAGATCAAGCCGGAAGTCCTCTACCACATCCCTGCTGAGATGCGCCCCAAGCCTTAATGCCCAACGCTCTCATCCATGAGAAATCAAAGACTTATTTGATCGATGGTTTGGTCGATGAATAAAGAGGGCGTATCTCCGCATTCATGGCAACGGGCATCATCACGCCTGAACTGGTCAAAATAAACACCGGCACGTTACGCGGAGCGCTTAACGCATCATCCACCATTTTGATGAATCGCTCGTAAGGCAGAATTTCAGCGCCCGATACCAGGGACAGATTTTTTGAAGCGTCAACCGTCTTCCCATTGACAGTCGTCTGGCACCCGATGCGATATCGAAGTACAGGCCCGCTCCGCTCCCAGACGCGTACCCACACATGCAGGCCTGCTTGCCGCGTATCGCCCTCCACCTTGACGGAAATGACATACCGGTCCAGCGGTACCCTCATAGCCGACGTACGCAGCACGCCGGCAAGCGCTTCCCCCGTAAGCCGTCGCCCTTTTAACCCTTCCAGCGCCGTGCGCGTGCGTGCATCAAGCTTTCCATATTCTTCATGCACCTCAATGGACCGCACCGTGTTCGCCATCGCTTGCGCAACACGGTCTAATTCTGCTCGCCCCGGGCTGTTCTCTGAAGACGTCACCAAGGCGCTTTCCACGCCTGGGAGAAGTGGTAGCCCCTTGGCCTTCAGCGCCCGCAGTGCTTGCGTCCGATCCGCCTCATTTTCGGACGTCATCGCCCGCTGAAGAAGCTTCTCATCCGCCTCGCTGATGGCAGATTTGCGCTCCGCAAGAGCAACCGCAGGCAGCCCCATTTCACGACGCCAGGCATTGAGGATCTGATTCCTGGCAATATCCCTTTCAGCAACCGTCACACGGCCATTGAATGTGTACTTCGTTGGAAAAATTTGGGCGAGTCTTGCCGCCGCAATGTCCCCAACCCGTGGGATTTTGAGGGTGTATTCACTAACTCCAAAATCGTTGTCGCCCACCCGGCTGTCATCTTTGAGCAGCCCGACCAGCAATGCTTCCCGAGCCCGGCTGATTGCCGCCATCCGCTCTTTTTCCTCGGGCGTGCTCAACTTGGAATAATTAATTGGGTCTAGCGGCTCGCCGCTGAGGTGCATCACCCAGAACTTCGTGTTCGCTGAATGCCGATCAAGGCCATGAGCCAGCGCGCTCACCGCTTCCGGAGTGCGTACGCCAATGAGAAATTCGATCACGGCATTCATATTTGAGTTTTTGTCGTCAGCATTCTCAAGGTTCTTCCATTCGTGAACCATTGCATCAATCAACTCCTGGCGGTCATGACCCAATGCCCACAAGGTGCGAGCGCATTTGACCCGTAATTTAGGGGCCGGTGAATTCTTCATCTCGTCCGTCAGCCAGGCATCCACTTGCGCGATCGGCAGCAGTTGCAGCGCCGGCAAAAACGCCTGGGCACCCCATCGTTCTCCGGAATTGGCGTACCCTTTCTTGATCGCCTCCAACGCCTCTTGCGGAAAGCGTTCGGCAAGCAAAAGCGCTTGGGAAGTGGCGTTATTTCGCCCGCTCTCCACCGTGGAGCTCGCAACCTGCCTCAACCCTTTCTCGGTCACCGCGGTCCACCAGAGCGACATTTGCTCCTGCGATGTACCTTCACCCGCGGAATTAAAAGACCTCCTGGCAACCTGCATTGCGGCGATCTCCACCACATCCCCCACGGACATCACCCGAGGCATTTCCTGGGGTCCGCCGCTGTTGTTGATGTAGCGCGTGAGCCGCGTATCCCCACGAGCTTCGATCAGATATGGAAACATCTCCATCCCGCGGATGCTGACTTCCTTCAATGGGTTTGGCCAAATCCTGTCGATGGAGGCGGGATCGTAATTCATCTGCTGAGCGATATCCTCGGTTTTCTGGAGGATATTGAAGCCAGTCATGGAGAGCCCGTTGATGCGATCGTCCACGAATTCCTTGTCGGACACTTTTGATATTTGTTCTGTCTTGGCGACCCCAGTTTGTTCTTCCACGGCTCGCTTTAAGCCATCGCGCAATCGTGTGGCTTCCGCCGCATAGACGCCTTGTGGATATTCCTGAAGGAATGCCTCGCAGGATTCCAGCAGTTGAGCAACCGTCACATTTTTGTCGATGAAACGCTGGACGATATTCGTCAGCTCTTTCCTGGCCTTTTCGTCACGCGTCTCAAATGCCGATTCACGGTTGCCAACCCTTACTCTAGGCAGCGCCTGCGCCCAGGCTTCGCCATTCCCCTGCCATGCACACAACGCCGCCAGCAGAACCCAAGCCACCCGGTGTTTCATAGGTCATCCTGATTCGACTAAAACCTTGGTCTTACTGTAGGCAAAGAAAACCACTTCCAGGCTTACGCGCAAACAATATAGACTACGCTCAACATCAACCCCGCAAACGGAGCGTCCCCATGGCCTCAGCCAACACCAAACCGTACATCGGCGTCGACCTGGGCGGAACCAAAATCCAGGTCGGCATCGTTGATTCATCAGACAAAATCCTCGGCCGCGGACGCTCCAAAACCAAAGCCGAAGAAGGCTCCGACGCCGTCATCAAACGCATCGCCAAGACCGTCCAGGAAGCGCTCGACGAAGCCAAGCTCACCCTCCCCCAGATCGCCGGCGTGGGCATCGGCGCTCCAGGCGTCGTGGACATGAAAACCGGTGTCGTGATCGACGCCAGCAACCTGCGCTGGAGCAAAGTGCCTCTTGGCGCGCTTCTCTCCAAGGAACTCAAGCTCCCCGTCACCGTGGACAACGACGTGAACGTCGGCACCTGGGCTGAGTACGTCGCCGGCGCCGGCAAAGGTTTCAGCGACATCATGGGCGTCTTCGTCGGCACCGGCATCGGCGGCGGGTTCGTCATCAACGGCAAGCTCTACGCCGGGCACTTCATGAGCGCCGGTGAAATCGGCCAGACCATCCTTCAGCCCGACGCTCCCCGCGCCTACCGCAGGCTCGAATACCTCGCCAGCCGGACCGCCATCGTCAATCAGCTCATCCAGCTCATTCATTCCAATCACAAGAGCAAGATTGTCGATCTCGTCGATGGCGACCTCACCGACATCCGCTCCAAGGCCATCGATCAGGCCATCGATGAAAAAGACCAACTCACGACCGACGTCGTCAAGCGCGCCGCGTTCTACGTCGGCTGCTCCATCGCCAACGCCGTCACGCTGCTGAGCCTCCCCTGCGTCGTGCTCGGCGGCGGAGTCACCGAAGCACTCGGCAAACCCTGGATGCAATGGGTGCGCGAAAGCTTCGAGATGAACGTTTACCCCGCCCATCTCAAAGAATGCAAAATCATTGAATCAAAATTCGGCGACGACGCCGGCCTCCTGGGCGCTGCCTTCCTGGCCCGGGAAGAAAGCAAATAAAAATGTAGGATGGTGAATGTAAGATGTCTGATGTCCTCCCTCAGTCTCGCGACATCGGCTACAATCTGACCCCAAATCCCCCTTGTCTCCCCTCCGCCCCGTTGAGGCCTTTGCGCCCCAGCGGGGTTTTTATCTCCGGGGCACGCAGAATATTTTTCCCGATGTGTGATGAATCGATGGCTTTTGTGTTGAAGTTGCGCGAGGGGTGGATTAGGATGGGACACTGTGCACCGGCAATGGGGAAAAATTGCTGGAACACCACGATGAATGTCCGATGTAGTTAATAGCCGTTAGCCCGGCACTTTGGGCTGTTTGATTGCGCAATGCCATGAATCAGCCTAACGACAAGGACGTCAGCTCAAAACCCAAGGAAGGGGAATCATCGCCAATGGTTGCCACAAGAAGTTCTCTGCCCGTCACACGGGAATCAATCACACACAAATTCAGCATCATGGGCCATGAGGGCTACCTCACGGTCGGTCTTTTTGAAAACGGCCTCCCCGGCGAGATTTTCATCAAGATGTCCAAGGAAGGCTCCACCCTGTCGGGGCTCATCCAGGCTTACTGCCGGGCCTTCAGCCTCGCCCTGCAGTTTGGCCTCCCCCTGCACGAAGCCGTCCACCGGTTCAAGGGAATGCGCTTTGAACCCATGGGCCCCACCTCCAACCCGGAAATCCCCGAAGCGATGTCCATCATCGACTACGTGGCCAAGTTCCTTGAGTTGCACTTCATCCACAAGCGCAACGACCGGATGTAAGACATCCCGCCGGTAACAACACCTCGCACAGCATGGGCCATGCCCCTGCTGTGTTTTTGTTTTAACGAAACAAACCAGAATAACTGGCCCTGCGGCATGAAATCCCCCAGCAATGAAACTTACTTTCCCGCACCTGCGCGGCTACTCAACCAAGCCAACGCCTGTGTCCGATCGACATGCTGGCCCATGAGCTGAAGATCATACGCCTCATCCAGCACTTTTTTGAACGCCGGCCCCGGCTTCATGCCCTGTGCGATCAAATCCTGCCCCGTCAAAAATGGCTCCGGGCGTACATCCTGCGCCTGAAGCTCCGGCGTTTCGTTGTCCACCACCTGCATCACCGCTCGGACGGCCATCACGTGCCCAAGCGCCCCGCCCAGTTGCAGCGCTTCGGGCGCGTATTGGCTGGCCAGCAGCCGCTTCTTCTGCGCAATGTTCAGTGACTGCCATCGCAGCACGCTTGGCAGCAGAAGGAATGCACCGTTGAAAGTTTCGGTCTGCTGATTGCTCAATGCGAGCGCGTTACGCAGACGCGCACCGGTGTCCGGCAGATCACGGTCGACAAACGCCTGGAGATGGCCATGAAGCCAATCCACCCGATCGCGCGCGCCCGGCCCCTCGCCCGGGTGCATGCTCGTGAGGCCCAGCCGGTCGATGGTCCACGCGGCTAGCGCCACAGGAAAGGCGCTGGCTCCCGGCAAACCCTCCAGGGTGGGCAACGGAACATTTTTGTGCGCTTCGTTAAGCGCAGGCCCATCCAGATTCAGCGATTGCACAAGCGCAGCAGCCTGCGCCCTGCCAGGGCATGCGAGGCTGGCGCCCAGTTCCTGCCCGATGCGCTCGCGTGAAATCTGGCTCAGATAGCGCGCGTGCGTCTTGATGGCCGCCGCGGTGACAGGCTCAATCTCAAACCCCATGCGCGCGGCGAAGCGCACGGCCCGCAACATACGCAGGTAATCTTCCGCAAAGCGATCCGCAGGCGTGCCGATGGCCCGGATGATCTTGTTGGCCAGGTCTTCCCGGCCGTTGACGTAATCGATGATCCGCTGGGATTCATCCCTGGCCACCGGGTCTTCAAACATCCCATTGATGGTGAAGTCCCGTCTGATGGCATCTTCGCGCGCGTTGGTGAAAACCACTTTTCCTGGGTGCCGGCCGTCGGTGTAGTTGGACTCTGACCGGAAGGTGGCCACCTGGATCTCGTGCCCCATCAGGCGCACAAGCGCGACCCCGAAAGCCTCGCCGACAAAGCGTGCGCTGCGGAAAGTCTTCACCACGGTCTCGGGGTGCGCATCGGTGGCGACGTCGTAGTCCTTGGGCGTTTTGCCCAGGAGCCGATCCCGAACACACCCGCCTGCGAAATAAGCCACATGTCCGGCGTCCTGAAGGACCTTGATCACTTTGATCCCGGCATCGCGCGCGCTGAGTTTTTCAGGCTGTTCCTGAGACATGCGGGGAAGATTATCAGATATCCCCCGGCAGTTACATTCGATGAAATCGACGACATGCTCGCTCGAGGCATTAAACCCAAGTGCGACGCCTCATCACCCTGGCGGATATCCCCCTCACAAACAACGGTTCAACGACCGCCCTATAATCCCGGCATGCAATGCAACATCGACGCCAAGGGCAAAGCCGTTCGTCTCTTCGCTGGAATCGCGTGCCTGGTGATCGGCACCATGGTGGGCGTGCTGGCCATGTCCGGGGCGCTGGAAACGTCCGGAACCCGCGCGGCGAACATCGTCGCCGGGCTTCTCGTCTTCTCTGGCGCGTTCATGGTTTTTGAAGGCTGGTCGGGCTGGTGCGCACTTCGCGCCATGGGGATCAAGACAAAAATCTAGCGCTCCCCGCTTAGATCCCCGCGGTGATCAGCCACGCCGCAAACCCAAGCAGAAACATCAACCCCGAACTCTTAAGCAAAAACCACATTGCTTTCGCCGGCACTTTTTTCGGGTCCGGTGTGGTGATGGCTTTGTAGCCGATCCCCACCATCATCATCAGAAATACTCCGAAAAAAAGCCAGTATTTTTCGATCGCAAGAGGATCCACAAACAATTTGTTGGCCAGCGTGAAGACGGCGAATGTCATACCGTGCCTCCTTGCGCGTCGGGCTGCGTGCCGTCGGTTTTCTTCTCACCCGGAGGCGGTTCCTTGGGCAGCGGAGTCAGGCTGCCGACGATTGCCATCAAATTCAAAAAACCTGCCACTGCGGTAAAGATCAGGCCCACTTCCTCTGGCCGGCCGCCGGTGTTGTCGATCATCGTCTGCGTAAAGTCCCCGGGCACGCTCGCCGGCCTGGCGCGCGCAGCCACGATGTTGAGCACCACGCCCGGCAGCGAACCGCGTTGCACCATGCCGGCCACTGGGTTGCGCGTGGCATCGCAAACTTGAATCCCCCCCACCAGCGTGCCGACAAAAATCAGCGACAACACCGCTCCCATCACCATCAACCCGCGTGCCGTCTGCCCCCGATGGAGATATCCCAACCCGGGAAACACCCATGCCAGCACCGCTGACGGAATGAAAAGCTGCTGTTCTCCTTGTTTGGACGGGCCGGTCAATGCGTGGCTCCAGGGGGCTGTTTCATGGGCAAAAAAGGCGCAAACGACGTTGGGGATTTACGCCCCGGATTCTTAACAAAACAATTTCACCTTGGGCCTGATTGACAATCCCATACGGCACGATAGTGTAACCGCGTAATCGGTGCGGAGAAACATGGCTCGCACGCACCCACCAGGATCGGATTATTCACGGAGACAGGCGATGCTCGAACTGCTGAACCCCAAAATGGACGAAGAGTTGATGGAAGCCCGGGGCACAACCCCCTGGGGCGCTGGCACGATCGAAATGGCTAAGCGCGACGATGACGACGATGAATTCTTCGACGAAGACGCCGAGGCGGACGACGACGATGATCTCGACGATGACGACGACGACGATGATGACGATTACTTCGACGACGAAGACGATGATGAATTCGATGACGACGACGAACTCGGCGACGACGATGAACTCGACGACGACGATGAAGAAGAATTCGACGACGTCGATGACGACGAAGAATAATCCCCTTGGGCTTCACGGCCCATCGGCAATCCCCTAATGGATAAAGACCGGGACGCCCCTTTGCGGCGTCCCGGTCTCGTTTATCATCAAGCCTGTTGCCCCACCCAAACCCGCCAGAACACCGCATGACCGCCCCACTGCCCTACAAAATCGCCGTCCTGTGCTACCTCTTCAACGAGCAGGGCCAAACGCTTCTGCTCCACAGAATCAAGCCGCCCAACAAGCACCTCTACTCCCCCATCGGCGGAAAACTGGAGCAGGCCGTCGGCGAAAGCCCCACACACTGCGCCGCCAGGGAAATCTTTGAAGAAGCCGGCGTCACCGTCGAGCACAAAGACCTCCATCTCACCGGGATCGTTTCAGAATCCGGCTTCCAGGGAAGCGCCCACTGGCTCATGTTCCTTTATGAAGTAACCCGGCCCGTCACCGTCATCCCGACCTCCTTTCATGAAGGCACGCTGGAGTGGTATTCCCGGGAGCAGATCGATGCCCTTCCCATTCCCGATTCCGACCGGCTGGTCATCTGGCCTCTTTTCTGGCAGTACCGCCGATCGTTTTTCTGCGCCCATCTGGACTGCCAGGGAGACAAAATCGTCCAGTGGCGCATCGAACAGCCCAGGCTGGATGTACGTACCGTTAAGGGTTGACGCCCGCCCGGCAATAGTTTGATTATTATGTTTCTAGCCCGGCTGGGCTCTCTCACATCGGCATCACTACACCCAGGGGCATCGGCTTTACCCATGAAAACATCGACCCTTATCGCAGCAATCACCGCCAGCGCCCTCCTGTGTCTCTCAGGGTGCGACAAGTCAGACCCCAAAGGCAACTCCGCAGGCCTGGTGGCCGTTGTGGACATGTCCCGCCTCCAGGAAGAGACCGGTTTTAACAAGAGCCGTGTCGACCAGCTCAAAAAACTGCAGGACCAGCTTGAACCTCAGTTCACCAACATGCAGCAAGGCGTGAAGAACGCGCTCACCAAGGAAGCCGAAGCGATGGGCAAGTTCCCCACGCCGGCTCAGCAAGCCAAGTTTGAACAGATGCGCGCCAGCTACAGCCAGATGATCGAAGACAAATACACGCAGATCCAGACCCAGCTTCAGCAGCGGGATATGGAACTGCAGGTTCAGTTCCGCCAGAAAGTACACGATGCAATCTCCACCGCAGCCTCTGAACGCGGCATGAGCGTCGTGATCGAAATGGGCCCGTGGATGGTCGCCGCTTCGGATGAATCCAACGTCACTTCAGCCGCGCTCTCGAAGCTCAAGGCCTCGGGGGTTTCCTTTGACGGCATGCCAGGCGGCGTCCCCGGCTCCCCCGGCATTCCCGGTGTGCCCGGCACGGCCCCCGGCACCGCGCCGGGCTTTGGCCCCGGTGCTGCCCCCGGCGGATACGGCGGTTTTCAAACCGGCCCCAGCTACCCCGGCGCCCCCGTGCAAAACACTCGCCCGGTGCTGCCGGGCACCGGTCCGACACCTCCGCCCGCACCGGCCCCCGTCGCCCCTGCCCCGGCTCCCGCCACGCAGCCGCAGTAAGCCCTGCGGGCTGCGCCTCCCATAGGTGAATCAAACGCACGGGCGTTTCAGGCAGATATCAATTTTCTCCATCCCTTTGCCATCACGCCGAAGCTCGGGTTAAATAACGTTTTCATGTGGTTTGGCACCGTTTTGCCAAACCCGGCCAGGATGTCATGCCTCGCAAAGGATCAACAATGGCGAAGTCGAAAAAGAAGACACGTTACGCGGTTGTCGGCACAGGCGGCCGTTGCCTGATGTTTATTGACCCCATCTGCTCACGCTTCCCCGAAACGTCGGAGCTCGTGGGCCTCTGCGATTCCAACCCCGGTCGACTTCAGTACCACATCGACCGGCTCCAGGAAAAATTCCAGTACGGCCCGGTCCCCACATACGACGCCAAAGACTTCGTGAAGATGATCAAGGAAACCAAGCCCGACGTGGTCATCGTCACCACCGTCGACGCCTTCCACCACGAATACATCATCAAGGCGATGGAACTCGGCTGCGACGCCATCACCGAAAAGCCGATGACCATCGACGACAAGAAATGCCGGGCCATCTACAAGGCCATCGAAAAAACCGGCCGCAAGCTCCGCGTCACCTTCAACTACCGCTGGGGCCCCGGTCCCACCCTCGTTAAGCAGCTCCTTTCCAAGGGCACCATCGGCGAGATCCTCCACGTCGACTTTGAATACCTCCTCAACACCGACCACGGCGCCGACTACTTCCGCCGCTGGCACCGCGAGAAGGACAAGTCCGGCGGGCTCATGGTCCACAAGTCCACCCACCACTTCGACCTCGTCAACTGGTGGATCAACGCCGTCCCCGACACCGTCTTCGGCTTCGGCAGGCTCGGCTTCTACGGCGCTGAAAATGCCAAGAAACGCGGCGTTAAGGCCAACTACGACCACTACACCGGCGCCAAGACCGAAGGCGACCCCTTCGCCCTGGACATGGAAAAGTCCGCCTACCTCAAGAAGCTCTATCTTGACCCCGCCAAGTACGACGGCTACCGGCGCGACCGCAACGTCTTCGCCAAGAACATCGACATCGAAGACTCCATGTCCGTCCTCGTCAAATACCGCACCGGCGCAGTCCTCAACTACTCTTTGAACGCATACCTTCCCCGTGAAGGCTTCCACGTTGCCTTCAACGGTACCCAGGGCCGCATCGAGTACCACGAATTCCACTACACCCACATCCCCGGCGGCCCCCGAACCCAGGACGTCACCAAGCATGCCGACCTGGACTGGCGCAGCAAGGTCGTCGTTCATCCGATGTTCAAGGAAGCCTACGAAGTGCCGATTCCCAAGGCCGAAGGCGGACACGGCGGGTCTGACCCCCTCCTGGCCGAACAGATCTTCTCCGCCAAGCCGCCCAAGGAACTCTGGGGCCGCAATGCCGGCCCCGGCCAGGGCGCTGCCTCTATCCTCATCGGCATTGCCGCCAACCAGTGCTTCAAGTCCGGCAAGCCCATCAAAGTCGGCAAGCTTCTCCCCGCGATCTCCAAGCAGATCAAGCTCAGCGAATTGGAATAATCCAATTAAAATGATCGTGTGATATCAGGGAGGTGGGCTTTGGCCCACCTCCTTTTCTTTTCACCTTCCACGGCACACGATGAATCAACGCGCCTTCCCAGAACATATCCCCCGCAACTGTCCTCAATGCGGACTCGAGCTGCCTTATTTTCCCCCTGCCCGAACCTGCCCCAATTGCGGCGTTTTCACGCGTGACTTCCACAAAAACGTCCGGGTTGAAAACGACAAAATCATCATCCAAGACCCCGCCGTCTTGCCCAACCGCTGCATCAAAACCAATCAGCCTGCTGATCTGCCCCCCAACACCGTCAGCCACTACGACTTCCCGCGATGGATCTACATCTTCGCCGTCTTCCTCATTCCCCTGATTCTTTTCGTGGTCTATCTGGTGGTACGCAAGGAAGTCCAGATCACCTACTGCGTCAATAAGAAAGCGCACAACCTCGCATGGCTTAAAGCCGGCATCGCCGCCTTGATAGGCTGTTTTTCCTATTGCACCTGCTGCTTCAGCATCATGCTGTCTTCGCCCTTAGGCGGCGTTCTCAGCATGGTTATAGGCCTCATCTCATTCATTTTGTTTTTCTATTTCCTCAATCAGATCGGCGTTCGAAAACACACCACTCCTGATGAATATGTTCTTTCCGGTTGCTGCAAGGAATTCATTGAGCAGTTACGCAAGGACCAGGAAAGCAACATGTCCCTCAGGCATCCGCCTTTGCCTTGATCCCACCTGCCATGTCATTTACAAATTCTCTCCGTTAAGGCACAATTCCCCGCACGCATCACCCAGGATGTTGAATGCGGCCTTCAATGCGTTGTCTGAATTCCGGCCCCGTCCTTTTTTAACAGTCAAAATCCTATGACCCAGAATCCCTTCTTGTCGGACAAGAATCTTTCTTGCTCCAAATGTGGCTACGACCTTCGTCAAACCGTGCTGGGCGGAAACTGCCCTGAATGCGGAACCTCAGTATTGGCCGCAAAAATCGGCTACCGCGTCGATGGGGACACCCTCATCGTGAAAACCAATGCCGTGCTGCCCGCCCGATGCATCAAAACCAATGAGACACTTGAGCTCCAGACAAAATCCGTCACCAAGTACTACTTCCCGAATTGGGTCTATGTGCTGATTCTGATCAACCTTCTGATCTTGCTGATCGTCTATATGATCGTCCGTAAGCCAGTCGTGGTCACTTACAGCATCGGCAAAACCGCACGAACCAAAATCTGGATCAAAGCGGGAGTGGCAGCCGGCATCGCCGCGCTGTTGACATTTGGATGCTGCATATTTTCCAATGCCAGCACCCCCGCTTATTCCATCATCAGCATGGGGCTGGGCGTCGTCTCCTTTCTGGTCATGTTCACGTTTTTCGATCATGTCGGCGTCTCCAAGAAGGTCGGCGACAGTGAATACGTGCTTACCGGTTGCTGCAAGGAATTCATCGAACAGACCCGCCGGGAACAAGACGCTGGCGCAGGCACCCCATAAAGTTTGGCAGCTAATCACCTTAAACTCTTTTAGAAAAGCATCTTGCGACAGCATATAATTCTGGGAATAAGCGCCTTGACGAGGCCGTCGGCAATCAAACCCGGCCCACGCGCGTTGATGACGACCGCCTCGTGGTTCGGCCCAGGGGGGCCTTTTCCTACCCCTTTTTGTTGTCTATACTGACAAGTTACGATTCCTTAAGTACTTCCGGATAGAAAGACCGCATGCGTTCTAAAAATCTAAAGTGTATTTTGTCGGCTGCTGTGATCGCTGGTATGGGCCTCTTTGCGCCGGTTATGGCCGAAGATGTGGACGCCATGACTGTCCCCAAGCATGACTTGAAAATCGGCTTCGCCATCGATGGCCGGGTTGGCGCAATGAACGTCAAAGCCGGACAAACGGTCAAAAAAGGCGAAATCATCGCGGAACTCGTCGACGACGAAGGCAAAACGATGCTTGCCGAATACGAAATCCTCGTCAACAGCGATCTTGAAGTTCAGTCCGCCAAAGCCAAGTTCGATCTCGCCAAAATCGAGCACGACCGGGTCAAGAACCTGGCCAGCAAAAACGCAGCCGCCATCTTTGAAGTCACTCGCGCAGCCGCTTCCGAACTGGTCGCGCAAATCGAACACCAGCTCTCCCAGCGCAAGCAGAAGGAGCTCCGCGAACAATACAACCGGGCCATCGCCCGGCATAACGAATACGTGATGCGCGCCCCCATGGACGCCGTGGTCGAGCAGCTCACCGTAGACGTCGGCGAAACCGTCGAGCGCACCAAACCCATCGTCCGCCTGGTGGTGATCGACCCGCTTTGGGTCAACGCCCCCGTCCCCACCAACCAAACCATGAAGCTCAAGGTCGGTGACCCCGCCTGGGTAACACACCGGCTTGAAGGCCAGGAAAAAGCCATTCAAGGCAAGATCATCTGGATCGCCAGCGTGGCCGACCCGGCAAGCGACACCCGGTCCATCCGGGTGGAAATGCCCAATTCCCAGGGCTTGCCCGCAGGCTCACATGTGGGCGTTCGGTTCACCGCCGAGCCTGATGCCAAAACCGCCGGCACACAAGGGGGCAAAAAATGAGTCAGGTCGGCACAAACAACAAATCCGTTCGCGGCTGGGACAAGATCGTCGCCCAGCTCACCAGCGAAACAGACCCCGGCGCGTTTCACAAGCTGATGCTGGACGTGCAATGCAAAATCGTTGCCGCCGAGTACGGCTCGCTGTGGGTCAAAGGTCAGGGCGAAGGGTCATACACCCCCACCGAAGTGTGGCCGCCCCAAAACAACCTCAACCCGGAACTGACGCAAAACTCACCCATCATGAAACTGCTGGCCCAGGCCGCGCAGTCCGGGTTTGAGCGCGCCAGCAGCCACATCCTCAAAGCGGAACCTGAAGGTCAGCAGGAAAACTCCGATACCGGCGCGCACATCTTCGTCACCATCTTCCGCATCAAGGGCCAGGTGGCCATGGTGAGCACCGTGGTGGCTGATTGCCGGGACACCTCCATCCTGCAAAGCACCGCTCCCCTGCGCGAAATGGCCGCGGGTTTCTATGAGACATTCTTCTCCCGGCATGAATTTAGAAAACTCGAGCAGGACGCCCAGCTCATCCGTCAAGCCATGGTTATCCTCGGCGTCACGCAGGAGGCCTCCGGCTTCCTGGGCGCTTCGCTGAACCTGGTGAATGAAATGGCCCGCACGTTCCAGTGCGTGCGCGTGAGCCTTGGCTGGGTCAAGCGCCACAACATCCGCCTCATCGCCATGAGCGATACGGAAGACCTCAAGCGCCACAGCGACGAGGCAGCAGCCCTGGAGCTGGCCATGGGCGAAGCGCTCGACCAGGCGCACCCCATCATCTACCCCATTACTCCCAAGGCCGAAGGCGTTCTGCAGCAAGCCGTCGTCCATGCACACCGCAAACTGGTCACCGGCCTCAAGGGCAGAAGCGTGCTCTCGGTCCCCCTGCGCCACCGGGATGAGCTCGTCGGCGTGCTCGTGCTTGAACGTGAAGAAGCGACCTTCGAACCGGATCAGGTTCAGTTCCTCCAGCTCGTCGCGGATATTGTCGGCCCTCACCTTTCCGACCGGTATCTTTCCGACCGCTGGCTCATTGTTCACGCATGGCAAACCAGCAAAGACGGCTTGGCCTACCTCGTGGGCCCTAAGCACGTCGTATGGAAAGGCGTTGCCCTGCTGGTGCTTGCCGCCATGCTTTACTGCGTGTTTGGCACCTGGGACTACCGCGTTACCGCGCCCTTCACGCTGGAAGCCAAGGTCAAACAAACGCTCCCGGCCCCCTATGAAGGCCGCGTTCTGAAGGTTAATGCCCGGCCCGGTGATACCGTCACCAAAGGTACCGTCCTGGCCATGATGGACACCGCGGAGCTTCAACTTCAGCTTCTGGAAGCCAAAGCGAAAATCGCCCAGGCCGCCATTGAACGCGAAAAAGGCCTCGCCGAAAATAAGATTTCCGATTACCAGCAGGCCAACGCCACAATCGAACAGGTCAAAGCGCAAGTCCAGCTCCTGGAATACCGTCTGGCGAACGCGAAAATCGTCTCCCCTCTCGACGGCGTGATCACAGACGGCAAATGGCACGACCGCCAAGGCGCTTACGCCAAACAGGGCGATGTCCTGTTTGAAGTCGGCCAGGTGGAAGATATCCAGGCGATCATCAAGGTCAGCGAATCCGACATCGACCTCTTCAAAACCGGCCCCTCCATCGCCGGCACCCTTGCCACCCGTGCCCGGCCTGAAGATGAATACGAATTCATCGGCATGAGCCTTATTCCCCAGGCCAAGCCGCAGGACAACGTGAACTCCTTCGAATTCAAAGCCAACGTCGACAGCCCCGGCGTCTGGATGCGCCCCGGCATGGAAGGCGTCGCCAAAGTCGAAGTCGGCACCAAGCCCATATGGTGGATCCTCACCCACCGCATGACCGACTACCTGCGCCTGACGCTCTGGTTGTGGTAATGAAGAATGTTAGATGTATGAAGTAAGAAAAAGACAAAACAGCCTTGATGTTCGTCCTCTTACTCCTTCTGAACATCAAACATCTGACCTCTTACATCTGACATTTCCAGCCCTCTGATTCCTCGTTAACGGTACGTACACCTATGTCAGAACGCCCTACATTCAGCGCCTCATGGAGCCGGGTCAGCAGGCTTACTCCCACGCTGCGCCCTCAGGTGGAAATCCACCGGCAGATTTTCCACGGCGAACCCTGGCATATCGTCCACGACCCCATCTCCAACAGCTTCTTTCGGCTCAACCCCGTCGCCTACCACTTCATCGGGCTTCTTGACGGCAAACGCTCGGTCGATGATTCATGGAAAATCACCATGGACGCCTTCGGCGATGCCGCGCCGACCCAGCATGAGGTGATCGGTCTTCTGGGCCAATTGAACGAATCCAACCTGCTGCGCATCGACCTTCCCGCCGACGCCCAGCAGCTTTTGAACCGCAACAAGAAGCGCAAGATCAGGTTCTGGGCCGGCCAGGCCATGAGCATCGTGTCGCTGAAGATCCCGGTCTTTAATCCCAACCGGATGCTGGACATCCTGCTTCCGCTGTTTCGTCCGTTTCTGACCATCTGGGGGTTGATCGCCTGGGTGATCTTCCTGGGCGTCGCCCTCGCGCAGTTCACACCGTACATCACCAAGTTCACCAAAGGCGTCGACCCCGGCAGCGTGCTGGACCCCAACAACTGGGGCTGGCTGATGATTCTTTTCATCATCACCAAAGCCTGGCACGAGCTTGGCCATGGGATCATGTGTAAACGCTTTGGCGGCTCCGTCCCGGAGACGGGCATCATGTTCCTGGTGTTCTTCCCCGCCCCTTACGTCGACGCCACCAGCAGTTGGAACTTTCCAAGCAAGTGGCAGCGCATTCTTGTTGCCAGCGCCGGCATGATGTTTGAATTCATCCTCGCGGGTATCGCCACCTTCGTCTGGGTCCATTCTGAAGACCATACCCTGGCCCGTCAGTTGGCCTTCAACACCATCTTCCTCTGCTCAGTCACCACGTTCTTCTTCAACGCCAACCCCCTCCTGCGTTTCGACGGGTACTACATTCTTGCCGACCTCATCGAGGTGCCCAATCTCTACCAGCGCTCCTCGCGCTACGTCTGCTACCTCTTCCAGCGCTACGCGTTTGGCATGAAGTCCGTCCAGCCTGTCACCACGCTCTCCAATGAAAAGTTTGTCCTCTTCGTTTACGGCATTTTGAGCCAGATCTACCGCGCCCTGGTGATGTTCGGCATCGCGCTTTACGTGATGACGCAATTCTTCATCATCGGCATCGCCATCGCTCTCTGGTCCGTTATCTCCTGGGCGCTGGTGCCCACGGTGAAATTCATCTACTGGCTCATCACCAGCCCTGCGCTTTATGAACGCCGGTTCCGGGCGATCTCCTTCACCCTTATCTGCACCGCCATCGTGCTCTTTTTCACCGGTGTCGTGCCTTATCCGGACTACCGTCGCGTTGAAGGCGTCATCGAAAGCGAGTCCAAAGGCCTTGTGACCATCAGCGAACCCGGGTTCGTTCAAGAGGTCAACTACAAGCCTGGCGACTTTGTGAAAAAAGACAGCGTGCTCCTGGTTCTCAAGAGCCCTGAACTTCAGGCGCAGCTCGCCAGCATCAAGGCCGACATCATCCGGATTGAAGCGATGATGCGCGGTTCTCTGGCCAAGGAACCCATCGAAACCCAGTTGACCCTCGCCAAGCTCCGGGCTCAGCAGGACCAGTTGGTCGACATTCAGCGTAAGATCGCCGACCTCACCATCAAGGCTCCCTGCGATGGCCAGGTGATGGGCGAGATAAGCCCAAATCTGATGGGCGCCTACCTCAGCAAGAGCCAAAATATCGGCTCCATCGAAGACACAACCAAAATGCGCGTGACCGCCCTGGTTCCGCAGGAACATAACTCCTCGCAGTTCGGCACCACCATGGGCGTGGCCAACATCGAGTGCCGCAAAGCTGGCGCCATCGATCACATTTTCAATGCCCAGATCTACCGCATCTTCGCTGCGGGCACCAAGACCCTTCCCCACGACTCCCTGGGCCATGGCAAAGGCGGCCCCATTGCCACCGACCCCAACGACCCCCACGGCATGACCAGCCATGTTCCTTACTTTGAAGTCTGGCTCAGGCTCCCCGAAACCGACAAGGAAGGCCGCCCCAGCCAAACCTTCCTGGGCCAGCGCGTCCATCTGCGCCTGACCCTTGCGGAGAAAAAACCCCTGCTCTTCCAGTGGATCCACACAGTCCGCCAAGCCGTGCGTGACCGCCTGCAGGTGTGATATCTCTATATGACTCCAGGACCACATGAAGCAGCGCGGTGCCTTGCATACGCCAGTGGTTTCCCTTTAGTAGCGACCTCAATTAGACAAAAAATCAGCATGGCACATTGTGCCCAACCCTGGGTAAATATCGCAACGATTGCACATTGTTTTTCCGCAACCTCGATTGTCTCGAAAAACTAACCCCTCAAAAATCCCCAGCGCACTCCACTCCTCAATTCATAAATCATTAATTCGTAACTCGTAATTTCTTCACGCCCCCAGCGCCTTCACCACTTCCCCCATCACCTTTGTCCGGGCATCAGCCAGACTGCTCACCATCTTCGCCCCTGCGGCACGCGCATGTCCGCCGCCCCCAAAAACGCCGGCCAGATGCGCCACGTTCACCGGGTTCACCCCCGGTTTGCTGCGCATGCTGATTCGGATCGGGCTGGCCTTGCCCCCTTCCGCAGGCGTCTCCACCAGCATCACCACCACTTCCACGCTGCCCACCATCTGAGGCAGATCCGTGAAACGCTCAGTCTCATCGCCGGTGGCGCCTGTCTCTAAAAAGTCTTTGGCGCTCACGCTCATCATCGCAGCCTTGCCGTCTGCGAAAAACTCCAGCGACTGCAGCGCGCGCGTCATCAACTGCACCTTCGATGCCCGCTCAGACTGCTCAAACACCTGCACGGTCTTGGTGTGATCCACGCCCCGCTTCATCAGGTCCGCCGCCATCTCATGGCTGATCGGCCGCGCATTGGAATAACGAAACCAGCCCGTATCCCCCACCAGCCCGGCAAACAATGCTTCCGCTGTGCCGTGATCGATGGGGTCCTTCCCCGTCATTGCCTGAAACTCACGCGCCAGAAGCCAGATCAATTCGCATGTCGCGCTGCACGATGTATCGACATATCGAAACTCAGCCGCCAGATCGCCGGACATGTGATGATCCAGAATCAGCGTCTTATCCAGCTTCTTATCCAGGTGGCTCACGATCGGCGCAAGCTGAGACCTCGCTCCGGTATCCACCACGATGACATACGCCGTCTCCACGGGCATCTGGCCCGTGGGGATCACCGTCACATCACAGCTCCCCTTAAGCTCCTTGAACACCACCGGCACAGGCGGCATCAACACCGGCGTAACCTTCTTACCCAGGCTGCTGAGCACCCCGCAAAGCCCAAGCAGGCTGCCAAACGCATCCGGGTCCGGCTTGGCGTGGCTGGTGACGAGAAAGTCATCGCGCTGAAGAATCCAGTTCGCCGCTCCGCGAAGATCCAGCGTGGATTTGTACTCAAAGGCCATGGCTCATCCTTAAAGGGTCAAGAAATGCAAAAACCCGCCCAGACCCCAACCCCTCAAACCGCTACCCAGCCCCTCTTACTTGCGATAGGTCTTAAACCGTGACCCCAGTGTACGCTTTGGAAGGCTTGCCGGGATCTTCCCATCCGGGAACATCACTTTAAGCTGCTCAGGCGTATAGTCGCTGAAGGCGCTCTTGTCCGGTTCCACCCGGCCCGAAAGCGTCTTCATCGGGTCAGGCCGGTTCTGTTGTTTCTCACGGCTCTGCTGCACGTCCAGAGGCGGCGTGCCAGGCTCGAAATCCTCATACACCTTCAGCTCCACCAGTGCACCCGTGAGCTTTTCGATTTCCGTCAGCCGCTGGCCCTGCTCGCTGGTCACCAGCGACCATGCCTGCCCGTGCCGGCCGGCGCGCGCCGTGCGTCCGATCCGGTGGACATAGATATCCGGGTCTTCCGGCAGGTCATAGTTAATCACGTGGCTGATGTGGTCCACGTCCAACCCGCGGGCGGCCAAGTCAGACGCCACCAGCACGCTGATATTGCCGTCGCGCATGGATTCCATCACCTTGTTGCGCTTGGCCTGGGCCAGGTCGCCGTGAATCTCGCGCGCGTCGATGCCCTTTTGCTTCAGGTATTCCGCGACGCGATGCACGTTGGCCTTGGTCTGGCAGAAGATGATCGCCGCAGCGGGTTTTTCCTTGCGCAGCATGTGAAGCAGAAGCTGCTTCTTGTCCCACGGTTCAACCGCGAAGTACCGCTGCTCCACCTGTTTCACCGTCAATGCGCCGGAGAAGGTGACGATCTTCTTCGCATCGGGCTTCATGTAGGTCCGCGCCAGCCGTTCAACGTCTTCCGTCATTGTTGCGGAGACGAACACCGTCTGGTGATCCGTCTGAATCTGCTTGAGAATCTTCCGGATATCTTCCCGGAAACCGATATCAAACATCCGGTCCACTTCGTCGAGAATGGCGTACTTGATGTTGTTGAAGTGGATTTCGCCGCGCTCTTTCATGTCCATGATTCGGCCGGGCGTCCCGACGATGATCTGCGTGCCCCGGGCGATGGCCTTGGACTGGTGACGCATGGATTCACCGCCGACGATGTGCGTTGACCGGATAGGCGTGAACCGGCCAAGCATGTCCAGCTCGGATGACACCTGGGCCGCCAGCTCGCGCGTGGGCACCAGGATCAACGCCTGCATGGGCAGGTCCTTGGCGGCGTTTTGCAGAATGGGCAGGCCAAAGGCCGCCGTCTTGCCGGTGCCGGTCTTGGCCTGGCCGATTACATCGAAGCCCGCCATGATCTCGGGGATCAGTTGGGCCTGAATTTCCGTCGGATCGACAAACCCCGCGCTGACGACGCCTTTGAGCACGCTGTCTCGCAGGCCCAACGCTTTAAAGCCGGGTGCCTTGTTGGGGTCAATATCTTCTTCATTCACCGGCTTGCTGCCGGATCGGTATTCCAGAGGTTCGCGGGCTTCGCGATCCTCGCGAGATTCAATTTCGTTGGAATTTTGATTATCTGAATCGCCCTGGCCGCCCCGCGGTGCACCTGCGCCGTCAGGCCGGGGGCCACGGCCGCCATTACCACCACCTCCGCTGCCTCCACGACCACCCCGCCCGCCACGACGGCGGCGCGGCCGACCGTCTGCCCCCCCGGAGCCTCCGCCCGACCCCGAACCTTCACCACCGGGCCCTGCCCCGCCGGAACCACCGGAATCTCCAGAACCGCCACCCGAACCCTCGGCAGGACTGAAACCCTCTGAACCGACCGTGTCTTCGCTGATCATCAATATTGCTTTTCAAAAATTCTTGACCCGACCGGGACTTTTCGTTCGGCGGGGACATTTTGCATCACTCACCAGGACCGACAGGCTAAACGACGCCAGGCAAACTTTGCCCAATCTCCGTCGCTCAAACCCTCCTTTTCAGCGCTTTTTGGCCCAAATACCCGAAACCACCCAGGCCAAAACCACCTAAAAACGTCCCGGTGCGAAAAGTCCGTTTTTCCAATTATTCATCTTAAAGGGTAAATTTAGCCGTTACAAATGGAAGCCGCTGAATTATCAGCGGGTGCACGGACGCACAAACCATGAATCCCACCAGTTGGATTGAAATTGACTTAGACCGTTTGGATGCCAATCTGGCAGGCTTCAAAGCCGCCATCGGCCCCTCTGCAGCCATCTGCGCCGTCACCAAAGCCGACGCTTACGGCCACGCCGCCGGCCCCATCGCCTCCCGGCTCGACGCCCGAGGCGTCGCCATGCTCGCCGTCTTCTCCATCCAGCAAGCACACCAAGTGCTCGCCGATAACCCCAAATCCCCCGTCCTGGTCATGATGCGCACCGAACGCATCCCCCAGGACCCCGTACTCCTGAGCGCCTTGGCCCAGGGCAAGCTTCACCTCGCCCTGCACGACACTGACCAGTTCGCCGCGCTGCTGGAAGCCGGCCGCGAGCTCGGCCAGCGCATCCCCATCCACCTCTACGTCGACACCGGCATGGCCCGTGCCGGTCTTCACCTACAAGCTCTGCCCAACATCATCAGCCAGTCCCTGGGCAACGCTTTCGTGAAGCTCACTGGCATCTACACCCACATGGCTTGCGCCGAAACCGACCCGGACTTCACCAAAATTCAGGCCTACCGGTTTGATGATGCGCTCAAACCCTACGCCGATGTGCTGCATAAAACCGTCACCATCCACATGGCCAACACCGCAGCGGCGCTGCTGGACCCTTCCCTTCACCGCGACATGGTCCGCATCGGCCTGGGGCTCTACGGCTACGACCCGACAGACCACGCCCAAAAGCGCTCCGGCGCAAAGCTGAGCCTCAAGCCCATCCTCCGCTGGCGCAGCCGCATCGTCCACGTGCAAAGCTACCCCGCGCACACCACCGTGGGCTATAACGCCACCTGGAAGCTTTCCCGCCCCAGCACCCTCGCCGTCGTCCCCGTGGGCTATGCCGATGGCTACCCGCTCTCCCTCAGCAATCGCGGCGTCGTGGAGTTCCCCGAACTCATCGCCGCCGGTCACCCCGGCGTCGCCCCTGTGATCGGCCGCGTCAACATGGACCAGATCGTCATCGACATCACCGACCTCCCCCCCTCCGGCGTCGGCCGCAGCGCCATGGTCCAGCTCATCTCCGATCAAACCGACTCCGCCTGCGCCCTCCCCAAGCTCGCCCGCCTAGCGGAATCCTCCTGCTACGAACTCCTCTGCCGCATCAGCCATCGCGTCCACCGCAAATACACCGGCAAGCCCCTTCCCGCCCCCACCTCGCAAGTCCGCGTCGCCTCCGACATCACAATCCCCCGCCCCGCCAAAGCCCCAGGCGGCACGCCCGTTTAAACAATTAGTACGTCCGGCAGACCTCTCGGATCAGATCTCGCAGACGACGGCCAACCTCACCTCCCAAGACTTTACGCAGGTACTTCATGACCCACACAAAGTGGTACTTCAAGTCGTAACGCGTATGGGAACCAGCCCCGTAGTGCTCCATCAACCCAGTATAAAGTTCGGAGCGTAAAACCTAAAAGATTCGCCTAAGGCGAGGGTTTTAGACCCATTGCAGTGACAATAAGCCTTCATAACCGAGTGCGCCGATACACCTCACTACTAAAATACTCTTCCAAATCACGATGATACGATTGTATCATTTCCATCAACTTCTCTGAATATGTATACCTGACACTTCGAAAATCTGTACCCGTGAGCCCTAATACAGAAAAAACGCTTGAACCATAGACAGTGACATCCCCATATCCCGTGAGTACAATATTTTGCGACACACCAGACTTCCCGCCAAAATCATATAGAGACCGAATCTCCACTCCACAAACATCTTGAACATGAATTAATTCCGTAGATAGGCGGCGAATACTCCCCTTACCCCCATAAGAATTGACAATAATATCACGAATTTCTTTTTTACTTAACAGATCAGACTTGTCCCATTTATTAATATGCTTCCATGCATCGCGCGATATAAACCCACGAAGATACTCCAGCCACTTCATGCGCACTTCAAATTGAGGCCCCGAATTCATAATTTCCTTTTTATGATACAATCTTAAAAATTCAATATTTGCCTTTGCAATCGTTTTCCACTCCGACTCTCGCCCCGCAGCCTTAGAATATTCATCAAGAGCCGACAGCTCAATGGACTCAATACCCAATAAATAACACTGAATCAAATCATTCGGTTTCTTAACGATAAGGCGCTGTATCCAGTCAAAAAATACATCAATAGAATGAGTTTCCATCTAAAACTTCCCTATAAAAGCGATTAAGGTTGAAATCGCGGTTTGCATTCTTCCCTGCTGCTGCGAGGCTTTGGAACCCGCTATCGCCAATGCCGTCGCGTATCCCAAAATCTCATAAATATCAAATATTTTATACAATATCACACCCTGATTAGGTGGAAAAATTCGGCCCAAACTCCAGCCCCAAGCTCGCAAGTCCGCGTCGCCTCCGACATCACAATCCCCCGCCCCGCCAAAGCCCCAGGCGGCACACTCGTTTAACCTATTCTCACGGCCACATTACGTCGCGTCAAATCTGTGCGCCATGCTCCCCACTCAAGTCATCGACTCTGCAAAGCACGCCGAAATCACCTTAAACCTCAAGCTCACCAAAACCGTCAGCACCCGGTTCATCATCCAAACACCGACGCCACAACTCACCGCCATCTCCAAAATCTTCGGAATCATCCCTCTAACCAAACGGCTTCGACAACATTTTGAAAATCCTCTCCACTCTCGATAAAACTCTACAACTCTTCAAATAACTCGCACAGTTATTATCGATTTCTTTTTTATCTTATTATGGAACACATCCCCCTTTTACTTTTATCTCTTCTTCGCCATTTAAATAAACACCAATCGCATTCCTCCCTTTTTTCCTCTCACTAATAATTCCACTCTCCCAAGACGCAGTAGGAAAACTCCGACTCTTGAAATCAATAAAATACATTCTATGCAAATTGGTGCCACTCGGCAAAATGCTACTGTTCTGCAAGCACATAAACCACAGATCGGTTAAACATATTTTGTACGCGCCAACATTTTGACGTCTTACCTTTGCAAAAATAATCGCATCATATTGATACAAATAGCCGCCTGTTCCGGCAACTACGTGTTTAAGTCGGTCCTTCAAACCCGATTCATCAATCAAAAGAACGGTACTTTTCTCAATGCCCTTGATTATACCATTATAAACACCATCAAACCCTCCGTTTTTGGGAACACAAATAAATTCGGAAAACGAAGTTTCTTGCCCACAATACAAAATACCATGAATAGCAACATGATTTCCATCATAACTAACATCATGAACGATGTCGTTAACTGATACAGGACAAGATCCCAAAACGTCAAAATTCACAGTTTCCCTTTCAATCAGTTGAAACTAATAACAAGCCCGGTAAAACGATTGGCAAACGTCTGGAAAGACTGACTATAGCGTCCGATGAGAGGATCCGCAACTATAAATCTGCCACCTTCAAAGCCCTCAATTCCAACCGCATGATATCCTCCTTCTGCCAATTTTACTTGGGCCATGACTGGCTTGCCTGGCTTGCAGAGTGCAGCAAGCTGAGCAACACTCTGGTCTTGATGTGTTACTGAAGGCACATCTATATCAGCCAACCATGCCTCCACATCCTCCATCGGAAATCCTTCCTGCTTGGTGGCTACGTCCTTCATTTGAGAAATTATTCTCTGCAGCGACCCCTTTTTTCCAGGGGAAAGTATTTGCTCTAGAACAGTTGGAACACATGTTCGCAATGAAGGATTTTGCATAGCTGGTGCCTGAGCTTCGGTCAAAGCTATATAATCCCCTTGCAAGGATTCCCAATACCGCTGCTGCCCAGGATGACCGCCAGTCAGTCTTGGCATTCTAGCGGCAGCACTCATACCATAAGATGCAAATCCTAAACTAAGTACAGCCACGGCCAAATTAAATCGAGCAAAGGCCTTGTCTGTGTCATCGCCTTGCTTCTCTGCTTGTATGGCATCAGAAAGTGCTAACGCAAAACCAGGCATCCCAAAAATAAATCCAGCCGAAGTCGATGCAATTCCTACCGAAACTCCCGCTGCAACAAAACCCGCAATTGCTCCAGCAGCGATCAAACCCGCAGCAAAACCCACGCCAAATGCTTTAAAAGAAGCCCATGCAATATCTTCATAAGCAGCGCCCTTTGCATATGAATACGCAGCAGTGACTAACGAGGATACGACGCCGCCAATAGTGGCAGAGACTAGCACATTTACAATACCAAATTTTCCAGAAGGATCTACCTTCATTATAGGACTTCCACCCACATAACCATATCCATTGAAATCACTTACTGACCCATACCTTCCTCCCCATGAATCCATACTAACAAAACGCCCCAACCCTGAGTTATAATATCGAGATCTAAGATAATATAAACCGGTCGTTGTATCTAGCTGCTCACCTGTATACAAAAGACTCGTAAAAGCACTAGGAGCTCCAACGGGTGTCAACATATTTCCCCAAGCATCAAAGAAAAACCGCTGATTGGGAATCAAAAGCCCTTCTGTCTCCAGTACTCCAGAAGCCGACACCAACAACAAGCGCGTACTTCCACGCCCATCGGGTAATAATACAATGCTATCTTCCTGAGGAAGACCGCCCATAATATTACCAGGCGTCCATTGTTGAACCACATCCATCCCCAATACATAAGACTTCGTCACCGCGGCAAGAGCATCGACATAGAGTGACAGCACGTTGAGCCCATTTACAGTTCGCTCTTCTAGCACTTGGGTATAACCAGTAGGATTTTTAACATCTACTAAATAAGATGTTGCTGAAGATTTGCCCTGGTGTACATCAAACCAGCCAGAATAAATCCGTGCCCCAGAATCACTATACCTAAAAACGGACGTCACGTCGCCCTTTACGTGCTTAACCAAAAGGCCCTGCTGGTTATATGAAAACTGCTCATTCAAAGCAGAATTATTCACAAATATTTTAGACTCTATATCTCCCGAAAAGGAGTAGGAATATGCAACTATTATCCCACTTTGACCTTGAGAACCAAAGACCTCTTCACTCATCAAGCGATCATTCGAATCATAAACATACCACGTACTACCCGCCATTCCCTCCTGCGCCGAGAGATAGTCTCGATCTCCTTTATATATACGATTACCGACAAGACTATAAGCATAATATTCAGACCGCGAAATACCCGGCTCTGTAGAAAAAATCGCCTCCGACGTCAATCGTCCCAGACTGTCATACATCCAAGTATAATTACTAATCGCATAACCACCATCCTGACGCATCACCATCTCCGTAAGCGCCGTCGGCGTGCCATCAGGAGACACACTATAAACATACTTAGCTACAATAACATTATCAGACAGAGTCTCAACAGTCTCATCCGGAAGAAATTGAATTAATTCAACCAATCTATCCAAAACGTCATATTGATGCAGAGCAACCACACCGTTTGCATAAATAATCCGAGATAGCCGACCAGCCAAATCATAAAAATAACTAGTCACATGCGGCTCCGAATAACTTACACCGCCACTCGCCCAACTCTCAGCAGCCACTACCCTATTATACGCATCAAACCGATATCTAGTATCAGTCAAGACAACCAAAGAATCCAACGAAGATGTAGTATAAGTTCTAATTTGTCGCCCCAAAACATCATATTCATAATGAACAACCCCTTCTAGCGACGACTTAGCCACAAGCTGTTGGCGAGAATTATAGACATACTCTTCTCTTCGTTGATTATTTAAAGTAACAGCATCACCATCTGGATCTTGCACCACAGCAAGTATCTGCCCATATTCGTTATATGTATAACGCACAAATTCCGAACAACTAGACGAGTCATTCAGATAGCTCTCAAAGGAATGATAGAAGCGCTTCTCCAAAACCCTACCGCCTGATTCGGCCGAAGTGTCATACGTATAGGCAGTAACCCCTCCATTGAAATCTACAGTATATTCTATTTTACCAGCTAAAACACCTGCTGCTACATACACAATACGTTCCACATAGTCAAATTGATCACCCGTTGTCTCAACCCCTAAAGGAAGTTCACGAGAAACCTGACGTCCAAATTCATCGAAACCAAATCGAGTCACTCGCCCCAGCGGGTCAAAAATCGCTATCCGATTCCCATAACGATCATATTTATATTCATAACGCGGCGATATCATCTCACCTGTTTCTGAATCCATAACAGCAGGCAATTCTACAGCACTCTGACGATTAAACTGATCATATTCATATCGAGTCACACGTCCCATCCGATCCGTTTTGGCAATCTGCCTACCAAATCCATCATATTCAATCCTATCCGACACACTCCCATCCGGGAAAATTGAAAATTCAACTCTCCCCAATGAATCATAAACAAACTTCGTAGTCCTATCCAATCCATCAGTCACAGTATCCTGCCGCCCAAAACTGTCGTACGTATAGCTTGTAATGTTACGATCATCCAATGTAATCGGATTACCATCCTCATCGGCAATCACCCTTAATTTCTGATCAAATTTGCTATATTCAATCTCAGACGTACTCCCAGAACTAGAAATAACTTTTACCACACGTCCAGTCGAATCAAAAAATGTTTCCCCAGAAGAAATAACCACTACTTTAGAATCATCTACCCCAACTTCAAAAATATTAAAGCTGGCAGCCTCATGAGTACTCAACAACAAACCATCAATCTGCTCCTCCCTTATTACTCGCCCCATATCATCATATGTTAACTTCAAACCCAATCCCCGAACAGGAGCATTATCAGGATCTAATTCAAACATCCCATTCGTCTCATACACAGGACGTCCATTAAGATCATAGCTTGTTCGAGCCACAATCCATCCCCGATCTCCCAAACTATTCACCGCATTAATGCGACTTTCCACAATCTGCCCCCGAATATCATATCTATTTATTACAACCCCACCAAACTTATCAATTGTTTTGACAACTTGCCCAACAGCATTATATTCCGTAGATGTAATATTCCCGTCAGAATCAGTTACAGCCAAGACACGTCCATTATCATCATAAGAGGTAGCCGTTGTAATTACACGATCCGGTAACATTCCAAGAGGATCGACCCAAGTATATCTAGTTCCAGTCGACCTTCCCAAATCATCATAGCTAAAATACCGAACGACACCATTAATGTCTACCGACGAATCTACTCGCCCAAGAGAATCATAAGTATTAGTCGTCACACGCCCAAAGACATCCATACTTTGAACTAAATGGCCTAATGCGTCATATGCCCCACTAGATGCCTTACCCAAAGAATCCACACTAGAAACAATCCGTCCGGCAGCATTATAAGCACTAACAATCTTATTTCCCAAAGCATCTACCGCACTCGTCACGTTTCCAAAACGATCATATGTCATGTGTAAGACATTACCCAACATATCAACCACACTCGTCACGTTGCGATCATCATCATACGCCTTGCTCGAATGCCAAACCTCAGGATACTGAGAATATTTATTTGAGTCACCTATAACACTGAAGACCTGACTAGACCTAATCAAATTCCTCCGCGCATCGTACTCGTACGCCGTTACCAAATACTTTCTATATTCAGGGTTAATATTGCTTTCAATACGCTGAATCGTCCGCACCACATTTCCCTGACTATCAAAAATTGTCTCTGAAGGAATTCCATACGCATCTGTCACTTGCTCTGAATGCAGTCCAGGCTGAAGATTTATTGAATAGCTAAATGGTGCCTCATTCCCTCCAGCATCCTTGATTCCACTTAACCGCCCATTAGCATCAAATGCTACCTCCATCGACTTCACTCCCAACGCATTAACAATACTCGTCAAAAAGTGCAGCCTAGAGGGTTCCTCGTAGAAATACTTCGTCGTCGCCTCCACGCGATCCGTCACACTCACAAGATCGCCATTAGCGTCATAGCCATACACCACCGAGTGGCCAGCCGGATCAGTCACCGCAGTAATCCGGTTCAGCGAATCGCGCGTAAAGCCA
>CAZIWA010000008.1:0-77974 GCA_964542875.1 uncultured Phycisphaeraceae bacterium
CAAGCCCCCTCACCAATCGAATCACCAATCCCGCACCACCAATAAACCGGTGCTCCACTTCCGCATCCTTCTCCCAACCCCCTTTCATAGCCGCCACAATCAATGTGAAGCCCACTCCCTCTTTCCCCTTGGCGCCACACAACTTACGATCACCCCCAAAACAGATCCCATTTTTCAGTTAAAAAACCAACGATTCCAATCCAAACCCCATCCGCCTCCAACTCGCTCACCGCCTCAGAATAAAGTCCGTCAAACCCCCTCAAATCCAACAAAAAGTTAAATCTCCACCCAAGACCCAGGGTAAAAGCATTTGTCGATTTCCCACGCGCCCGGGTTGCCGGGTGACGGGTTGCCGGGTGTCCATGAGGAACCCAAAGGCGGATCATGCCGCAAAATGGCATTCACCTTGGGTGACATGAACTTATCGAAGCCCCCCGATAACCCGAAAACCCGATACCCCGGGTGCATGTGCCGGCAAATACCCCAAATGCTTTTACCCTGACCCAAGACCTCACAATATCTTGACATCCCCGATTCCACTCATATATTAGAACTCAGACATCTCAAACACGCCGTTTATTTAGTTATTTCCAACTGATCTTTTAAATTTTTCAGCCGTCATTTCCGGTTTTTCACGTCACTCGTTCAAGCTTTTCCTATCGTCTGCCACATCTGAAAGTACATGCCATGCATCACCCTCGCCGTGCCTTCACGCTGATTGAACTCCTCGTCGTCATTTCCATCATGGGCGTCCTGGTCAGCATGCTCCTGCCCGCGCTCTCCGAAGCACGCCAGAAAGCCATGGACCTCAAGTGTCAGTCCGCGTCTCGCGGCGTAAACAACGCCGTCTTCTCCTACGCGGCTGACAACAAGGAAGCCATCGTCCGCAACAACGAATACACCGGCCCGGACCCCCTCAACTACGCAGGCATCCTCGTCAGGGGCAGCTACATCAACAAAGACCCCTTCTACAACCGCGGCTGCCCCTACGGCCCGCCGGAATCCATCACCTATCTCAACTGGTGGGGCAACGACTACTACTCCACCCCCATGAACTCCGGCAGCTACGTGCAGTCCATTTCTTACGGCTTAAACGCCATCCTCCAGAGCGCCTTCGGCCCTGAAAACCCTTACCTGCCTCCCTATTACGCCTACGGCCGCCCGTACACCTTCAAAGACGCCCGCATGATGGGTCAGGGCAACAAAACACCCGTCATCATGTGCAACATCACCCCCTGGGGCAGCACCACCCAGCACGTCTATCCCTCCCTCTACCACACCGTCGGCGTCCCCGCGTACATGACCGCTGAATACCTCCTGGAACCCCGCCATCGCGGCCGCGGTCTCCCCATGTCCATGGCCGACGGTCATGGCGAATTCGTCCTCAAGGAAGTCATCACCAGCAGCTACTCCAACTGGGGCATCGACACCCCCCTCGCCGGCCTCTCCCTGCGCTGGAGCTATGGCAACGGCTACCCCTCTATCTACTGATTCACTCCGATCTCTGCCTGAAAACCCTTCCCCTTCACAAGGAAGCTGGCCCGGCATTCCAGGCCGGATGAGGGTGTTCTTGATCTTTCTGCTCCGTCTAGCGGGTTTTCGGCAAAGCCCAATCCCCGCCAAGCACACGCTCGCTGCTGCCAGGGCAGTTGCCGGGTTGCCAGGGACTTTGAAAAATCCGGATCAATCAGCCAAATCTTGAACACACCCGGTCACCCGATAGCCCGGATGCAGGGGCTTTCGTCAAATGCACTTGCCCTCTCCACCCCCATTAAATTCATTGACAAAGCCAATCTATTTCTTATAGTCGCAATGCAAATCGCCATGCACCATCTCAGACAAATCACGCTTGTTTAAGTACTTATAAAACCGCTCAACATCGAAAGTCATTTCTCATGTCCCAGCGCCGCTCCGCCTTCACGCTCATCGAGCTTCTGGTGGTTATCTCCATCATTGCCCTGCTCATGAGCGTACTTCTCCCCGCGCTGGGCAAAGCCCGTGAAAACGCCCGCCAACTCCAGTGCTCTTCAGGCACACGTTCGATCACGAACGCAGTGCTTGCCTACGCCGCCGATAATCGCCAGGCCGTCGTGCGCTCATCGGGCACCAGCACTTCGTACGCCACCATCCTCATCGCGGGGGGTTACACCAACCGCGACATGTTCACCAATCGCGGCTGCCCCGACGGTCCCCGCCCCGACGCCACATACACCGATTACCTGCCCGATGATTACTATGTCGGCGACACCTCCGGCCCCTACGCCCAAAGCGTCTCCTTTGGTCTCAACGGCATTCTCCAAAGCGGCTACGGCTATTACCCCGGCGTTCTTGTATCCATCTATGGCCCCCGCTCCACGCCGTTCACCTTCAATTCCGGCCGTCTTGCCAATTATCCATCCCACACCCCCGTCATCTCCTGCTCGGTGACGCCCTGGCGAAGCACCACGCAAAATGTCTCTCCGGCCCTTCGCCAGACCATGGGTATCCCCATGTACCTCACTGCGGACAACCTTTTCGCCCGCCACCAGGGGAAAGGGCTGCCCATGACCTACGCCGACGGCCACGGGATCTTTGTCGCCCGTGAGGACATCCTTTCCGGCAACTCCGTAAGCTGGGGCCCCATGGACCATCCCATGGCAGGCTTCTCTCTTGCCAACCTCTTTGGCAACACCTACTCGGTTGATTAACCCTGCCTTCCCGGCTCCTCCAGCCACATCAGGCACCCCAGCAGCAGCACCCCCGCCATTGCGCAGCAGATAAACAGCCATTGGATCCCGATCACCGGCACCACCACGCTCATCACCAGCATCGCCACGCCGAAAAAGATCGCGTTCATCACCTTCTGCATTGCAAAAGCGCCGCCCAGCGACACCTTCCCCGCCACCCGCGACAGCCACATCATGGCCGGCGCCAGCGCCGCGCCCATTCCCACCGCGCACGAGATCAAAAACACCTGCGTCCAGAACACCGACTGGCACACACCCAGGCAAAACAGCGATGCTACGCTCAGCCCCAGCAGCCCCACCAGGCACGCCTTAAGCGGCCACCGGTCCAGCACGGCCCCCAGCAGCAGAATCACAAACAGGGTCATCCCGGAGCCAATGGAAAGCACATTGCCGTAGGCCCATGCCGGCGCGCCCAGTTCCTGCGTCAGCCGCACCGCGCCAAACGCATCCACCGATGACCCCACTGAATAGACGCCCAGGGAAAGCAGCACAAACGCCATCATCCGGCCATGGGTCAGGCCTTCCTTATAAACCCCCACGATCGCTTTCAGTTCATGCTTCACCGTCGACATTTGCGACACACGCTCTTGAATCGGATACCCCTTGAGGCACCATGCGCCGATACACAGCCCCACCCCCATCGCCAGCACCACCCACGCCACATGGCCGATCCAATACGTCACCAGCAGCGGACCGATCATCCCCGCCCCCGTCCCCGTCGCCCGGTAAAGCGTGTTGGACAGCCCCTGCCTCCCGCTGCCCACCATCTGCGTCAATTGATTCAAATTCACGAAGCTCGCGCTTAGCATCGCACTCACAAGCGGCACCAGAATCAAAAAACCCCACATCGGCGCAAGGCAGATCACGCTGAAACCCAGCCCCGCTGCCAGCAGGCAAAACAGCGTCACCCGCCGCGTACCCAGCCGGTCGCTCACCGCGCCCAGCACAATCGTCCCCGTCATCACCCCCATCATCCGCAGCGACAGCACCCGGGAGTATTCCGCAGCCGTCAGGCCGAGCGTTCCCGTCGCGTAAAGCGGCAGCATCGACAGCAATCCCGAAAATGCCAGCCCATTCAAAAATGCGCATCCCAATAGCGCACGCAGGCGACGCCACGTCAACCGGTCCGGGCTCTCTTGCGCCAAACCCGGCACAGTGTTGTCAGTTGCCTCAGCCACGCTTTACTTTCCCGCTTCGTTGAACGCTTTTTGCACTTCGACCGGCAGATCGTCATTGATCTTCACCTGGCTTAGCCTCAACTCCCGCGTCGGCCCCATGCCTGCCCGTAATTTCATTCGGGTCGGCCACGCAATTCCCCCTTGGGTCCGATAATCGCTTAACTCCAATCGTGAAAGCCCGCCGACCCGTGTCGGCATCACCTCATACACCCGCGTCAGCAGTTGCTCGGGGTGAACCGCCGCCAGCACTTCGCCCGGCGCATCGTCTTCACCCTGCCGCCAATTCAGCTCTCCTTCTTCGTTGGGCCCCAGGTATTTGGGATCCATTCGAAAAATCCCATGCCGGTACAACAGCCAGGCTTCCAGCATCGGCTCCAGTTCAACCTGATTGCCGCCTTCAAAGCGAATAATTCTCTTTTCCAGTCGCAATCCATCGTCTGCCCCCGCCGTTTTCCTCACACAAAGGGCTGACGCAATCACTTTTCCATCTTTTTTTAGATCGATCTGAACTTTTTCGTCCTGCCATGCGTACAAATTAAAAGAAACCCTAGCAACACGAGGTACCACCCCTCCGGCATCAAACCACACCCCGCCCTCCTCCTCCATCACTGTCTGAAACGTCACAAACCCGTTGTTCTGAGTCCCCACGATCTCCAGCGCCTCACTCGGCGTATCCCACGCATAATTCAGCGGCTGCTTCTGGGCTTCACACCCAGCCATCATTCCCATGATGGCCCACATGCAAAAACCCAACCCCAGCGCCCGGCATCGCCGGGAAAAAGGAAGGCCACCATGCAAAGTGCTCATTCCACCACTCAAGAAACACCTCAATCCAGCGTGAACATCACAACCCCTGAGCCGACTAAGATAATGCCAGCGGGGCCCGGGAACCTGGGGGCCGGAAAAAACAAGTCACATAACCGAAACGGGTCTGGCATGGATCATCGTCTTGAACGCCTTAAAACCAACATCCAAACCGTCATCAAAGGAAAGGATTCCAGCGTTGACCTTCTGATCGCTGCCCTCCTGTCAGGCGGACACGTCCTCATCGAAGACCTCCCCGGCGTCGGCAAGACCACCCTCGCCAAGAGCCTTGCACAAAGCATCTCCGGTCAAATCCGCCGCGTTCAGTTCACCCCCGACCTTCTCCCCACCGACATCCTGGGCGGCTCCGTCTACGATCCCCGCGACGGCAGCTTCACCTTCCGCCCCGGCCCCATCTTCACCAACATCCTCCTGGCTGACGAAATCAACCGCGCCTCGCCACGCACCCAATCCAGCCTTCTGGAAGCCATGGCGGAGAAACAAGCCACCATCGAAGGCGACCGCCACCCCCTCCCCGACGTCTTCCTCGTCATCGCCACCGAAAACCCCATCGAGTTCCACGGCACCTACCCTCTGCCCGAAGCCCAGCTCGACCGCTTCCTCATCCGCATGGAGCTTGGCTATGTGGACGCCGCGGAGGAAGTTGAAATCCTCTTCAGCCAGAACAAAACCCATCCCGTCGACGCCCTCAAGCCCGTCATGACCACCCAGGACGTCGAAAACCTCCAGCACGCCATCCACGAAATCCACGTCGCCAAGGAGTTGGGCCGCTACATCGTCGATCTCGTACGCGCCACCCGCGTCCACCCCCAGCTTCAAATGGGCGCCAGCCCCCGTGGCGCGCTGGGCCTCTTCCGCATCGCCCAGGCGCTTGCCTTCATGGACGGCCGCGACCACATCTGGCCGGAAGACATTCAGCGCTCCGCCGTCCCCGTTCTGGCCCACAGGATCATGCTTGAAACCAAGGCCAAGTTCGCCGGCGTCTCCAAGGCCGCCATCGTCCAGGAAGTCCTCTCTTCCGTGGGGGTCCCAAAATGAGCGTTATCTCCAACATCTTTGGAGAAATGCGCTGGTACAGGGCCGCCAACAACTGGTTCCTCCGGCACGAGCAGGACATCCTGATGCCGGCCTTCACCAGCTCGTTTCCCTTCATCACCCTCCGGTTCAAGAGACTCGACGAAAGCACGAAAACCTACAAGTGGGGCCTCTTCGGCTTCATCATGAACGTCTGGAATGAACGCCTCACCTTCGCAGGAAGGTGGATCATCGGCGGCGCCGTCGGCTCCATCATCGCTGGCAGCTCTCCCGAACCGGAAGTCGGCCGTTACCTCTTCTCGTTCTTCCTCTCGCTCATCGGCACCGCGTTCATCATCTCGCTGATCCGCACCCCCAAAGTCAGCGTCAAGCGCTGGGTCTCCCTCCGCTTCCCCGCCAACACCCCCGTCCCGCTGGTCATGAACCTGCGCAACACCGGCCATGATGTCGAAGCCGATGTCGGCGCCTATGAATATCGCATGCCCCCAGGCATCAAGCTGGCGGAGTCTCCGATGTTCATCGAAGAGCTCGCCCCCGGCGCAGAGTACGCCCAACGCTACACCATCCACGCCGCCAAACGCGGCACCTACCTGCTCCCGGGTCCGGCCATCATCTCCATCTTCCCCTTTGGCCTCACCCAGTCGCGCCAGTTCAAGCTGGACCCTACCCGCGTCTTCGTCCACCCCGAATTCAAACCCATCAAAACCATCGACCTCCCCGTCTCCAGCCGACACCAGCCAGGCGGTGTCGCCCTCTCCAGCAATGTCGGCGAATCCATGGAGTTCATCGGCACCCGCGAATACACCACCGGCGACCGCATCCGCCACATCCACCCCAGAAGCTGGGCGCGCGTCGGCATGCCCATCGTCCGCCAGTTTCAGGAAGAGTATTTCACCCGCGTCGCCCTCCTGGCCGATACTTTTGTCCCCGGCACCGAAGAGCTCGACGCCTTTGAAGCCCAGCTCTCCCTCATCGCCAGCATCACCGAACACCTTTCGCGCGAAGAATACGTGCTGGACCTCTTCGCCATCGGCGACAAGCTCATTGAATTTGAATCCGGCCGCTCCCTGGCCTATCAGGATCAAGTGCTCGATGTCCTCTCCGTCGTGGAGCCCACCGACACCGACCACCTGGAAATCCTCGCCCGCGACATGGACGACCAGCTCAAGATCACCTCCACCATCATCGTCGTCATTCTCCGGTGGGATCGCCCCCGCCGGGAGTTGATCGACCGGATCATCAGTTCCGGCGTCATGGTGAAAGTGATCCTCGTCTCCGACACCGAACCCAATGCAAACGACATCATCGGGCACAGCTTCATCCGGCTCACGCCCGATCAGATCAACATGGGGGTAGATGCGTTATGAACACGCCCAAAGCCGCCATCCCGAGCCTTGCCGCCAACCCGCCCGACAACGGCTGGAACACTCAGCTCACCGCCTGCGTCGTGGTCATCATCGCTTCCATCTCCCTTGGCTTTAGCGCCAAAATCATGTTCATGCCCGCCATCGTCGTGCTCATGGTCGGGCTTCACGTCCTCACCGGTTTTGAGTTCAAGCACGCCCCAAGGACTTCCATCTCCCTGCTCATCGCCATACCCTTCGCCCTCTGGTGGCGCTGGTACCCCGACACCATCGGCGGCGGCTTCAGCTCCGGCTCTCACCGCCACCAGTTCACCGCCCTGTTGCCCGTCATGGGCTTTTACCTGTTGACCATCAATTTCTATCAGATCCTCTCCCACCGCTATGGGGGAAATCTCATGATGGCGCTGGGCTCCTCCATCTTCGCCTTCACCCTCTCTGGCGCCGTCACCTCCAACCCCGTCTTCATCCCGCTTGCGCTCATCCTGGTGCCCCTGGTTTTTTTTGAGCTCCGCAACGGCCTCACCATCACCCGGTTGTCGCCCATCAAAAGCAAGGCATTCCCCGCGGCCCAGGTCTGGAGCATCCTCTTTGTCATCATGGTGACCGTTGGCCTCCAGGTTCTGCTGATCGAACGGATACCTGAACTGGGCCAGTGGGTCGTCAACAAAATCGGCAACACCGCCAATCCCGGAAATTACATCGGCAATTCCCGCGGCAACACCACCCTGGGCTCCATGAGCGCCGACAGCGGGAAAGTCGGCACCAGCGAAATCGTTGCCCGCGTCTGGAGCAACCGAGACCCCGGTTATCTCCGCGGCATCGTTCACGCAAAGTACGACAAAGGCACCTGGGAAGCCCTCAAGGAAGAAAACGACGTCTTCCCGACCGACACCCACAAGGGCCGAAACATCTTCCGCCTCTTCGGCTCGCGCACCCATGAAATCAGCGGCACGGTCTATCCCGAATCCGGCATGGCCAGCACGGTCATGGTCCCACTGGGCACCAATCAGATCGCCATGTTCGACAAGTCCATCAAGCGCAGCCTTGCCTACACCGTCATGCCCGAATCCTCCTCCATGAAAGGCGGATACGAATACTACGCCATCGATAAAGAGCTCCTGCGCCAGCACGGCCCCACCATCAACGAACAGCTCGCCATCCCCAGCGACATCGCCGCGGACATCAAGCGCTACGCCAACAAGATCATCGGCAATGAAACCAACCCCATCGCCATGGTCCAGAAGATCGAAAACTATTTCCAGGCCAACTACACCTACCAGCTCGGCTTGAAGCTCAACAACAAAAACAAAGACCCCATTGTTGAATTCATGGACGACATCAAGGCCGGCCACTGCGAATACTTTGCCACCGCGGCCGCCCTGATTCTCCGCTCCCGCGGTGTGGAAACCCGTTACGTCACCGGCCTCTCCGTCCGCGAACAGGGCATGGGCGACGGCTACTGGATCGCCCGCAAACGTGACGCCCACGCCTGGGTCGAAGCCTACATCCCCGGCAACGGCTGGACGGTCGTTGAAGCCACCCCCAGCTCCGCCCGCCCCATCATCGACGAACCCGGTTGGCTCTCCCGCACCGGCGACTGGTTCAACTCTTACTTCCAGATGATCCTCCGCTTCGTCGTCTTCGGCGGCGTCAGTGCGGTCCTCGCCATTCTCTGGGACACCCTCGTCTTCGTCCTCGCCGTCATCCCCAGTTGGGGCTGGCTCATCATCGTCGTCCTCGGTATCGGCTTTTTCTTCCGCAAGTCCATCTTGCGATTCATTCACGATCGCAATGCCGCCGCCAGGATGTACTCCCAGCGCGTGCTCTCCCTCCAGGCCCGGCTCCACAAAATCGAACGCGCGCTCGCACGCCACGGCCTGCGCCGCAGCCCCGCCACCCCCATCGGCGACTTCCTGGTCAAAGTCCAGGCCGCCCCTCTTGAAGAACCCCTCAAATCCGAAGCCCTGGACACCCTTCTCGAATACCAGCGCGAACGCTTCAAACGTGAATAGCTTCCTGCCTTCCCGACGATGGATGGCAGGCGCGTGTACTTTCATCGCCCTGCACTACTTTTCATCCGTCTAAAATCTTAAACTCCTCCCATGGTTCGCAAGATCCAACGCCCATACCAATCCCAGCAGCTCGCTCAGCTCACCCGGCAGTTGCTCTTTTCCCATCTGGACAAAAGGCGCGATCAGGTCCGCCGGGCTGAAAAACTTCACGACACCGTCGATCTCCAGGCCATCTATCCCACCGACTTCATCGCCTTTCGGCTCACCGGTTTTCGTCCGGACATCACACAGCAGCGCAACATGACCGGCCAGGCCCTGCAGGAAGACCTGCGTCTGCTCATCGACACGCTCACCCGTTCCATGGACATGCCCGACGACGACCCCGGCCTCACCCCCGACGATCTTGCCGCCAACCTCGGCGTCACCACGAAAACCATCTCCCGCTGGCGTGACAACGGCCTGCGCTGGCGCTGGGTTTATTGCCAAACAAAGCTCAAACGCAAACTCATTTACCCGCAGTCCAGCATCGATTACTTTCTGGCCCTTCACAAGGAAACCGTCGCCAAGGCAAGTGCCTTCAAGCGCCTGTCCAACGACGAGTACGACCGTCTCGCCGTCCGCGCCCGAACGCTTGAATCCACCGGCAGGTTCACCTTTAACCAGATCGCCAAACACCTGGCCAGACGCACCGGAAGGTCCCTCGAAGGCGTGCGTCAGGTGCTCGAACGCCACGACCGCGAAACCCCCAATGACCCCATCTTCGCCGGTCGCCAGGGGCCGCTTTCCCTCAAGGAAAAGCAAGTGATTTTCCGGGCATGGCGCTGGGGCATCAAGCCGGGAAAAATCGCCCAGCGGTACCAGCGCACCTCCGGCACCGTCTCCCGTATCGTCCACGAAATGCAAGCCGTCGCCATTAAATCCCTCGCGCTGGAATACGTCGATTCTCCCTTGTTTCAGCGGCCCGAAGCCGACCAGGTCTACCGCATGCCCATCGAGCCGCCCGCCCCCGGCTCATCTCCGGACCCCGCGCACGATCCCCTGGCCCCCTGGCACAACCTCTTTGGCCCTCCGCTCCCCGCGCTGGCCGACCTTTTCACCTTTGCCCCCCTGCCCCAGCCCGCCGTCGATCGGCTTTTGATGCGCTACCACTACCACAAGCGCCAGGCCGACCTCCTGCGCAAGAAGCTCGATCCCGCCAGCGCCAAAGTTCGGCTCATCGATCAGATCATTGACGACCTCGCCCAGGCTCTGGCCATCCGTAAATCGCTCATGGCCCACGCACTTCCCGGCGCGCTGGACATCGCCTGCCGTCACGCCGGCCTTGTCGACCAGGCCAGCATCCCCCGGGTGCTGGAGCTTTTCGCCCTGGGCATCGCGGAGGTCGGCCCCGTTCTCGACACCCTAAACCCCACCCGCCACCAGAACTTCGACGCCGGCATCCGCTGGCACCTCATGCGCAAGTTCGCCTCCGTCAGCCAGGACGCCACCCGAGCCCGCAAACGCACCGAGCCCGAAGCCCTCATCGCACGCGCGCAAAGCCTCGTCCAGCAAGACCCGTTTCTCCGCGAAATCATCCCCCGCACCCGCGCTGGCGCTTAACAATGCTGGAATCCGTAATTCCGGGTGGCATGCTCTCGTCCGCGTGAGCATGTCACCCTCTGTATCTGCGCTTTTCTTAAGGGCCAAAGGCCCGCTGTTATTACAGCCTGGGGTGGAGCGCTTCTGAGCACGTAGCCCCAGGTTAAAATCTGAGAATGATGCTCTTGCACGCGCCCGCGTCCATGCCCACAAACCCGTAACGATTCAATTCTCTGCGGGCCTCTCTCCCTCTTCTACCTCACCACATCACCAACCAGTCGCGGGTCTTCCAACTCCATCAAATCCTCCTGCACAACCATCCCTAAAAGCTTGTCATTCGCCAACGCCATTTCCACGGTCAGTTCACCCACCCTGGTGCGCCGCAGGCCCGATAAATGCCCGCCGGTGCCAAGCGCCTTGCCGATATCCCGCGCCAGACTGCGGATGTATGTCCCCTTGCCGCACGTCACCTGGATATCCAGTTGCGGCCACTGATAGCTCAGCAGTTCCACGGAATCGATCCGCACCTGCCGGGGCGCCATCTTCACTTCTTTGCCTTTGCGGGCCAGGTCGTAAGCCCGCTGCCCCTGCACATGAATCGCGCTGAACACAGGCGGCGTCTGCATCACATTTCCCACAAAAGCCTTCAGCGCCTCACGCACCGTTTCCTCCTCAGGCGGTTGTGCCACCTCCACCGGCGTCAACACTCCCTCACGGTCGTCGGTATCGCTGAATGCGGACAAATCCACATTCGCCACATAAACTTTCGTCTGGCCCATCAGCTTTTCGACCATCTTGGTCGCTTTGCCAAGGCATACCACCACTACGCCGGTGGCCAAGGGGTCCAGCGTGCCGGCATGGCCCACCCGTTTGGTGCCCGACGCCCGCCGAACTTTCCTGATCACGGTCATGGAACTCCACCCAAGGGGCTTGTCCACCACCACCACGCCCTGGAGCTTCGTATCTACACGTTTCTCTGTCATGTCACCGGCTTTACAAAACGGATCAAAAGCGTAGAATAACGCGTCTTGCCCGGGCTTGCCCTGCCGGGCTTTTGCCGACACTAGGAGAGGTGTCCGAGCGGCTGAAGGAACGCGACTGGAAATCGCGTAAAGGAGCAATCCTTTCAAGAGTTCGAATCTCTTCCTCTCCGTTAAAAAAACCCCGCAATCCGCGGGGTTTTTTCATGGGCACTTCCAAAACGCAAGTGGAATCTCAGCCTGATGGAAAAGGGAAAATCCAATACCTGCAGCCCATCATTGGGCCTCCAGCGGCCCCATTAAATACCGGCGTCATCGTCGATAACGCTCTCACCGATACTCCCGCCACTTGCAATCCACCCGCCGATTCTCCTTCCAGGATTCAATTGCCATCTCATACAGTTCCACAGACCGCGCCGCCGCTTCGCCCGGGCTTTCAGGCAGCCGCACCCCATCGATCGCATCCAGAAATGTCTGGTGTTCCATCCGGTAGGTAATGTCCCGGTCTGTGGAAAAAGTCTCCGTCGTCTCCGTTTCCGTCTCCCGCAGGCCCAGCCGGAGCGTTCCCTTGTCCGGGTCCATCACGATCCATCCCTTGTCGCCGGCCACTTCCCACTCATGCCGCTGGGGCATCTGCACATAGTTGAAGTGCACCGTCGCCAAAAGGGGCCGGGCATAATCCAACGTCAGCGCCAGCACGTTGGGATTGCTGGAAAACGGCATGTCGCCGGCCTTGAACCCCGTCAACGTCACCCCCTTGGGCAGTTCCCCCAGCAGCCACAGCAGCAAATCAGGCTGATGCGCATAGTCCAGCAGCAGCGCCCCTTCCAGCTTCTCCTGGTAGCGCGTCAGCGAGTTTCTCAGTGTGATGAATGACCCGATGCGCACATGCGCGTGCACCACGGTCCCGATCACCCCGCTCTTGATCAATTCCCGCATCCGCAGCACGCCGGGCTGAAAGTGCAGTTGAAACCCCACCTCCAGCGTCCGCTTGGTTTCCCTGGCACACTGGATCATCTCCTGCGCCTGCGCCCCGTCCACGCAGATCGGCTTTTCGCACAGCACATGCGCCCCGGCGCGCATCGCCGCGATCGCCTGCTTCGCATGCAGCGTGTGAGGCGTCGCAATCAGCACCGCATCAGGCCGCGTCGCCAGCATCACCTCAAAATCCCCATGCACCTTCACGCCTTCAAGCTCGCCTTTGGCAAGCTCCAGCACCTTGGCCGAAGGTTCGCATGCTTCCACGATCAAATCCGGCCGCTCCTTAAGCAGCCGCAAATGCCGCCTGCCGATCGACCCCAGCCCCACCACCACCATCCGCCGCTTCTTGCCCGTATCCCGAAACCCTGGAAACAGGATTGCTGTCTGATTCATACCGACTCCTTCTTGATGTTCGTTCCCGGTCTTAAACGTTCGAAACCCACTTATTTCCACACGCTGAATCCGCCGTCCACCACCAGGTTGTGACCGGTGACGTATCCGGAAGCATCGCTGGCCAGAAACACCGCGGCGCCCTTCAAATCAATCCCGTCGCGCCCCATCCGGCCCAGCATGCACCGGTCGCTGTAGGCATCGATGAACGCCCTTGGCTGCCCACGCTCAAACCCGCCTGGCGAAATGGAATTCACCCGCACGCCCTTGGGCCCCAGGTACCCGGCCAGATCCGTCGAAAACCCGATGATCGCCGCTTTCGCCGCCGCATAATCCACCGGTTGAGGCGTCATCCCCTCGGGATAAACCCGCCTGTCGCGCCCAACCATGCCCGCGACGCTCGCGATGTTGATGATGCTCCCCGACCCCTGTCCCGTCATCACCGGCGTCACGTACTTGCACACCAGGAACGGCGCAGTCACGTTCGTCTTCTGAATCGCTTCCCACACTTCCAGCGGCCGCTCCTCGATCTTCGCAGAAGCGTTCTTCGCCCCGCCGCCCCCGCCACCCACATTGTTGATCAGCACATCGATGCGCCCCATGAGCGCCACCGTCTGCGCCACCCCCGCTTTCACCGATGCCTCATCCGCCGCATCGATCGCGATCCCATGCACCCGCTTTCCCGTCGCCGCCGAAATCTTCTTCGCCGCCTCCTCCGCCGACTCCTTCGTCCGGGATGTCACCACCCCGTCCGCCCCAAACTCGGCCAGCGCCAGCGCCATGTCGTACCCCAGCGTCCGCGCCCCTCCCACCACCAGAAACGCCCGGCCCGTAAGGTCGAATAATTGCTTGGTCGTCGGCACTGCCATCGCACGCTCCTTCTTGAAAATCCTCAAAACCGCCCCGGGCGCCTGCCCAAGCCGCGGATAATAAAAACCATACTATATTGCCAAGCCCGCTCTCTCGCTTTTTCCCCAAACCAAAACCCTTTCTGCCCGGCTCTACTCTTTTTCCTCTTGACACCCCGGTCTTCAAATATAAACTAGTCTTTATAAATCATGATCCAAGACACCTTCATCACACGCCACGAGCTCGCCGCCGCCAAAGCGCTCATCCAGCGCCACCCGCTGGCCCTGGAGATCGCCACCCGCTCCATCCTTGATCCCGCCCAGGCCGCCTGCCGACACGCTTTGCATGTCCCTGGTCCTGTGGAATACCGCTTCCCGGAATATCACGCCGCAGACACCGGCAGCCCTCTCTCCTTTGATGCCCGCGACATCGCAGCGACGCGAGATGCCTCCGGCCGCCCCGTCCGCGGCCCCGGCGTCGACCGCGCCTGGGTCAATCTCGTCCACAACACCAACGCCAACGACGCCCGCACCTGCGCCCTCGCCGGCGCACTCTTTGATCACACCCCCTCCATCGACCGCGCCCGCGGCATCCTCCTCGCCTACGCGCAAAACTACCCGTCTTACTTCCCCACAGGCCGCGCCAGCTGGACATGGGGCCGCGTCACCTGCTCCGGACTTGAAGAAGCCATCTGGCTCCTCTCCATGCTCTGGGCCGCTGAAACCCTCGACAAGACCGGCCGCCTCTCCCAGGCCGAGACGTCTCTCCTGAAAACCAACCTCTTCGAGCCCGGGATCGACCTCCTCTGGGGCGATGTCCCCCGCATCCACAACATCCGGATGTGGAACAACGCCGCCATCGGCTGCGTCGGCTTCGCCTTTGCCGACCGCCACGCCATCCGCCACGCCGTCTTTGGTGAGGTCGGGTTCCGTCAGCAAACCGTCGACGGCTTCACCGCCGACGGCATGCAATATGAAGGCTCTCCCGGCTATCACGACTACGGCCTCACCGCCATGCTCTTCCTCGCCGAGGCGATGTCTCGAAACGGCATGCGCCCCTATCAGGAAACCCTGCTTCAAAACGCACTCCTCATTCCCTTCCAGCTCATGATGCCCGACGGCCGCATGCCCGCGCTTAACGACTGCTGGGCAGGCACCACCATTCCCACCCGGCTCTACGGCACCGCGGCCCTGCGTTACAAGGACCCCGCCGTCTCCGCCGCCAGCACCCACGCCTTTAAAGCCTGGCAGGCCGCGGGTTACGGGCCGGACACCACCGTTGCCGACTGGAACCACACCCCCGCCTACTACGGCCGCCAGCAGATCGACTGGCTCCTGGCCCTTGAATCGCTGGACTTCACCCTTCCCCTCGTCCCCGCGCCCAGCGTGCAGTTAAAAGGCTCCGGCATCGGCATCGCCCGGCCCGCCGCAGATTCCTATGCGCTTTTAAAATGCTCCCGCAAAGGCTCCGGCCACGACCATCACGACAAACTCTCCCTCCTCTATTGGCACGCCGGCACGCCCTGGCTTCAGGACAAAGGGTCCAGCAGCTATTCCTCCAACATGCACGAAGGCTGGTTTAAGACCACCCTCGCCCACAACACCGTGCTCGCCGACCAGCTCTCCCATGAACGCACCGACGCCACGCTCCATGGCGCCGCCCAAACGCATCTCGCAGGCGGCGCCCGCCCTTACCCCGACGCCATGCCGGATGTCACCTTCCAGCGCAACATCACCCTCACCGGCGACACCCTCCACGACGTCTTCACCTGCTCCGCAAAACAAACCCGCACATTCGATTACGTGCTCCACCCCATGGGCCGCCTGCTGCCCCACAACCACCGGTTTGAGCCGTTGGCCGAGTCTTTAGGCCCCACCCAGGCTTATAAAAACCTCACCAATGTTTCCCGCCTGCGCCTCAGCACGGCTCCCACGCTTACCTTTTCCCAGCCCTCGGGCATCCTCACCCTGGACCTCTCCAGTCTTGGGCACAACGCCGTCGTCCACACCGCCAACGCCCCCTCCAGCACCACCGACCACACCATTCTGGGCGATGTCGTCATCATCCGAATTTCCGGCATCCAGGCCCGATTCGAACTGCGTTTCCACGCGGCCGCCACTTCCACCGGCGCACCTGCCACCCCACTTGAAAAAACAGACCGTCTGGTCTCCACTCCTTGAGTTACATCATGAAACACTCGCTTGCCTGCGTACTGGCCCTCTTCATCCTCACGCTGTTTTGCGCAGCCGCGCCCGCCGTCGCTGCTCCCATCCGGCTCGTACCTCAATCCACCGTCATCGTCACGCCAGACCCGGCCATCCGGGAGTGCGATCAGGCCGCCGGCCTCATGCGCACCTGGCTCCGCAAAATCTACAAATCAGATTCCGGCTTTGAGATCGTTTCGGACAAAAAACTCGCCGCCCTTCCCGCCTCCCAGGATCGCTTCATCATCTCCGTCGGCCCCACCAGCCTCGCTCCGGCCGCCGCCGCTCCCTCAGACCTCGGCCCCGACGGCTACGCCATCAAGCGCACCGGCAGCCTCCTCACCCTTCAGGGCGCGGACTTCGGCAACTTTCTCGCCGGCGTCGGCTTCCTCGACAAAATCGCCGGTGTCCGCTTCTACCTCCCCGGCGACGACTTCGTCAGCCTCCCCGCAAACCCCTGGGTCGAGTTCGACGCCGTCGACATCAAAACCAGCCCCTTCGTCACCTCCTGCTTCCTCTCGGGCATCAACGTCGACGACCTCCCCGCCGCCAACTGGGCCCGCATCAACGCCGGCTGGCGCCGCAAAGGCGGCACCCACCAGCACAATCTCTTTGAAATCTTCCCCCCCAAGAAATACGCCGAATCCCACCCCGAAATCTACCCCATCCGCGAAGGCAAACGCTACATCCCCGGCTCCGCCCGCGATCAGGAATGGCAAATCAATTTCCTGGAACCCAAGACCATCCAGGTCGCCGAAGAATCCATCCTCGCCTACTTCGCCGCCAAGCCCAACGACCAATACGTCGCCCTCAGCATCAACGACGGCCGCAACTACAGCCAGGACGACGTCACCAACGCCCGCATCGCCGCCATCAAGGCCAAGCTCCCCAACGACCCCGGCGCGCAGGACAAAGCCACTTCTGAAATCTACTGGGAGTTCATCGACAAGCTCGCCCGCAGAATCCAGGAAAAAGCTCCCGGCAAACGGCTGGTCTGCCTCGCCTACGGCCCCACCCGTTTCCCCCCTGCCGCCAAACTCCCCGACAACGTCGTCGTCTTCACGAACCTTCACATCGGCGAACTCCCCGTCGACGGCTTTTTGGATAAGGACGCCTCCGGCCTCTCCCCGCTGGACCGCTGGATCGCTTCCGCCAACCACTTCGGCAATCACGACTGGTACCAGGGCTCGGGCTACCTCATCCCCCGGATCTACTCCGGTTACAACGCCCGCTTCATGCGCGCTCTCAAGGAGCGCACCCCCGACGCTTACATGCACACCGAGTGCTACCCCAACTGGGGCCTGGACGGCCCCAAGCTCTGGGTGCTCACCCAGCTCTGGTGGGACCCCTCACTCGACCCCGCCAAGCTCACCAGGCAGTTCTGCGACGACCTGTTCGGCCCCGCCGCCAAGCCCATGAACCTCTATTTCGCCCGGCTTGAAGTCCTCTGGGAACAGCTCAACATCACCGACGGCCCCGAGCGCAAGCTCATGCGCTGGGATTCCCAGTTCCGCGCCTCGCCCACCGCCATGGCCATCATCAAGGAATGCCGCGGTTACCTCGACCAGGCCCTCACCGACGCCAAGGCGGACCCCACGGCCCTTGCCCGCATCACCTTCTTCTCCGACTGCTACGGCCTCTCCGAACGCATGTTCGCCCTGGCCACCAAAACCCAGCCCACCGAAGAAGACCGCAAAGCCATCGAAACCTACATCGCGGAAAAAGTCCTCATCTATCCCCTCTCTCTGCATCACAAGAACCAAGCCATGCTCGGCCTCGGCGAGCTCTATTGGGCACGCGTCCGCTCCGCCGCCAAGCCCTTTGAAGTCCCCTCCGTCACCATACCCAACCCCGGCACTCCCTCCGCCATCAAAGGCAGCACCCCCACCGGCCCCTGGGCCATCAAGTCAGGCGGCAAGGACCCCGGCCAAACCACCGCCCAGCTCGCCGCCGACGCCAAATTCCTCTACGTCACCATCACCTGCCCCTTCGCCGACACCAGCAAGCTCATCGAAACACCCGACGACTCCTGGCGGTCCGACAACATTGAATTTTTCTTCGACCTCGACGGCAACCGTGACGCCTATGAACGCCAGTTCTGGGTCAAAACCTCCGGCCGTGTCGTCAACTTCAAAGGCTCCGACGACCCCAACCTCAAACCCGTCGCCGCCGTCGAAAAACAACCCAACCAATACACCGTGCGCGTCGCCATCCCCCGCGCCTACCTCCCCGGCCAGGACCCCTCTAAAATCGGCCTTCTTCTGGTCCGCAACGAATTTAAAACCGTTCAGGCGGCCAACCAGCTCAACTACACCACCGTCTGGTCCGGCCTCCTTAAACTTCCATAATCCCCACGCGTTGCCTGAAGCAATCTCTCTCCCCCTCAGGGGAGCGCTCGAACGAAGGTGTCGTTTCTCTGCCCCTCCGCATACTGTCTTCTAAACCTCCTTACCCCTCAAAAAAAACTCGCCATGAAAATCGCCATCGCCGGCCTGGGCCGGATGGGCCAAACCATCCTTCCCGTCGTCAAATCCGCCCCGCAAACATCCACCATCATCGGCTTTGATCCCTCTCCCGAGGCCCGGGCCGCCGCCACCCAAAAGCACGGCATCCTCGCCACCTCTGCATATCAGGACATCCTCAAAGACCCCGCCGTTCGGCTCGTCTTCATCACCGCGCCCAACCAGGAGCACGCCCCCCTGGCGCTCCAGGCCCTCGCCGCCAGCAAAGCCGTCATGTGTGAAAAGCCCATGGCTACAACCCTCACCGATGCCCAGCAGATGGCCGCAGCCCCTGGCTTTCTCCAGATTGGTTTTGAACTTCGCTATTCACGCCTCTATGAGCTCGTCAAAGAGCGCATCGACGCCGGTCTTCTTGGCAAGGCCGTCCACACCCAGTGCACCTACATCTGTTCTGAATTCCACGGAAAAGGCTCTTGGCGAAACCTCCCCTCCGCCGCCGGCGGCATGTTCGGCGAAAAACTCTCCCACTACGTCGATCTCCCCCGCTGGTGGATCAACTCCCCCGTCCAGTCCGTCTACAGCGCATCCTCTCCAAACGTCGTCCCATACTTCCAGGTCCGTGACAACTACCAGACCACCGTCCGCTACGCCGACGGCTCCGTCAGCCACCTCACCTTCATGATGTCCCTGGCGCAAACCCACCCCAAAGACCCTTTGCAGGACCTCCTTTCCGTCCAGAAAGACGACGGCCACGAGCTCCGCTTCCTCATCCTCGGCACAAAAGGCGCCATCGAAACCAACGTCTTCCACCGCCGCCTGCGCCGCTGGGAATTTGGCGATTCCCCCACCGGCATCACCAGCAAAATCGTCGAAGAGCTCTCCTGGCTCGCCCACGAAGACCACACCTACATCCACAACACCTCCGCCCAGGCATTGGATGTCATTGCCCGCGTGTCCGCCGGCAAGGCCCCCCGCACCAGCGCCGCAGATGCCCTCCAAACCATGCGCGTCGTCTTCGCCGCCGAAGAATCCTCCACCACCGGCCACCAAATTACGCTCCCCGCCTGACCCCCTCTTACTTGTCCCCTGTACCTTTTCCCATATACCCTTCCCTCATGCCCCACACCATTCAAGAGCCCGCGCAGGACGTCCCGATCTGTCACGAAGCAGACCTCTGCGTCGTCGGCGGCAGCACCACCGGCCTCTTCGCCGCCATCGCCGCCGCACGCATGGGCCTCTCTGTAGCCATCATCGAAGCCTTCGGATACTTCGGCGGCACCGCCACCGCCTCCCTCGTCAACGTCTGGCACTCCCCCTTCGACGAAACCGGCAATCTCACCATCATGTCCGGCCTCGGCCACGAATGCATTCAACTCCTCAAATCCGACGACGCCGTCATCGACCGCGGTCACAACCACAGTTGGACCTATGCCTTCTCCCCCTACGCCCTCGTCATGGCGCTGGATCAAATGCTCCTGGCCCACCCCTCCATCCGTCCCTTCCTTCACGCACGCTTCGTCCGCCCCGTCATGAACGGCGCCGGCGCCGCCCAGGCCATCATCATCGAAGACAAGTCAGGCCGCCGCGCCATCAAAGCCAAAGCCTTCATCGATGCCTCCGGCGATTGCGATCTCGCCCACCGCGCCGGCCTCCAGACCTACACACGCCCCAAAATTCAGCCTCCCACCACCTGCATCATGGTCTCCGGCCTCACCAGCACCCGCCAGGAACTTCTAAACGCCGTCTTTGATCCCCAATTTCCTGACCCCCTCAAACCCGGCTTCCTCTGGGCCGCCCCCATGCCCGGCGGCGCTCTCCAGATGATCGCCGGCACCCGCGCCCACGGCGCAGACTGCTCCGACGCCGATCAACTCACCCAGGCCGAATTTGAAGGCCGCCGCCAGGCCCGCACCATCCTCCGCAGAATCAAAGCCCACGCCCCCGGCCAGGCCAACGTCCGACTCGAAGGCCTCCCCGCCAGGATTGGCATTCGCGAGTCTCGTCACACCCGCTGCCTTCACCAGCTCACCGAATCCGAAGTCTTGAATTGCCGCCGCTTCGACGACGCCATCGCCAACGGCAGCTACCGGGTCGACGTACACTCCGCTCACGGCGACGGCCTCACCTTCCGCTACCTCGATGGCCGCGAGCACACCGTCCATTCCACCGGCCCCGGCACTCATTCCACCTGGCGCAAGGAAGGCCTCATCACTTCGGACGCCCCTCGTTACTACCAGGTGCCCTACCGCTCACTGGTCCCCATCGGCTCCCAGAACATCCTCGTCGCCGGCCGCTGCATCGATGCCGATGAAGGCGCTTTCGGAGCCATGCGCGTCATGGTCAACAGCGCCCAGACCGGCCAGGCCGCGGGCATCGCCGCAGCCCTTGCCGTCAGACACAACACCCCCGTCGCCCAGGTCAATCCCCAGGCCCTTCGCAACACCCTCGGCGCCCAGGGCGCGACCGTTTTATGAATCTTTGTTTTTTCTCTCAATAAACCATTGCTAAACGTCTCAAATTAATTAAACTGGTTTTTATTTCCAGCCTCCACTTCAGGTTCCCAGGAGCTCACCATGCGTCTTAATCACCATAAAAAAGCCTTTACGCTGATCGAGCTTCTGGTGGTCATCGCCATTATCGCGATGCTCATCTCCGTTCTTCTCCCCTCCTTGGGTGAAGCCCGCAAAAACGCGCAAGGCGCCATCTGCCTCGGCAACAACAAGCAAATCTTCCTCGCCATGAATGCCTACACCACGGACTTTCGGGGCTGGGAGCCAGACCCCACCACCGAATACGCCAACGCCTCTAATTCCTGGTTCGTCGGCACCAGCACGGAGCTCAGCTATTCGGTTTATTCCAACAAGCTCGCCATCCAGCAGTACATCCCTTTTGAAGTCCGCGCCGGTACCGCAGACCGCAAATCAAACTCACTCAAAGTCTTCACCTGCCCGCTTGAGGCAAACGTCGCCACCTACCCCGCCCCCAACACCAAGCTCTCCTACTACCCCGTCGAAAACCACCTGGGCCGCCGCGGCACCGCCGGTGCCTGGGCAGGCGGCGCCCCCGGCTACACCCGCATGAGCAACGTCTACAAAATCCAAAAACCTTCCTCCCTCTTCATGCTCGTCGAAGCAAATGGCCTGGACCGCGGCTCCGCCATCGGCAGCATCTTCGCCACTTACACCGTCCGCCCCTCCGATGCCATCAACGTCACCTTCGTCACCTGGCTCCACGGCCTCACCAAAGCCACCCTCTACACCGACGGACACGCCCGCAACCTCAACGTCGATCTCCTCAACTCCGCTTCCCCCGAAGAATTCACTGACAACTGGAACGTCAACGCCGACGCCCGCCTCTACCGCAACTACTCCGGCGGCACTTGGGTCAAACTCCCCTAACCCCCCTCCGGGTGGCACACTGTAGACCGCCCACGGGCTACGGTGTGCCTTCCCCGCGCCAACTAAAACCCCTCACTCACCTCACACCCAAAAACACGTTAGCCCGACGTGCAAACGAGGGTCTTCGGGTGACAAGCCCGGCTCGCGCACAACCCACAAAAACCATAACGCCCCCGCCAACGCCAGCCCATCCGGCCACCCCTACCTCCTCTTCCTTCGTATCTTCCCTCACGCCCGCCCCACCCATACCCCCGTCCTGATCGACTCTTCCAACGTATCCCCCAGCACATTCCACGACCCGAACTTCTTCGCGTACAACGGCGCCCCCGTATCCCCGTGATAGTTCTCCGCCATCGAACCGGATTCCACGATTCCTCTGGCCATTGTTCCCACGATCTTCCGTGCCAGTTCAAACGCTTTCTCCTGATACCCATACAAACACAGCGCCTGACACATGAAATAGCACGTGGGAAACCACACCGGCCCTTGCCAGTTGGAGTTGGTCATCCGCCGATGGTCGCCAAAGCGTGTCGGGTTCCCCCATCGTGCGTTGTTGTAATACTCACTCTTGGCTGAAAGACTTCGGATCCCAAAGTCCGACCAGAAATGGTTCGCATCCAGCAGGTACCTGTCGATCATTCGCTTGGCCCTGTCTCGCGGTGCAATCCCCGCCCAAAGCGGCATCAGATTCGTCGACGTCTGAAACGCATACCGCCCGATCTCTCCTGACAATCCAAGCCCGCCCAGGCGCAGTGTCGCCCGGCCTTCCAGCAGGTTGTACGGCGCGTAGGAGTCTTCCTCCTCCACCCACAGATGCGCATTCACCGCGTCCGCCAGGCCCTGCGCCTTGCCGGCCCATTGGGCGGCCTTGCCCTCCATTCCCAATTCACGGGCCATCTGCGCACCCGCACGGCATTCCATCACCACCAGCGAAGGCAGATCGCATGGCACCGTGGAGTCCGGCAGAAAAAAAGTATGCGCCACATCGTTGTCGATTCCCCCGTACCATCCCACCCGGTAGCGCAGCAACCCCATCGGCGCTTTGTTCTCCACGAAAAAGAAGTTCAGATACTTCGCCAGCTTTTCAAAAATCGCTTTACCCCACGCCACGTCCTGGGTCAGTTTCATGTACGCCAGCGCACCCTGAAACAAAAACGGCTGCGCGTGGTACACCGGCTGCATCCCTCGCGGTCCATGCTCCGCCCCCACCATGCTCGGCGTATATCCGTCTCCTCTCTGGTAGTGCGTCAGATTCTCCGGCAGATACCGCAAATACTCCGGATACCCCGCCAATGCGCTGCGCAGCGCCGCATGGTGGTGGTCCCACGTATAGATGAACGTGCTGTAGTGTTCCCCATGCCCCACGCTCAGCCACGGCTGAGTGATCCACCCCGCCGCCGGCTGCCGCAATTTCGGCAAAATATCCCGGATATGCCCGGCCAGAACATCATTCGCATCAATCATCTTCTCTCGCTTCCTTTAAGACTCTGTTCGGTAACTCTTCCCAACCCCTTCCCCCTTTGCTCTCTCTTCCACTTATCCCTTTCTGCCCAAGCCTCAGCGTCCCATTCCACGACGCCCCATACTTCTGCTCATTCATCCCCCCGACACGCACAAATTCATTCCTCACCACCATCATCCCCACCGCGTTGCCCACCCCACTCGGCCTCGCATACGTCAGCGGCACGGCGATCTCCACCACATACCCTGCGGGCCCTTTGGTCACCTTTCCCTTGATCTCCCTATTCGGCTTTTCCCGTCCCGAATAATCCACCACCCGGCCATTGGTTTTCACCCACATCTGCCGCTCAAACGTCCCTTTGTCGCCATCGGGCCCAAAGAACAATTCCACGTTGTCGCTGCGCCAGCCGTCGTCATCTACTTCAAGGATCGTCTCCATATCCTGCTTGGGGCACGTCACACGCAGATACAGCGTTTTTTCATCCGCCAGAATCTCCGCGCGGGTGCCTTGCGGGTCTTTGTCCGCACCTTTCACGGTCCAATCGCCCGCCGTCACCGCATGGCTCCAAGTGCCATCCTTGGGCGCGCCATACGGCACCGTCAGCTTCCGGTCAGCCGCTTTAAGCCTCGCCCAGTACACCTCACGCCAGGCCGGCAAAGTCAGTTCCTTTTGATGCAGGCTCAGCGGATGCCCAAACACCTTCCCCTGAATGTACGCCTCCCCTTCCTTCAGGTCCGCTTCGGTCACCGTCTCTTTGGCCGCCAGCGCAAAAAAACGTTCCGTCATTCCAAAGCAATCCGAAAAAAACTCCGCCCGCCCACGCTCAGCGGCAGTCATCGGCTCCTTCAAAGCCTCCTCCAGCGCCATGCGCGCGTGCGCCAATAGCGCCCGGCTCTCCGCCGTACTCTTAAACTGCGTCCCCCACCGGTTCAGCTTCCGCTCCGGCCCGTCCACCACGTTGATTTTGTCCCAGAACTTCTCCAGCGTTTCAAAGTACGCCGCCATCCCCGCCGCCCCCGGGCCAAACATATCCCTGCAAAACTCCCGTGTCAGCGCTTGCGGGTCTTGCGACGGATCCCACCACAGCCGTGTCAGCACCCACAGCTTGGGCCCGTCCAGTCCCCAGTTGGGATAGCACTCCGCATGCATGTATGGGCTCCTCACCCGCTTTTGAATCTCCCGCAGAAAAGTCGCCCAATACCCTGAATAAATCCGTGGCGTCAGATACCCCGCACCCTGGTACCAGTCATGGTTTCCAAAGTTCTCCGTCACCCGCATCCAAGGTTCCAGCCACCCTTCCAATGGCGTTTTCCCTTCCGTCGGTATCCCCTCCATTGGCAGTTCCCCCACGTGATAGTTCGTGAACACCACCACATTCCCCGGCAGCTTTTCCTCGGGCGCAAACCGCGTCGGTCCATACGCCAGACACACCAACTGCTTCCCCGGCGCACTCATCAGCAGCCTGTTTCCCAGCTTGGTGATGAACTCCCAATACAGCGCCGATGTCGCCCGGTCTCGCCCATTCTTGCCCGGTTTTTTCTCCACCCATGCCGCCAGCCACGCCTGGGTCGCCTCATCCTGGCTCACGTTGTACCCATCGTTGACGCTCATCGTGGCGTAAGCGTCATTGGGATTATTCTTCAAAAACTCCAGCACGCTCCGCTCGGCGATCTCCAGCGTCTTCGGTTCCAGGAAGTTGATCTGCCACCCCTGGTCTTTCGCAGACTCCGGGATATGCCTCTTCCCCGCCAGTACCGGGTAGATCTCCGGGTCCGTCTGCGCATACTTCCCAGGCGGAAACATCGCATACATATTGTGCTGATGCGTCCCCCCTTTTCGCCGCAGCCCCCCGTTAAGCACCAGCCAATCCTTAAGCGTCGGATCACCCTGATCAATCCCGCTCATGAAGCATGACGCCACATACGGCTCGCTCACCACGTCCAGTTTCCCCACCCTCACTTTTCCATCCTCAGGCAGACTCGTAAACGCCTCTCCCGGCAGATAAAACCTCACCCCCGCTGCCGCATCCAAGAACGCCGTCACCCCATACAGCGCCCCATATTCACCCACCCCGGAAATCGCCACCACACTCCCCCTGCGCAGCACCGAATACGAATCCGCCTTCATCCCCGCCGTCCGCCCAACCTCGGCAAACCCTGTCGCCCCCACCGCGATCACAAACACCCCCTCTTCCTTCAGCCTTTCGGATCCCTCCCCAACCACCTCAAACCCCGCACTCGCCCTCATAGCCTTCAGCAGCCACTCCCGTAAAACCTCTGCCGCATAAACCGTTCCCGCCGGTGCCTTCTCCGGCGTCACCACCACGGTCGTCTCCGGCATCAGCACCGTCGGTTTTTCGTCGCCCCGCACACCTGATCCCGGCGTAAAAACCATGATCTGCTCCTGTTTATAAACTAGTTTACTTTATCGGCACCCCAGGTCAAACACCCGCAAAAAACACCGCCCCCCTTCTCACGTTTCCGATACAATTCCACCATGTCCAACCCCAAGCCGGGCCCTAAAAAATCACACGCCATCAAGCTCAGCGCCTCCGCTCCGGGCCCGGTTTACGAACAGATCAAACTCGCCATCCGCACCAACGTCTCCTCCGGCGCATGGACGCCCGGCCACCGCCTCCCCACCCTTCGCGAACTCTCCTCGCAGTTAAACGTCGCCTACGCCACCGTCGAGCGCGCCGTGCGCGATCTCACCCGTGAAGGCATCCTCGAAGGCCGCAAGCGAGGCGGCACCCGCGTCGCCTCCCCCAAACGCAAACACGTCGGCGCCATCGGCATCCTCGGCTACACCGAGTACGGCAAAATCCTTAACCAAAGCCGCTACTACAGCACCATCCTTCTCCTCCTCCAGGAAAAAATCATCGACCGCGACCGTATGGCGGTCTACGACGTCCTCTCCGATACCCGCCCCTTCAACACCGCCTTCAACAACCTCACCCACGCCGACGGCCTCGTCGCATTCGATCCTCAAGCCCGCTGGGTCGATCATCTGCGTGCCTGCAACGCCCAGGGCATCCCCGCCATCAGCGTCGGCGAAACCCTCGCCACCGACATCCCCGCCGTCTCCAGCGCCAGCCTCACCGACACCCAGGCAGCCATCTCCCACCTGGCCACCATGGGCCACCGGCACATCGCCTGCATCATGCACCCTTTCAAAGCAGACTCCCCCGCCTCCGCGCTTCGCGCCGAAGGCTTCAAGCGCGCCATGAGCGCAACCCCCACAGGCTTCCACCCCTCCCAGATCATCCTTGGCGACATCCACGCCCAGGCCAAAGCCCTCCTGGCCATGCACCCCGCCCCCACCGCCATCTTCACCCCGCAGTCGCGCCACTTCCCTGAGCTCTTTGAAGTCCTCAAAGGCACACGGCTCGAACCCGGCAAGCACACCTTCATCTGCGCCTACGACGAAAACCTCTACTGCACCATCCAGCCCCACGGCATCGAATTTCTCTCCATAGAGCAGCGGATGGACAGCCTCACCGGCCGCACCGTCGATACCCTCCTCCAGATGATCCAGGAGCCCGACTTCAAGCCCGGCGTCATCCAAATCCCCGCCCACATCTTCCACGTCGACCGCAAATACAACAAAACCCGCCTCGACACCTGATTCACCCTCTAAAGCTCCTAATCCAACCGATGCTTAACCGCATCCTGATTGGCTTTTTCAACGAATATCTGAGCATGCAGCCCATCGACCCCGGTAGCGATCCTCAGCCCCGGAGCACCCCACGTGCACATCCGGGCGAAGTCACGGCAGGTTTCCGTCATCACGCTCGCATGGCTCTGTACCGGCACGGGAAACTCTTCGCTGAGCGTCTGGGAATGAAGCCGTAAAACAGTCGGCCCGATCCGATCTTCAAACATGTTGATCACGCCCTTGTCCCCCACCAGCGTCCACGCGTCTGACAGCGCCCGTGTCTCTTGAATGTAAGCGGTGTAGGCAAAGCTGGCATTGAGGGTGTAGAGCGTGCCGTCGGTCAGCTCGCCCATCACGCTGGTATGGCTTGGGAACTGGATGTCTTCACCAAACCACCGGCCCCGCCCCGTGATATGCGTCCAGTTGGGGCCGTTTAAAAAGTATCGGGCAAGGTCGGCCTTGTGAATCCCGCAGTCAAGGCTCCCCGCCAGATTGGCCAGCCGCTTGCGCCTGGCCCCCAAATCTCCAAACACTTTGTGGGCATCCCAGAAATCCTGCACATGGATGGCGCGCACGCGCCCCAGACGGCCCGACTGGACCCACTCCCGGATCTTGAACATTTCGGCATGGTAACGCAGCTCGAAATTCAACCCCACCTGCTTGTTGTTCTTCCGTGCCGCATCAAGAATCGCCTCGCATTCACTGACGCTGTGCGCCATCGGCTTTTCAATCAGCGTGTGGAGCCCGGCATTCAAGGCATCAATGGCGATCGCGGCATGCGTATCGGGGAGCGTGGCGATATACACCGCATCAAGCCCGGCTTCCGCGATCATTTTTCTGTAGTCGGTATAGCGCTTGAGCCCCGGGACATCCACCTTGTCGACGTTGGCCTGATTCAGATCGCATGCCGCGATGAACTCAACCATGTCTCCGGCGCCTTTTAATGCGGGAACAACAGCCCAATTCGCATGGGTTCCACAACCGATGAGTCCGATACGGAGCATTGAAAAATCCTTGAAGGAGGAAAAACCAGTCACTGCAGATATCCAGGCCGGACACCCGCTCCAGCATGTGCCCAAGAAGTCACGTCCCCGGGTTTTAATGAAGCCGAATCAGCCCGGGAACGGCCGATAAGTGAGAGGTGTCCGCCCCATTGCGTTCCAGGCTCCATCCTTTCCCCCTGTTGAAATGGATCTCGACAATGCAGCACAAATTGGCCGTCACAACGGCCTTGGGCACAAGCGCCCTCGCCAGGGCATCGAGGATTCCGCCATGGGTCACAAGCAGAAGATCACCGGGAAACTGAGCCAGCATCGCTCCCATCACCGATGCGCCACGCGCATGGCTGGCGTTTTTGTCTTCGGGATATTCAAGGGTGATCAGCCTTTGATGCCCCGCATCAATGACATCCTTCATCGCCAGTTGGGCCGCGGCTAGGTAGTCCGGCTCGGTTGGAAACCACGCGGTGTACAAACACTCCGCCAGCCCCGGCTCCACCTTCATCTTCAAGCCCAGCTCAGCGGCAATCGGCGCCGCGGTTTCAAGCGTTCTCAGAAACGGTGACACCAGCAAGTGCTTCGGCCGCCGCAGTCCCGCAAGGTGCCGCGCAGTCTGACGTGCCTGCTCAACCCCTTCCTGAGACAGCGGCGGGTCGTGCGGACGGTCAGACCGCGAACACCACTCCGGATCCACAAAATCCTGCCGGCTGCCGTGCCGGATGAATCTCACGATTCTGTCAGGTTCACTTACCAAGGACACCTCCAGTGGCAGCATCGCTCTCCGCCGCCGCATCCAAGCCCGCCGCATCGGCATCTTTGTAGCTTGGCGCATCTCCGGAAAAAGGTTGAATCATATAGCTGATCGCAATCTTCTCGGCGGGAGTATCCTGCGTGCAAAGCTCAATAAGCAATGTCTGATTCTCCCCCAGCTTGACGGGCCGAGGCTGGTCAAGCGTGATCACCGCTCCAAAGCCGGCGCGCTTCAGCAAAATGGTGCGCGTAGTCTGCGCCTGCCGCGTGGCCGCAGTGGCCTTCTCCCCATTGCCCGGCATCAGGAAAACCACTTGTACCTCCGGCTTGCCCTTGGCTTGCACGGCGGCCACATAGGGGATCATCTCATGGCACTCCCGCAAAGCGCCGCGCAGATTGTTGGCGCCACCGTAGATATCAAAGACACTCTCCACACCCGAACGATTCAAAGCGACTTTGCATGCAATCCCGTCAGGCCCAAACGTATACGACCGCTCGTAACGAACGGAAGACTCACGCACCTCACCCGAAGCGATGACTGTGTTGGGCTTCTCCCATCGCACCACCGGCTGGCTGTTGGCGGCGACGAAAGGCTTCCCATCGGTCGTCGTGCCCACAAGCGAGTGGATGTGAAACCCAGGCCACTGCGAAAGGTGCATGCCTCTGCCGTAGTCGCCATTCAGAGATGATCCAATGACCGTCCCTTTGTCCGGCACATAAACCTGGCACAGCGTCCCGCCTCCAAAGCCGATCTGCCCATGAAAACCTTCTCCCAGCCAGGTGGGGTCGATCCGCCCGAAATAGGCCACCGTGTAATAGTTTGCCCTGCGCGCAAAAACCCATTCATTGGCGTCGCGGATGGAACCGGTCACGTCCCCCGTGCCATACCCCTTCCACGCAGGCACGCCTTCATACGCCGCTCCCGGCGGCTTGTTCTTCGTGCGGCTTGACCACGGCGCAAACACCCCATCCGGGGACCATGTATATGAATAGAGCTCCAGAACCCCATCGTAGACTTCCTTGAATCTCGGTTCGTTCAGGTCTTTCATGCCCGCACGCCACCCCCGCAGGATGTAGCCGCCGTAATGATGGTCGTACCCGAAGCTTTCCTGCACACCGCCCGATGGGCCGACACCGAAACGGTCCCCAAAACCACGGTTTCGGAAGCGATCCCAGTAAGTCTCATAAAGGGATGCCAGCAGCGGATCCTGAGTCGCTTCAACGCAATACCGCAAACCCTGAATCAGGCTGGCCAGTGAGTTCCCATTCACCAGCTCGATGCCACGGCAAAACGCCAGCCGGTCGCCCACCTGCAGCGCAAACTCCCCGATGGCTTCCGCGGCCAGCCCAGGCGCCGGGTACTTGCGTAAGAGCAGCCACGCCGGCCGATGATAAAAAAAGCTGTACGTGCCCATTTCATACGCCAGGTTCCGGCCGTGCATCACATGGTCCGCCGGCCCCATCAGCATCATGCCTTCCAGCATGTCCGTCAGCGCGGCATTCAGCGCGCGCGCATCCTTATGCGCCGGATAATCATGCAGAATGCGGTCGGCGCTCTGCGGTCCAGGCGTCTCGTGCGAGCCCACCGAAACAAAAGGCTCCCCAGCAGTCGCCAGCCCCGCGGGAAGCGTTTTCTGCTCATTGGTCAACGTCTTCAGCCAGTCGTACAGCCGAACCTGATACCCCTGCCAGAAAACGCGCCCGTCGTGATAGATCGCACCGCCTTTTAGCGCCCGCGCTGTCCCGGCATCCGGGCACAATGCCGCAAACACCCCGGGCTGGCCGCGCCAGTTGCGTGCCTTTTTGGGTTGATCAAGCCGCACTTCAATCAGGTAATCATGTTCCCCCGAATCCACTTCCAACTTAAACAACTGGTCGTCAAACGCCCCAGCCTTGGCAAACTTAAAGGAAACTTCCGACAGCATCTGCCCGGGCGTGATAGCGCAGACCACATTCCCCTGTGCATCCAGCACCCGCGCGCCCCGCCCAAAGGGCTGCTCCATCTCAAGCATGCGCAGTGTCACCCCGACCGTTCCCTTGGGAATAAAGAAATATGACTTTTCGAATTGATCTCCACGGCCCACCAGCCAATCCGGCGATCCCATCACCCCCAGCGCGCGTGGCTGATTTGAAGCCACGGTAACGATCAAGTCCGATGTGCCGGCCAGCACCATCCGGTAAACGCCGGGCTTGGCCTGCTTGATGTCATACGAGAATCGCCTGGCGGGCATCTGCGCAACGCGTCCGGGCTCTGTCAAAGCGCTAAACCGCACCCCAGGCTCCAGCCCGCGCGAATAGCATGTCGCGTAATACCAGGCCTCATGGTCCCAACCGGAAAACCACGGCCCCGCCGCGCGCGCATTCACCCCGTCATCGGGAATAACCTGCCGAACCACCGCTTTCCCCTCGGGGTCGTAGATACGCACCAGCATTTCAGAGGGCCCGCGGCTGGCATAGTTAAGATCGCGAACATCAAGATCAACCCGGACCTCAGCCTCAGATTCCCCCACCTCAAAGAGGCAGACGACACTGTCATACAACCTGAAAGCCGTACTGCTTTGCGGACCGCTTTCAGCATGCAGTGCGCGTTGCGAAAACAACAGCACACCCGCCGCTGCGATCAAAAAAATCATTTGCCGCAACATCGGTTATCTCACGTGTTGGGAGGCAGGGGTCTGTGACCGGGCAATCTCAAACTCAAATAGCGGCTCGATTTTCACCGAACGTGGAACCCGCTTGCCCTGATTCACGTTGTCGATGGTTTCCATCGCCATCTCAAGCAGCTCTTTGGGAATAAACCCGATGCGCTGAATAGGCACCGCCGACGCCTGTTCGGCGCCATGATTCGTGTAACCGATGATGGTCACCTCCCCGGGAACGTTCTTGCCGGAAGCCAGCACGCTCAGCACCGCCGGATCAACCAGATGGTCATCGGTGATGACAAGCGCATCGGGACGATCCTGCTCAGGCGCAAGCATCATGGCCGCCACCAGGTTCCCCGCCCAGGCCGGGTACCGCAGGCTCACGCCGTGAATCCATGCGCCGCGCGTCTTCATCCCCTTTTCCGCGACAAGCTTTTCAAACACCTCGATGGTTTCCGGCGAAGTCGAATCACTGGCGATCAGAGCCACACGCCTGCGTCCGGCGCGGGCCAGATGATCGATGGATCGCTGCAGCACCCGGATCAAATCCAGTTCGATGGTGTAAACATCGGCCAGGTCTGCCCGCCGCATGAAGCCGACCATGGGAATGTCGAGATTCGGTAAATAAGTGCCCAGGGAATAAGGGTCCGTAAGAATCGCACCCGCCATCCTCCGGAGTTTCACATCCGCCAGGAAGGTCTGCGTCCATTCGCTATCCGCATGGCCCGTCACCCCGCTGTAGGTCCGGATCTCCCGCTGGTTCGGCACCGAAAGCGTCCCGGCTTCACGCGCCAACGCAGACCAGAACTTCGAGTAGCTCCAGCTATTGGGGCTTTCCGGCTGCCTGTTGAACACCAGCCCGTAATGTGCCAAATGCGGCGGGCGTGCCGAAATAAACGTCCCCAGCCTCGGCGTCGCCGTCACAAAACCCTCTCGCTCCAAATGGTCCATCGCCTGCTGAAGCGCGATGCTGCTCACCTTGTATCGCTCCATCAACTCCGGACGCGTCGGCAGTTTCTCCCCCGGCGCAAATTCACCCGACACGATCCGCGCGCGCAATTCACGCAGGAACTGCCCATGCTTGCGTCCCGACCGCTCACCAGTCTCTGGGTTGATTTTTTTCATTTAGTCGATTATTAAATCAAATTATATCCATGTCAAGAACTAAGATAACAAAACCATGACACGACAGGATTTCCCAAATTGCCCTTAATTTTAAGCACAAAAATAAATAAACCCCACTCCAAACCGAATTGGGTGTCTCTTGTTTTTTTAATCTTTTTATCTTTATCTTTCACATCAACCGCCTTTGCAGACCTCACCCTGGTCTCCACCGGCACGCCCCCCTGCCCCGTCGTTTACGACCCCGCGCCCTCCAAAGCCCTGGCCAACTGCGCCAAAGACCTGGCCCGCTACCTCACCGTGATCTCAGGCCAGCCATTTAAAGCGCTCCCTCTCAAGCCCGATGCCCCCCTCCCCGACCGTGCCATTGTCTTGGGCGACCTGCAGGCAACCGGCCTCCCCGTTCTCCCGCGCGATGGCTTCCTCATCCGTGTGGAAGGAAAACGCCTCCGCATCACAGGCGGCAGCAACACCGGCACCCAGTACGGCGTCTACGGCTTTCTTGAAGATGTGCTCGGCTGCCGCTGGTGGACCCACAACGAAGAGTTCATCCCCAACCGCCCCGACATCACCCTGCCGAACCTCAATCAAACGCACATCCCCGCCTTCATCCAGCACGACCTCCTCAATCAGGAGGCAATGCTCGCTCCCTATAAGTTCCGTGTCGAGCGTCAGGGTCAGGACCGCTTCACCGGCTCGCACAACCTCTGCCCCATGCTCAAGCCCTACGCGGAGACAAACCCCAACTTTCTTCCCATGGATGCCAAGGGCAATCGCAAGTTCAACAACCTCCACATGAACTACACCGACAAGGCAATGCCCGCCGCCCTCAGCGCCGAACTCGAAAAAGAAATCCAGAAAACCGGCGGAAAAACCGACTACTTCATCTACTTCGCCGGCATGGGGGATTGGTACGGCGGAATGGATCTCTCACCCCAAAGCAAGGAAATCTACACCCAGGAAACCTGGACCGATCCCGACGGACGCAAAAAGCCCGGCTACTCCGCCACGCTCCTGCAAATGATCAACCAAACCGCTCAACTCCTTGAAGAAAAGTACCCGGGCGTCCAGGTGGGCACCTTCGCCTACATGTCGCTCGAGGCCCCGCCCGCCACCATCAAGCCCGCCCCAAACGTCGTCATCCGTGTCCCTCGTCTGCGCCACACCACCGTCCGTTCAGTCAACGAATCGCCGAAAAACGCCAGCTTCCTGCGAAACCTCCAGCGCTGGTGCCAGCTCGCCCCCGGCCGCGTCTATGTCTGGGAATACGGCGCAAACTACACCACCTTCCTCGCCCCCTTCCCTTGTCTTTACGCCATGGCCGACAACATCAGGACATACAAAAAAATGGGCGTCGCCGGAGTCATGATCCAGGGCAACTACGTCAGCACAGGCGGAGATCTCGCCGCCGTAAAAAATTACGTCTGGCGAAAACTCCTGTGGAACCCCGAGCTGGACCCCAAAGCCCTCGTCAGAGAATTTTGCGAAGGCTACTACGGCCCGGCCGCGTCTGAAATGATCAATTACATCGACACCCTTGAAGCCTGTGTCCGCGGCGACACCCCCAGCGATGCGGACGAGTTCGCCAAGCCCGGCAGCTACCTTACGCCCGCCGCCATTGCCCAGCTCAAAACCATCGCTCGGAAGGCGCGCGCCCTCGTTCCTGACGAAAAAAGCCCGGAGCACCGCCGCGTCCAGGAAGCCCTCGTCAGCCTCGATGTGCTTGATCTTCTAAAACCCCTCCCCAAAACCGACCCATTCATCGAGAAGGATGGCAGACTCATCCGCCGCGACATCGGTGAGTATTCCTACGACCGTGTGGTCCAGCTCATCAGCCGTCTGCGCGGTGCCAGCCCCACCGAATGGGGCTCGGGAAAGGCCTACCACCTGAACCTCCTTGCAGAGCATGGCGGCCCCGTCGCCTATCTCGCCTCCGGTTCCGCACGCCTGCGTATCGCCCCCGCCATCAATGGAAAAATCGGCCCCGTCCAGCTCAACCAGAAGAACATCGATCTCTCCATCACCGCCTCCACCAACCACGGCGGCGCACGCACCTACGCATGGGCCACAGACCCAACTGATCAGAAAGTCACCATCACCGGCGAAGCGGGCATCGCCCTTTTCGGCTCCTCCACCAAGTTCCTGCTCAACCAGCAGATCACCACCCACGGCGCATCCGCCACCTTCGACATGCTCATCACCGCGCAGCGCGTGAGTAAAGAGCCCGAGTTCGCCTCCTGCTCTGCCCGTTACGCCACCGCCTACGCCGACGCCAAAAACCTCAAGATCGAATCATGGAACAAGACCACCGCTCAGTGGGCCACGGTGGATGCATCATCCCTTCTTGCCAGGGCCAACCCTACAAAGGGTAAGCCGTCCAAAACCGACCCCATCAAGTTTGAATCCGATGGCAAGATCCGCATCACCGCAAGCACCTGGGCCATCACCGACACCTATCCCCCCCTCGACGCCAAAGATGAACCCTCCGCACGCCGATTCATAATCGAAGCGGCACCGGGCGCCGGCGCCTTCACTGTCACCGCCGTGGGAAACACCGTCGATATCAACAACACCAGCCCAACCGCATGCCTCAAACGGTCAATTCAAATCCAGACCTTTGAATAACCCCTCCCCCTCGTTCTGTCCCACTCTCCCTCATGGCAAATCATTACCCAAGTTTTTTGCAATACATGCAACCGGCTTAGAAGCTCTTGCATGCGCCTGCCTCCAAGCCGGCCAACCCGTATCAATTCCACTCTACGCTGCCTCTTTTCCCCTTCATGACCAACGCAACCATATCAAGGCAAGAAACTTCGCATGCCCGCTCCAGGCTAATTGCTCTCACCAAACCCTAGACCCCAGCCCCTTCTTCCCAACCTTCCCCGTCTACAGCGAGTCATCCGGCAATACTGAATAAATCCTGGTATCCGTGTAAACCGTCCCATATCCGACAACGGTCAGGTCGCTTACGTTCATCCACTTACCAGACCCATCCACTCGAAGGATGTTGATCCCCAGAGTCTCCCGCAGCGTGCCCATGTTGGCCGCGGTGTTGGTCCCGTGATTAAACACATACGTGCTGGTCGTGTCATGCACCTGAATCAGCCGATCCTGCATCATCACCTGTGTCCCATGGTTGTTGACCAGCTTCTCATACACCCCTTTGGTGGTGGTCCAGCCGGTTTTGCGGAAATTGGGATAAACCCTCCGGCCCGGATAGTAGAAATACGTGCTGTACACGATCGGTGTCGCGATCGGGTCGATGGTTAATTCCAGGTTTCGGTCGTTCCCCTGAGAGGAGCATTGCCAAACCTTGAAATTCGAAATGTAATCCCGGTAGCTCGTCTTGAGATCCAACCCGTTCGTTGAGCTTCTGCGAAAGAAAAGGCTTGGCTGATAGCCGCCCTCCAGCGCATTTTCCAGCGGAGGCGGCGGCGGGCTGGCGTCCACCGCATTGCCCCGGTTGTCGTTGGCATACACATGCGCCGCAGTTCCCGTTTGCCTTAAGTTCCCAAGGCACAGCATCCGCTTGGCCGAGTCTCTCGCATTGCCGATCGCTGGCACCACCATGGCCACAAGCACCCCGATCACGGCGATAACGACCACCACCTCCACCAGGGAAAAGCCCATTGCCCGCATTCGCCTTTTGCCATCCATGAAGTTCATCTCAATCCTCCGCCGGGGTGTTCCCCGGCTTGTCGTTGTCTGCACCGGATTCCTGCATGTCTGGAGCTTGGTTTTCAAGCCAGATATCGGCTGCCCCCGGCTTGCCGGCAAGGGGTTTCCCCAGCTTTAATTGCACCGCCGCGGTGCGCCGCCCCAGCCCCGCGCTTGACCGTGGCGCCCGTACCACAAACGTCTGATGCTTCCCCGTCGGCGTCACTTCAAACGTCAATTGCCCCGCTTCTCCCGGGCCAAGCGTGTAGCTTGACGGCCTCGCCTTCACCGTTGCCGCATCCTGGGGAATCACCCGCAGGCTCACCGTATCGCTGGTCGCTTTGTCCCCCAGGTTCTGCATCAGTAAGGTCAGTTCCAGCGGCTTGCCCTGCGCCGGAACATCCTTCCCGGAAAACTTGGCAAACACCCTGTCCAATGTCGGAGAATGCGGCTTAAAGCCATCCCCGTCGATATCGACATACACCGGATTCGTCATCGCGATGTAGCGCATTGTCTTGGGGGATTCCGCCGCGTCAGGCCGCAGATTCGCTCCCTCTCCCGACGCAATCACAACCACATGCGTGTCCGCATCCAGCGTCAGGGCAAAGCGTTCTTGAAACCTGACCGGCCCCGGCGTCGTTACGAACCCACCGGCTTGTTTCCCCTGCGCCGCCTCACCTCTGCGGCGCTCCAAGGCCTTCACGTGATGCCCGTTGAAAATCACCTGCACCCGATCGATATCGATCCAATCCGGGCACTGCACCTGCACATCCAGCACCACGTTCTTCCCATGCGCTGCAAGATCCTGCCCCGGCCCGGCGGACGCCCCGCCGGCCGTCGCCGTCACAGCGGCGAACGGGCCATTGGTCATCACCACCTGGCCTCCACGCACCCCCTCAATGATGTTCTTGGCCGTCAGCTTCGCCGCATCATCCTCCCCGGTACGCACAAAGTTTCGCCACAGCCCCGAGCCGTTGGTGGTATTGCGCGCGTAGTTGTTCACCACGCCCGTCAGCCTGTACCCCAGGTTAAGCATGCGAAACCAGTCCCGGTTCCGGTCTTTTGCCAACGGCCATTTTTTGCTCTCCCGCTCGTCCAGTTCTGCCAGCCATTGGTCCATGTCCCGCTGCCCTTTGGGATCCGCGGGGTCGTACTCCGGAAGATCCAGAAAGGCATCCAACGGCTGCAGTTCCACCGCGTCCCACCCCTTCACCTCCCGCAGCCGTGCATCCCGCAGCACGCTTTCGGTGAACACCTTCCGCTCATCAAACAGCCAGCTCATTCCTTCCAGCCGGCCATCGTTCACCCAGATTCCCGGCGGCGTCACCTGAATCAACTTCCCGTTCCCCCCGGTCTCCACCACGCGCTCGCGTTGATCAAACACAAAAGGAATATTCCGTAGCCACCACACCACAAACACATGCGCCGGCCGCTGTGGGATGCCGCCGTCCTGGTCGCCGGGCACATAGGTCAGGGGAAACGCATTTTGCGCGCCAAAACTCTTGCGCACCGGTTGAGGCAAATGAATCCCGTCCTCGGTTGCCAGCCACTTTTGCGCATCCAGGGACTTGATCACCCCTTTGTAGCTGTACACGCTTAACGCCTCGGTCGCCGGCGCAAACTCAACCCCCTCCGCCAGCAGATTCAGCACCCGTCCCGCCGCCGGCGCCAGCGTCCAGAACGTAGACACCGTCGACTTGTTGGCGAACTCTGCCGACACCCACCCGGGAGTGCTTACGGAACGTTTGAGTTTCGCCTCCACATCCAGTTTGTCGCCCGCCTTAAGGGTGACTTCCCGAATCACCGCGTCGTATTCGATGCCCCGCGTGATCACCAAACGGTACGCCCCGGGAGCCAGCTTCGCCACGGCATCACCCGAAACCGGCTGAAGGATGTTCCCCGAACGTTCCGCGCCAAACGGAGAGAAAAACACCGGCGTCACGGTCTTCCCGACGCCGAAGATTTGAATCTTCGCCGGCAAGCCCCGTCCGCCTTCATCCACAGCCCTCACATGCAACTGTGCCGCAGGTCCATACTCCTGCGTCACGGCCCCTTCCTGCGCCGCATCCAGAGTGACCACTGCCTCCGCATGCTCCAGTGGCTTGATTCGTAATTCAAACGCGCCCTGTGGCAAGCGCATGGCAAGCCGCCCCTTTTCATCGGTTGTGCCCACGCCATACAACGCCTTCTCGCGCCACGCCTCCACCCTGGCCATTTCCACCGGCTCGCCCGCTGAAAGAACCGTCAATGCAATCGGCCGATTCTTAACGCCGTCTACCTGGTCCAGCTTTTCACGTGCTTCAAAAACATTGCGCCCTGGAAACAGTCTCCAGCGCACCTGCCGCTTCTCGCCTGCTTGCAGCACCGCCGCCTCACCTTTGCCCTGCCCAAACAAAAAGTCCAGTCGATAGGTCCTCGTCGGCGGCACCACCGCATTGCCCACACCCGGATCACACGCCACCACGTACGCCTGGCCAAACCATGGATCGTAAATCCATCCCACCTGTGAATTCTTATCGAACTTGTACTCCGCATGCGCACTGGCGCCCATTTTCACCGGCCCGGAGCTGATCGCCCCTGCGATTGCGTTGGCCGGAAATGTGAAAGGCTTGTCCCGGTTGTTCTCCAGATTCGCCTCCACCAGCAGATACGGCCACCCATCCTCCAGGATGTAGCGCACGTCCTTCACCGGATACGGGTATGGCAGCACAAGCTCAACGCGTTTCCCGCTTCGGGGCTCCCGCCCCGGCAATTTATGTTGATCCTTCGCGAAGGTGAATCTGTGCTGCATATCTGCTTCCGGCACCACCCCCGATGGAACCGCCAGCATGAACGCCGGATCGAAATACCCCAGCAGATCATTGGGCGTTTCACGTGTCGTCAGGTCGATCAGGCGCCCCAGCATATAGCTGCCTTTGCGGCCCCCGGAACGGCCGTAGTGCAATGTCGGATCGGAAACCGCCGCCGTCACCTGGCCGTTGCGCAGCACATAGTCGCCCCACACCGCATCGGCCTCTTTGCCTTGCGGCGCATACTCGCCAAAGTTCTCCGGCGACAGCGTCACCAGGTCCGCCGCATGCGCGCTGTGATGGCTTGCCGAAGCCCAGACAGCCACCGCGCCCGTCGCCAGCATCGCAAGCGCACGGCCCGCCACGCGAATCATCCACGCAGCACCCATCGCACCTGGGAGGGCGCCGCAGACATCACTCTTGCATCTTCCGGCCTTCTTCATGTTTCGCATTATTACACATCTGATTCGATTTTCAATTTAATTATTAAGATTATTTGTTTTGATAACACATCAAACATCGATTATCTTCCCTCCCCACGCGGAAAAGCCGAGACCCGCCCCCTTCGCAAAACCCCTCAAAAGGCAACCCAATGGCAACCTCTCAGGTCTTCAAAACAAAAAAACGTATCAAGCTCGGCATCTGGGGCCTCGGCCGCGGCATGGCCTTCTTCAAAGCCTGCAATGCCCTCAACATCGACATCGTCGCAGGTTGCGACTTGCACCCCCACATCCGCCGGAATTTCGCCCAAAACGTCCCCAATGCCTACGTCACCGACAATGTGGACCAATTCCTCGCTCAGGGCTTTGATGCAGTCCTGCTGGCCACCTACTGCCACACTCACGCCGACGACGCCATCAAATGCTTAAACGCCGGCAAACATGTCCTCTCCGAAGTCACGGCTTTCCACACCCCCGCTGAAGGCGTCCGCCTCGTTGAAGCCGTGGAGCGCTCCCGTCGCGTCTATCAGCTTGCCGAAAACTACCCCTACAGCCGTGAAAACATGTGGCTCGCCCACAAATGGAAACAAGGCCTTTTCGGCGAACTCATGTACGCGGAATTTGAATACGTCCACGAATGCCGAAAGCTCGCCTACACCTACGGCGGCGGCAGGCCCGTCGAACCCGGCAACCAGGCCCACCCCTGGCGCTCATGGCTCAACCTCCACTACTACAACACCCACTCCCTGGGTCCGCTCATGCACATCACAGGCCTGCGCCCCACCCGCGTCACCGCCCTCCCCAGCCCCGTCACCCTCGCCGGCTTCCCCATGGACCGCGCCTCCTCCGCGCGCGGCGGCGTCACCCCCTGCCTCATCAACATGTCCAACGGCGGCATCGTCCGAAACCTCATGGGCGCCACCACAAACGACACACACTCCCAGCGCATCTGGGGCACCCTCGGCGCCGCCGAAAGCCACGGCGACGGCCTGCACGTCCGCCTCGGCGCGTCTGGCCAATCCCCCAAACACAAAATCATCGCCCGCTGGGACACACTCGGCGACCTCGCCTCAAACTCCGGTCACGCCGGCGGAGACTTCTGGGTCCTCTATTACTTCGCCCGCCAGATCCTCGAAGGCACCCCCGGCCCCTTCGATATCTACACCGCCGCCGACTGCACCCTGCAGGGCATCCTCGCCTATCGCTCCGCACTTCAAAACGCAAAACCCTACGACATCCCCGACTTCCGCGACCCCAAACAACGCGACCCCTGGCGCAACGATCACCTCGCCCAGGAGCGCTTCGACCATGTCAACGGCCTGTTCCCCGCCGATGCAGACCCTTCCGTCACACTCTCCTTCACGGCCACCATGAAAGACCTCATCCATCTCACCACCACCTACCGCGCCTGGCGGGATTGGTCCCTCGTCGCCACCGACATGAGCGACCCAAACGCCGCCCTCCCCCTCGCCGACAAGCTCATCGCCTCTCTTGCGCAGCTTCAATCAACCCAGAAACACGCCCGCCGCATCGCCGACCTCAACCCCGGTTCCACCGGCGCGCGTGTCCTCAACGAAATGCTCACCCTCGGCGATGAATCCCTCGTCTCTTCACCCGGCTTTTCATCCCGCCTGCGCGCCCAGCGCGCCAAGCTCCTCAAAGCCATTCAAAAAGCCCTCGCCGCCCGTACCGCACCAGATCATGATTCCCTTCGTTGGTCCACCCCATACTTTGATAAAGCCCAGGTCTCTCCCCTTTTCGCCAAACCCTCCGCAGGCCTCAAGGCGGTCAAACCCACTTCCCTCTCCGCCGATATCCCCTGGGCGCTCCTTTCCGCCCATCCGGACGCTCGCGGTTTTCTCAAACTCAAAAGCCACTTTGCAGACAAGGAAGGGTTCGCCTACATCGCCTTCCGCATCAACGCCTCCCAAACCGCCGCATATGACCTCTGGCTCGGCCATGATGGCGGCGTCCACGTCTGGGTTAACGCCAAATCCGTCCACCTGGACCCCGCATTAAAAAATCCCTCCGCCCCCGACCGCACGCAAATCCCCATCAAGCTCAAGCGTGGCATCAATGAACTCATCATCGCCTTTGATACGGACGCCGGCCGCGGCTGGGGCATCTTCGCCCGCATCGCCATACCCAAGGCCCATCGCACCCCATCCCACGCCCCTGCGCTCCCAACGCTCCTTTAGACCGGCGCCATCTCTTTCTTTGCCCCGACCTGGGTTTAAACAAGTCCTCAGACGGCACCGGGGGTTAAGCGCGTGCGCTCGCTGCCCCCATCAACCAAGGACCCCGCCTCACGCACCCCGGCCACTCACATTCCTCAAAACCGCATTCAATAGCACATCCCGATTAATAGGCTTGGTGACAAAGTCATCACAACCGGCCTGAAGGCATTTGTCGCGGTCGGTCGCCATCGCATGCGCAGTCAACGCCACGATCCTCGTCGTCACGTTCTGTTCACGCAGAAGCCGGGTCGCTCCATAGCCATCCAGCTCCGGCATCTGCATATCCATCAGCACAACGTCAGGCGGCTTCCCTTGTGCGATGGCATCCAGCAAATGCTTTACGGCGGCGGTCCCCGTCCCCACAATCGCAACCTCTGCACCCGCACGCGTAAGCAGATACCCGATCAGTTTCTGATTATCGATGCCGTCTTCAGCCAGCAAAATCGAAATGCCCTCAAGAGGCTTGGCTTTGCTGGTGGCCGTGGTCGCTTTCGCCTCCTGAACCGGATTGCTCTCTGCCAGCGCCGCAGCGTTGATCGGCTCGTTTTCCATTTTCACGTCTTTCAGCGGCCCAGTCGGCAGCGTCAGGCTGAAGGTGCTTCCCTTGCCTGGTTCGCTCACAAACGTAAGCCCCCCGCCCAGCAGTTCCGCCAGCCTGCGTGAAATCGTCAGCCCCAGCCCCGTCCCGCCAAAGCGCCGGGTTGTCGAGGTGTCCGCCTGGGTAAACGGGCGAAAGAGCCCTTTGCATTCGGCTTCGGAGATGCCCACGCCGGTGTCGACCACATCAATCCGGATGCGCCCCTGCCCATCGCCAGGCTCATTAATGAGCGACACATTGATCGTCACGGAGCCCCGCTCCGTGAATTTCACGGCGTTGCTCACCAGGTTGCTGATGATCTGTCGCAGCCTGAACGGATCACTGGTGATCACTGCCGGAATCGGCGTCAGGTAAACCGCTCCAAGCGCCAGTTTCTTTTCATCGGCCCGCTGCTGGCTGGCATTTATGGCCTCGGCAAGAATCTGTCCCACCGGAGCCGCGACATGCTCGATGGTCATCTTGTCCGCTTCGATCTTTGAGATGTCCAGGATGTCATTGATGATCGCCAGCAGGTGGTGCCCGTTGCGGACGATCGAATTGGCGTAGTTGTTGCGCTGTGATGGCGAGGTGCTCGCGTCATTCAGCAGTTCGGCAAAGCCCAGGATCGCCGTCATCGGTGTCCGGATCTCGTGCGACATGTTCGCCAGAAACTGCGACTTCGCCTGGTTCGCCGTTTGCGCCGCATCCCGTGCCTGCCGAAGCGCCTCGGTCAGTTGCCTGCTTTCGGTGACGTCGCTTTCGATCGCCATGAAGTTTTGCAGGCGTCCATCGGCGTCGAAAATCGGCTGCACTTCGATATCCACCCAATACGGCTTGCGGCTCTTGTCGTAGTTGAGGGTTTGAACGTGGAACCCGCGCCCGGCTTGGATTTGCTCCCGCATCAGCGCCGTCGTCGTCGGGTCCGTGTCGGGGCCTTGCAGAAGATGGCCGGGTATTTTGCCTGCCGCCTCGGCGGGCGTATATCCGGTCTGCCTCGTAAAACCCTCGTTGACCCACTCGATCTTGCCTTTAGGATCGGTGATGATGACCATGTTGTCGGTACGCGCCGCCACCAGCGCCAGCTTGCGCGATTCCGCCTCCCGCTCGCGCAGCAACCGGTGCGAAAGCTCGATCGCTTCCAGCGCCTGGTTGATCGCATCCGCAAGGCTCGCCAGTTCGTCGTTGCCGTCCTTGCGCACGCGCCCATTGAACTCCACGGTCTTGCCGATGCGCTGGATATCCTCCTCCAGGCCCAGCAATCGTGAGAGCACAAGCCGGTCAAGCAGCACATACGTCACGATCCCAAACGCGGCGCCGCACACCAGGAGCGACATTGTGAAAAACGTAAGACTCTGGCTCCCGCGGGTGACGATGTTCCTGAACACCTCAATGCGCAGCACCATCAGGGGCTGGCCCGACAGGTCATGGAAAAGCGTCTCCCCGATCATCACATTGGCGTCCATCGGCGTCGCGATGACTGTCCCCTCCGGGCTGGCATAGAGACGCTTGAGCCGTTGCGCTTCCTGGGAATCCGGCATCTTTGCCTCATCCGCGGGCAACCCGGCAACAGGCGTGGCAAATATTTTGATGTGCGTCCTGGCGGACAACTCATCCAGTTCCGCCTGATCAAACCGACGCAGGAAAACAACGCGCCCAACCGGAGTGCCGACCATGCTCGACGGAAGCACCGGCCGCGACGCCACAAGAAACATCTGCCCGTCAATCCGGATGATGCCCGCGCAAGTCGGCATGCTGCACCCCGGCGGATCAAGCATCACCAGCCGATCATCGTCATACGCGTCCCCGTCGTCGGACGTATCAAGTGCTTTCAGCTCCGCCCCCGCCGCAGGGTTAAGCACATGGCCCGGCAGCATGGCTTCCAGCATCGCCTTGCTTCTAAGCGGATTATCCGTCCCCGCCTTTCGGTCAAACTCCCGTGCGATCAGCGGCTGCCCCTTGAGATCAACCACGATCAACGCATCGATCCGCAGCGAAATCGCAGTGCTGATCGACACGTTCGACTGCACAAACCGCGGATCCGGCTTTTGGATGTACCCATACATGTCATCCCAAAACCCCCAGTCCCCCGACTTTTCCACCAGCCCCACGATGTCTCGGATCAACGCCTCCCGCACCCGCTGTACATCCACCCGCAGCGACTCGGACTCCAGCGCCTCAAACCCCTTCATCACGGTTGCGTTCGCCAGCGCGTAGATACCCGCAAACAGCATCGCCAGCGTAATCAGGAGCGCCAAAAGGATTTTTCGGCGAAGCGGCATTTGATGCGATCACCCTGTCGGAATAAGGAAAGGATAGGAGTTCCGCAAGAGCACTCTAACAAGATCATAGGCAAACAGATAGCTTAGGTTTGAGTCTTCACAATCACACCGCGCCAACAAGAAATGCGGATAGATCCCGCCCCGCCGGGATCGTCCTTTTAAGCTTGATTTATAGGCTTTAATTCCACCATCGCCACTGTTGACACATCAAGACACAATCATTCAGGTGATACCCCGGACACCACTCCCTTAAATCCCCGCGCACTTGGCATTCTGCGCCTTAAACGCATACAGCTTCGCGTTCTTCAGATGAAACCTGAACCGCACCTTTCCGGTGTGTCTCACAAACGTCTCAAACCGAGACTTGAACTCCACCGTCGCCCGCAGATGGTCTCCGGTGATCGGCACGCAATCCGCCGCCGCGCATCCGGGAAGCGGCTGGCCGTCCTCCGTCAAAATCTCCATCCGCGCCTCACCGTTACGCGCATCCACATTCAGCATCGGCCACGTCGCCCACCGCACATCAAACGGCTTGGTGGTGATCGTCCCGCCCTCCGGCCCGCCGGCCCAACAGCCAAACCCATCGCGCCGGATCGTCCCTGTGGACATCGCCCCCGTCCCCCGCTGCCAGTGCTCCGTATCCTTCCCCCCATACCAGAACCGCAGCCGATCCCCCTCCGCAAACGGCGGATTCGTCGTGATCAACGTATGCCCCGCGTCCCAGCTCCCCGCCGGCCCACGTGGGATAAACGCCTGCCTCCCCCCAACCCGACGCCAGTTCACCAGATCCGTGCTCAACGCCAGATGCATGTCCAGCGGCCCGCGCAGCATATCCCCCGCCATGTAAAACAACTCCACAAAACCCAGGTACGCATGCCCGTAAGGCACAATGTACATCATGTAAAGCTGCGTCTCTTTCGGGTCCTGCTCGTCGGCATCCAGAATGTCCAGCATCGGCGTCCAGTGCACCAGGTCACGGCTCATCGCCAGCGCCACATGCCGCTTGTTGGGCAAATCCAATCCCTTGGGCCTCCACCGCGTCACGATCCGCGTCCGCTGCGCCGAACGGCTCGTGCACAAAAAGCACTGCCGGATCGGGTCCCACATCAGGCAATGCGCATCCCCGTCCAGCGGCAGCGTAGGCGGAAAATGCGCCGTCCAATCCAACCCGTCCTCACTGTGCATCTGCGTGATGCCCATCTTGTAGATCGGATCGTCAAAGCTGGAATAGATCGACCCCACCAGCCCCCCCGGCCACTGCCCGGAAAAGTCCGGCATCACCGTGCTCAAGTGGTCCGTCCGCACCGGCCCCACCGTCACGTTCACCATGTTGTTGTCCCAGCCGCCCCTGTAATACACCTGCCCCAGGTTCGGCTTCTCCCAAGTAATCCCATCCTTGCTCGTGGCGAAACAAATCGTCGATCCCTCCGCCCGCACCGGCCGCGTCCCCGGCCCCGCCGCCGGGTCCGCCACCAGCGCCAGCTCCCGGTTGCACGTGTTGTACCACGCCGCATACTCCCCCTTTTGCCGGTCCCAAAGCACGCTGGCCACCACAGGGTCCTGCGCCACCGGCCGCGTCCTGGCCCCGTCTCCCCCCTCCCACGGCTTGAGTAATTCCAACACCGGCCCCGCATGCTTCTCCAGCGGACAAAACACCCGCTCCACCCCCTCCTGGCTCTCCACCAGCGCGTCATCCACGCATAAAAACAAATCCGGCTCGGCGTAAAACGGGTACGTAAACCGCAAGTCCTTGTGTGCCATTCCTCTGCCCTTCATGAATTACATGCGTGAAAATATAAACTATATTATTTTATCGCCCGCCGCAAACCTCATTTCTCACGCACTCGTTCAGAACCCGACTCTCTTAAAAACGCTTGCACGCGCCCACGTCAACGCCGTCCAACCCGTAAAGCCCCAACTCCCTCTGACCAGACCCCAGCCCCATCTTCAACTTGTCTTAATACGCCCGCTCCGGCAGCCTCCGCCCGATCTCCTCCACCCGATACCCCATCCCCGGCCCATGAATCGACGCGAGATCGATCGTCCCGCCCCGCCGGTCGTACAGCCCCGCATGCACCGCTCCCTCAGGCCGCGATACATCCGGGTAATACTGCGCCGCATTGCACTCCAGCCCCATCACTGTCCCGGCATGCCCCGCCAGCAGCGCATGGGGCACCATCGCCAGCATTGGGTTGGTCAGGTCCTGCACCATGATCTCCATGCCATGCGCCCGCGCCCAGCACAGGCTTAGCAATGCCCCCGTCAGCGTCTTGCACGTTTTGAGCGCCACGCCCGTCCATCCCAGCGATCTCCCCAGCCTCACCGCGCGCCAGTCGTGCGCGCTCTCATCCAGAAAAATCGGCTTCCGCGCCGCCACGCTGAACACATCGATCGGGTGCTCTTCCAGTTCATACCCAAACGGCTGCTCCACATACAACAGCCTCCGGTACGTGTCCGGCGCTTCATCGCGCAGCCGGTCCAGCGTCACATTCACCGCCTCCGGGCTCGGGCTGCAGCAATTAAAGTCCGCGCTCAGCCACTCCACATCCTGCGCCCGGGCGATCTCTCCCACCGCCGCCATCCGCGCAAAGTCCCACGCCGGATCATTGCCCCGCAGCTTCACCTTCAGGCCCTTGAGCCCATCGCGTGCGATCCACTCTTGGAGCGTCACCGGGTGCCCGTCTTGCGGCATCTCTCCCGTCCCCTCCCCCATGCGAAGCGGGTCCAATCCCCCCACCAGATGCCACACAAACAGCTTCTGCTTAAACCCCTTGAAAAAGTCCTTCGGGTACTTCCCCTTAAACGAAACACCTTTCCCCGCCTCCAGATAGCTCGCCAGGTCCCGATCCATGAACTCCGGCCCAAACGTCTCAAACGTCGGCGCACCCAACAGCTTCCCAAACGCGTCGTGCATCGCGATATCAAACGCTGAATTGCACACCAGCCCGGCCAGTTGTGTCAGTTTCACCTTGCTTCCATCCGCCCGGCTCAGCCCCGTGTCAAACCCCTCGCTCAGCCCCGGCAGCACTTCCCGGTTGAACCGTTCCCCCACTGTGATCGGGTGCCCAGCCTCCGCCTGCCCCTCCCACGCCCGGGCCAGCAACCCGCAAAACCGCTCCATCGCCCGCGACCGCCCCACAAAGTCCACCGCCTCTGGCCAAGCCCACCCCGCGCTCAACGGCGTCTCCCCCCATCCCTCAGCCCGCTTCCCATTCCCACCCTCCACCGTCATCTTCACCCGCACGCACGTGATCGTCCGTATCACCTGCGCGCCAAACTTCAGCGGCATCCGAAACGCCACCGGCAGCAGATACACCTCACACCCCACTGGTCGAATCGCACAACCCACCATATCTTTGTCCTTGTTAAACTCTCGCAGATATAAACTAGCTTTATCACCAGACTTCAGCACAAGCTTAACCACTCCATGCAAAATAAACTCAACACACTCCTCATCGGCACCGGCGCCATCGCCCAGCTCATGCACCTGCCCAACCTCGCCGCAAACCCGCGTGTGAATCTCCACACCCTCTGCGATTTAAACACCCAATCCCTGCAAGACCTCCAGACCAGATTCGGCGCCCGGCACATCAGCACGGACTGGGCTCAGGCCGTCGCCGATCCGGAAATTCAGCTCGTCGTCCTCGCCACCACGGAAAAGCTCCGCAGGCCCGTCATTGAGCTCTGCGCAAAGCTTGGCAAACCCATTTACGTTGAAAAGCCTCTCGCCCAATCCCTCTCGGAAATGTACCTCATCCAGAAGGCGGTCAATCAATCCGGCATCCCCTTCTGCGTCGGGCACAACCGCCGCTCCTCCCCCGCCATGCAGCACGCCCACGCCATCTTCACCCGGCACATGGCCGACCCCAAACCCTCCCCCTGGCGCTGGAACCGCGAGACCGATCTGCCAAACCTCCCCGAAGCCTCCGCCCCCGGCATCGCCGTCCGTATCAACGACGATTGGCGGTCCTGGAAAGCCTGGGTCTTTGATAAATCCCAGGCTCCCCACGGCCCCATGCTCTTTGAGATGACCCACTTCACCGACATCTGCAACTGGTTCGTCAACCAGCCCCCCGTCAGCGCCACCGCCATCGAAGCCGGCATGCTTAATTCCGGTGTCGTCGTCCGCTACGCCAACCACGGCATGGCCACCATCCAGATGTGCGCCAACGGCACCTTCGGCTACACCAAAGAGCTCTACGAAGTCATGGGCCAAGGCGGCATTGTCGTCATCGACCACATGCTCGAAGTCCGCACCGCCGGCATCGAAGGCGCCCCCGCCCAGACCAACTTCCCCATGATCAAAGACCGCCACCCCGCCATCGGCACCCAAGGCGGCTTCTCCGGCTGGTTCGCCAAAAAGCAACAAGCCTGCAAGGAAGCCGGCCAGCAGCAAAACCCGACCCTCCAGTTCACCGCCGAACCCGACAAAGGCCACACCCAGGCCCTCGACCGCTTCATCGATCAAATCCTCGGCCTCGGCCCCGAAGTCTGCGGCGTCGACAGCGCCGTCTCCGCCACCGAAGTCGCCTTCGCCGCCATCAAAAGCGCCCAGCTCAAACGCGAAGTCACCCTCGCCGAAATCCGCGCCGACACCCAAAATTCCTGATCGAAACTTCCAAGACCCGACAAGCCGCATGCCATGCTCTCACCCGCATGAGCATGCCTTTCTTACCCCCTCTCCCTCCTGAGAGAGGGCTGGGGTGAGAGCCAATACGGTTCAATTAAGCCGTTTGCATCCTCTCCGTAGTGCTGAAGGCACGGCCCTATTACAGCCAGGGTCGCAGCGCTTCTGAGCGCGTAGGCCCTGGCACAAAAACCCCTTGGCCGATTCTTCTTTTTCTTCTCCCCAAGCGCTGAAAGCGCGGCCCTATCATTCTTCTTCTGAATCATCTAACAACTGGAAAAAGGCCCCTATTCCAGCGTTGTTGTACCAACCCAACCCCTATGCCCTTTGCCTGCTTTCAGGCATGTAAAAAATTACAAATCAAAAATTATACATTACAAATTCCCCACCGCCCCCGTCGTCTCCCGCACCACCAGCATCGACGGCACCACCCGATGCACCGGCGTCCGCTTCTTCTTGCCTGAAAGCGCCTCCGCCAGCACCTCCACCACCAGTTTCCCATAACCCGAAATATCCGAGTCCACCGATGTCAGAGGCGGGTTCATAAACGGCGCAATATGCCCCTCGCCCCCATGCCCCACCACACTCACCTGCCCCGGCACTTTAATCCCCCGCTCCCTCAGCGCCCGCAGCACCGCCAGCGCCCCCGTCCACGCCGCGCAGTACACCGCGGTAAACGGCACATGTGGCCGATCCAGCCAACGGCAAAAGTATTCATACGATCCCGTCATGCTGTTCTCAAAAGGCTTGAGGTTGCAGTCTACCAGCAGCTCTTCCAGATTCGCTTCCCCCATCGCCGTCATCGCCGCTTGCCACCCCAGCATCCGGCCCGTCCCCGAAGGCGTCGTGGGCTCGCTCATGAACGCCAGAATTCGGCGGTGCCCCAGGCCCGCCAAGTGCTCCACCGCCAAGCGGCTCACATCCTGGTCATCGATCCGCACCGAACTCACACCCACCCCCAGAGGCGGGTCCTGAATCACCACAATCGGCCATCGCGGCCGCTCCAGCGCCGCCAGCAGCGCCTTGGGAAAACTCTCGCTCGTCGGCAGCAGCACCGCGGCATCGTTTTCCCCCACCGCACGCTTCAGGCTCAGCGCATCCAGCCTGCGATAGCTCACCAGTTCAAACGCCCAGTCCCTCGCCCGCCCCGCATCGATCACCGTCCGCGCAAGCTCATCAAACGTCGGCGAAGGATAATCGGGCCGTATCAGTGCAATCCTGTTCTCCGCAGGGTCCGCGTGCTCCGCCACCAGCAGCCGCTGCTGCCCCGGCAGCCGCAATATCAGCCCTTCACGCCTCAGCCGCTCAGTCGCACGGTCCACCGTCGCCTGCGACACCCCGTACCGCGCCTTCATCTCGATCACCGAAGGCAGCACATCGCCCGGCTTCATTTTTTTGATCTCAGCGCGCAACGTCTGCGATAGCTGAAAGTGCTTGGTGCTGTCCAGGGTCTTTGGCATATCTCCACATCCACATCAAGGCGACAAAATAACCCGGCACCCACCGTCAAAAATCACACCGCCAGGTACAGGAACCGTACCCGGTCAACCGGCTAAAATCGATATTAGAAACATCACCGGATTAATCAAATTTTCCCGCCGTCCACCAACATTTTAAACGCATGGGTGGGGCTGGAGCATTCCCTCCGCCCCAGACCCACCCAATAAGCCTCCAAACTCCTAACTCCATGACTCCCAACTCTTAACTCTTGACACCGGATACTGCACCTCTTTCTCCCTGCCATTGACTCTTACATCGATATTAGATACCGTTGAAAGTGCCTCCCGTTTCCCGCTCAGGTTCCCCGCGCCCTACGATATTTATAAAAAGGCCAACCCCATGAAACCACGTTTCCTGGCCCTCTTCGCAGTCATCCTCTGCCTTGCTCAGTCCGTCTACGCCCAGGACGCCGCCAACGCCCCCTCCTCACTCCTGCTTGCCGACTTTTCCAAAGACAACGCGGGCTTCACCGGCCAGATCCAGCGTGATACCACCACTGGCCAGACCGACAAAACCTCCGGCAAAATCACCGGCAAGTTTGATGACAAAACCCGTTGGGTCACCGCCTCCCGCTCGCTGGATATCACCAATGAAGTCACCGGCATCACGCTTTGGGTCAATTCCAGCGATGCCGACCGGCTCACCATCCGCGTCATCGACGCCACCGGCCAATCCCTCCAGCAGCGCCCCTCCTTCAAGCCTGACGGCACCTGGCAAAAGCTCAGCGTCGACAGCCTCACCTCCGGCCCCATCTTTCAATCCTGGGGCGGAGCAAACGACAAAATCCCACACTTCCCCCTCAAATCCCTCGACCTCATTCTCGAAGGCAACTCCGGCTCCAAAACCGTCTGGGTCGACAACATCGAGCTTCAAACCATCGGCAAACCCAAAAGCGCCCTCGATGACGCCGGCACATTCACCGTCACCGACTTCTCCAAAGACATCGGCAAGTTCACCGGCCCCATCAAGCGCGATTCCAAAATCAGCAAAGACGAAAACGGCTCTGGCATCATCACCGGCAAGCTCAGCAAAACCGGCACCCGCTGGGTCACCGTCTCTCACCCGCTGGACCTCACCAACGAAGTCCTCGCCCTCCAGTTCTGGGCCCGCTCGGAGGACACTCCCGGCATCAGCGCCCGGCTCATCGACTCCACCGGGCAAAACTTCCAATTCCGCCCCCGCTTCCCCGCCGACGGCCAATGGCACCAGGTCGTCATCACCAATCTCACCGGCGGCGAAGGCTTCCAAAGCTTCGGCGGCGCCAACGACAAATCCATCCACTTCCCCCTCCAATCCCTCTCCTTCATCCTCGAAGGGCCAGACGGCGACCACACCGTCTGGATCGACCAGATCCAGCTCCGCACCAAAGGCAAACCCCACCGCCCCATCGACGACGCCAAGCCTGTCTCACTACTCGACTTTGAAAAAGACACCTCCCCCGCCACCGGCCCCGTCAAACGCGATGACCAAGTCAAAAGGTCCGGCTCCGCATCCGGGCTGATTCAAGCCGACGCATCCGCCTCCCAGCCCGTCACCGTCACCTTTCCCATCTCGCTCCCCAATGAAGTCCACCAGTTTCGCTTCTGGGTCTTCCCGCAAAACCTCTCGGCCCTGACTTTCCGGGCCACCGACAGCCAGGGGCTCTCGGTCGCCCGGAAAGTCAGGCTCGACTCCAAGCTCTCCGGCACCTGGCAGGAAGTCGTCATCGACGACCTCACCTCACCTCAATCCAAAATCCTCTGGCCCCTCAAATCCATCTCGCTCTTCATTGAGCCAAAAGACATCAAGTCCGACCGTGCCTCCGTCTGGGTTGATGATGTTCAAGCCCTGGTGAATCCCACGCTCTTCATCCCTGATCTGCGCGTGGAGCAACCCCAGCTCGGCAACATCTACACCGTCGGCGAATCCCCCCGCATCTACGTGCGCACCAAGGCCGCCACCGCCAAGTGGACCATTGAAAACTTCTTCGGCGCTGTGTTGGATTCCGGTTCGGCCCCCGTCAAAGACGGCCTCGTCGAGATCGCGCCGCCCATCACCGCTCAAGGCTATTACCACGTCACCGTCGACACCTTCTCCACCGACGCCAAGCCCTACAAGTCCACTGAAACCTCCTTCGGCATCATTTCCGCCCACGACATTTCCAAGATGCCAGATTCGCCCTTTGGCGCAATGACCCACTTCGCCCAGCGCTGGCCCACGGACATCCTCGATCTCCTCGCCAAGCTCGGCGTCACCTCCATCCGCGATGAGCTTTACTGGAACGTCGTCGAGGCCAAGCCCAACGAGTTCAACTTTGAAACCTACGACCCCTACATGGCCCGCTGCAAGGAATTGGGCATAGAACCGCTCATCGTCATGAGCTTCGCCAACAAGAACTACGACGACAACAAAACGCCCTACACCCAGGCCGGCTTCGACGCCTACGCCCGCTACGGCCAGGAGATTCTCAAGCGCTACCCGGACCAGGTTAAAACCCTGGAAATCTGGAACGAATACAACGGCAGCTTCTGCAACGGCCCCGCCACCGAAGACCGGCCCAGGTTCTATTCGCAGATGCTCGCCACCGCGTTTAAAAAGCTCAAGGAATCCAACCCCAACGTCAAAATCCTTGGCGGCGCTGCCGTCCTCCTCCCTCTCCCCTGGTACGAAGGCATCGCCAAAAACGGCGGCCTCAAAGCCATGGACGCCGCAGTCATCCACCCCTACCGCGGCCAGCCCGAAGGCGTCGACGAAGACATCCAGGAACTCCAGGACCTCGTCAAGAAATACAACGACGGCAAATCCATCCCCATCTGGTGCACTGAAACCGGCTTCCACGACAAGGAAAACGTCAACGGCCGTGACAACGTCGCCCGCAACCTCCCCCGCATGATGACGCTCCTCCTGGCCGCTAAGGTGGAAAAAATTCACTGGTACCTCGCCCGCGACTACGACAATTTCGTCACCATGGGCCTGCTGCGCGCCCCCGACAGCCCCTGGGGCCGCTACGCCGTCACACCCGCCTACGTCGCCTATTCCACGCTCATCGACCAGCTCTACGCAGCTTCCTTCGTGAAGCGCGAAGAGCCCGCCGGCCGCGTGCGCTTGTACCGCTTCTCCAAAAACAACCAGGACAAAATAGTCGCCTGGGCCACCACGCCCTCCCAGGTCACCGTCCTGGCTGACGCCCCCTTCACCGTCACCGACATGATGGGCGGCCAGACCACGCTCACCCCCATTAACGGTCAGGCCTTCCTCACCCTGAACGAGCACACCGTCTACCTCACTGGCGTCATCAAGGGTTTCGGCCAGTCCGGCTGGTTTAATGTCCAGCCGACTCAAACGGTTGATATCGGCCAGCCCCCCGCCATTTCCTTCCCTCCCGCGCCGCAAAATACCAGCTACACCGTCACTGCTGCGGGTAAATCCACCGCCCTCGCCGCCTCCGCTACATCGCTCCAGGTCTCCTCTCAACCTCAGCTCACCACCGGCGCAAACCTCTGGTGGTACAAGCTCCAGTCCGCCAACAACGCCGTCGGCCAGGGGGCCATCAGCCTCGACGTCATCGACCCGCTCTCCTTTAGCCCCACTCCAACCCCCACCGCGGATCAAGCCCTCCTGTTCACCCTGCAAAACGGCTCCGCCAAAACCGCCTACACCGCCAGCCGCATCTCCTGGGACATCGCCGGCCAGGTTGGCGAAGCCTCCAAAACCCAATCTCTTCCCGCAGGCAATCAGTTCATCCTCACCCTCCCGGCACGCGGCCTCGCTCCCTTCACACCCACCCCGGCCACCGTCTCTGTCGAATTTAGCGACCGCCCGCCGATCACCCTCAACACCTCGGTCTCTCTCAACGCCATCGCCCATAAATCCACTGCCAACGCGCCCGCCATCACGCTCCCCGCCGCAGGCCAGGTGCTCTCCGGCAAAATCGCGGACACCGCAGACCTCAGCGCCAGGATCACTCCGCAATGGGACGATCAAAACCTCTATCTCACCATCCAGGTCACCGATAACAAACCGTCCACCGCGGATAAACTCACCTTCGGCCTCGCCCCAAACACGCCGCCAGGCACGCCAGCCACATCCTGGCAGCTATTTGAGCTTCCTCTGACCGGCGCAGGTGCAACCCTCACCGGCCTTACCAATGGCGCAACCCCTGCCCCCCTCGCCAACGCAGCCGTCGCGGTCGAAGCCCAAACCTACCGCATCACCCTCCCCTGGCCCGCCACCGGGCTCACCCCCAGCGCCGGCCTCGTAAAGCTCGCATTCCTTCTCACCGATCAGGATGACGCCGCCCGGCCCCCTACGCAGCTCGCATGGGGCCAGGGCCTCTGGCCCGGCCTGGAGCCCGAAGGCTTTAACCTCTGCCGCCTGATGCCCGCCCAGCCGTCTGCTGCGCTCGCGCAGGCCACCATCACCACCCAGCCGCTCTCTTCGGCGCCTGCCCCTGCCTCTGGACGGCTCATCGCCGACTCCAAAGACGACTATGCCAAAGATCAGGGTAAGAATGGCTGGTTCTATGGGTACTACAACGGCGATGGCGCTGGTAAGGGTGACGCAAAATTCCCCTCCGGCCCCTACACCGACGATGACTTTCATGAAATGACCCAGGTTCAAACCGTCTGGGGCTATAACTGGGGATCCACCTACAAATTCATGGAGCTCACCCGGACCAATGCCCACCCGCAAGCCGTTGAAGGCCGCCCCGTCTGGGCCGTCCGCCGCTGGGTCAGCAATGTCGAAGGCACCGCACGTCTCTCCGTTACCGTCCGCAGGCCCTCCGGCGACGGCGACGGTGTCGGCGTCAAAATCCTCCTCGATGGCAAAGTCGTCCTCGCCCGGCTCTACACGGCCAAGCAGAAGAACACCGAAGTCACTTACGAAACCGTCGTCACCCTCAAGCCCGGCGCAATCGTCGACTTCGCCCTCACGCCCGGCCCCGCCACCGACATCGGTTACGACGCCTCCCAATTCTCCTCCCGCGTCACTCTTTTGAACCCTTGATCGCGCCATCCGCGTCTAAAACGAAATCCGGACCCTGCCATGCCCAATGCCATCAAGCGCACCGCAAACATGCTGGCCTTTGTAGCGGTGCTCGCTCTTTCGGCCTCAGCCCACGCCCAAACCACAGCCCCCGCACCGCTGCCTCAGGCCACCGCCAGCCAGCTCGGCAACGTCTTCCTTTTGGGCGAACCCATCACCCTCCGCATCCCCACCTCCGCGGCGCAGGTCACGTGGTCTGCCCGTGACGCCTGGGGTCAATCCGTCGCCTCCGGCACCGCCAATGCCGCTGACAATCAAGCCGTTCTCACCCTGCCCAACCTCGCCGCCGGCTATTACGCCATCACCCTCCAGGCCCCAGGCGGCCCCGCTGCTTCCCGCGTCACCGTCCTCCCTCCCGTCGACCTCGCAAAAATCAACGACTCCTTTTTCGGCGCAATGACTCACTTCTCCGCCGGTTGGGATTCTGATCTGACCGCCCCCCTGGCCCGTGCAGGCATCAAAAATCTCCGCGAAGAGCTCTTCTGGGACCGGCTGGAATCCACACCCGGGCAGTTCGCCATTCCGCAGAACTTTCAGACCTACCTCGACCAGTTCAAAGCTCATCACATCACCCAGCTTGCGCCGCTCACTTTCGGCCACGGCTCCTACGACGCCATCCCCGGCATACCGCTTTACAAAATGGCCCCCTACACCCCCGGGGGCTTTGAGGCCTACGCCCGTTACGGGCAGAATCTGCTCCGCCTGGTGCCCCAGATTCCCGCCGTCGAAGTCTGGAACGAATACAACGGCGGATTCGCCGCCGGCCCCGCCGACGGCAAGCCCGCCGTCTATGCGCAAATGCTCAAGCACGCCTACCTCGCCATTAAAAAAGATCACCCGCAGGTAAAAGTCCTCGCCGGCTCCACCATCGGCATTCCCATCGGCTGGTTTGAAGACCTCTTTAAAAACGACGGCCTGAAATACTGCGACGCCATCTCCGTCCACCCCTACGGCTACACCCGCGAGCCCGAATCGCTCCTCCCCGCCATCGAATCCCTGCGCGCGCTCATTCGCCAATACAACAACGGCAAAGACCTCCCCCTCTGGGCCACCGAGCAGGGCTACTACCTCATCGCCCCCGGCTCCACCGGCAATCGCGCCCCTCTCACTGAACACATCAAGGCCTGCTACCTGGTCCGCTGCTGGGTTCTCTTCATGGCCAACGGCTTTGAAAAGAGCTTCTGGTACCTCGCCCGCAATGACCAGCACTTCGGCACCATGGGCCTCATGGGCACCCCGCAGGACCCCGCGGGTCGCTACGCAACACTCCCCGCCCTCACCGCGTACGGCATCCTCATCCGCCAGCTTCAGGACGCCGCTTTCAAAGAGCGTGAAACGACCCCGCCGGACACCTACAGCTATCGCTTTGAGAAAAACGGTCAGCCGTTGCGCGTGCTCTGGAGCACCAGCCCTGCCGATGTCGCGCTTAAGTCCAAGGACCCGCTTCAAGTCACCGACCTCATGGGCCGCGCCACCACGCTTCACCCCGTCGATGGTGCTCTCCACCTTCGCCTCTCGGATGCGCCGCTCTACCTCTCTGGCCCGGCGGGCGCCCCAACCCTAAGCACCTGCTTCAACATGGCCGCACCGGCTCGGGTCGCCCAAGGCGAGCAATACAACCTGTCCCTGCCAAACCTCGCGCAATCAGGCCTCCCGGTTGATGCCTACGCCCTCCAGGTCCGAGGGCGTTCATTCACTCCCCAGGCCGATAAGCTCACCGCATCACTGCCGGTTGATGATCAGGACGGCCTGCAATGGTCCCAGTGGACGCTCACCCATGCGGGCAAACCCGTTTACCTGGGCATCGCTCGCAGCCTCGTTGCGCAGCCTCTTGCGGTCGACCGCTTCCTCCGCCTCGCTGACGATCACACGCTCCAGGCCATCGTCGTCAATGCTTCTTCAAACCAGCCCGCCCACATCACCGGCGCGAGCTTTTCAGCAGGCGATCAAGCCCAGCAGCAAGGCCTCAGCGTCACCGTTTCTCCTGGGGAACAAACCGCCATTAACCTCCCCATCAAAGCTCTGGCGCCCTGGAAACTCACCCAGGCCTCCGTTGATCTTTCCGTGCAATCCGCATCGCCCCTCAAAGCCGCCAGCCCGATTTCCTTCAATCCCGTCAAGCATTTAACACCGGTCATCGATGCCGATCTGTCAGATTGGCAAGCCCTGCCCGCGGCATCGCTTGATGACGCCACGTTCAAGAAACTCGCCGCCCAGTGGACCGGCAAGGAAGACCTCTCCGGCTGGTTTAAGCTCGCCTGGGATGACCAATACCTCTACTTCGCCGCGGAAGTTCAAGACGACACCTTCGATCAGCAGCACATCGGCTCAGGCACATGGAAAGGCGACTGCTTCCAGCTCGGCATCGCCTTTGCCCCGCCTTGGGCGTCAGGTGCATGGAACTTTGAGCACGCCGAAATCGGCGTCGCCCTCACCCCCGCTGGCCCGGAGGCCTACAAAACCTCCGCGGCAGGCGGCCCCATGCCCAACACCAAAACCGCCATTAAACGGATCGGCAATATCACCCGATACGAAACCGCTCTGGCCTGGTCAGACCTGGGCATCACCAAACCCCAGGCACAAAACATCAGCTTCGGGCTCTTCCTGAACGATGCGGACAACGCCGGCCGCCGCGGTTATCTCCAATGGGCCGACATCAAGCGCGTCGACAACATGCAGCCTTTGACTCTGCAAAAATAACCCGACCTCACCGCCCGCCCCCATCGGTCCGAAACGGCGCTGCGGGCAACCCTGCTTTGTTGAACAAATCCGTCACCGGATAGTCCTCCCACGCGTAGCGCACCGCCGCCGGCGCTGCCACCTCGGCACTCTTCACCAGCACCGTCTCACCTTCCACCACAACCTCCGCGGGCACAAACTTCCCATCCGCTCCCGCCACCATAAACCCCGGCGGCTTTCCCCCGCTCACCAGCCCGCCCGCGGCGTTATCAAACGTGATCCTCACCGCGCCTCCTTCCACCTTCATCGACCTGTAAACCGGCCCCATGGCAACCATCTCTTTCCCATACGCATGCTTGAGCGCCAGCAGCGCCAACCGCTGCCCCACCGGCTCTTTGTTGGTGGGATGAAGGTCGCCGTTATCCACGGTCGCCGTATCGATCGTCACCGCCACATGCACGTTGGGCACACGCTTCGCCAGTTTCATCTGCGCTTCCCGAAACGCCGCCCACCCGGGCTGCCCTGGCCGATTTTTATAGTTGGGTAACTGCACCATCAGAAACGGGAACTCTCCCACACCCCACCGCGCACGCCAGTCCTCGATCAGCAGCCGCATCGTCTCCTCGTACGCTCCCAGTCGCCCCACATTGGATTCCCCCTGGTACCAGATCGCCCCTTTCACCGGGTACGACGTCATCGGCCCGATCACACTGTTGAACGCGCTCGCCGGCACATCGATCGTCCCTGGCAGCGGCGGCGCCGGCCGCGGAAAATCCATAAGCAGCGCCGGGAACTTTTTCCCCGGCTCCTTCCCTTCCTTGGCTGCTTTCTCCCCCGCCGCCCGCCAATCCCGAAACTTCTGCGCATACGCCTCACGCGTCACCGGCGCTCCATCCACCTCCAGCATGTTCTTGGGGTCCTGGGTCGATACTTTCACCCCCTCATGCACCTTGTCCCACACCCCAAGATACGCCTTGAGCCCAGGATCATTCTCCATCGCCGACCGGCTCATCCAGATTTCCGCCATCGACCCAGACACCGAACTCCCCACCAGCCCCACCGGAACCTGCGCGTTTTTGTTCACCTCACGGGCAAAATAATACGCCACCGCGGACATATTCTGGACCATCTTCGGCTCCACCTCCTGCCACCCTCCGCTGGCCCTCTCAAGCGGCTCCCTGGCAGCCGAATAATGCGCCCCAAACACTCGAATTTCAGGGTATTTCGCGCTTTCCGCTTCCTTCTGCCCCCCCCGCGCCTTCCCCAGCGTCATGGCCATGTTCGACTGCCCCGCAAACACCCACACATCCCCCACCAGCACATTCCTGAACGTCACCGTATTTCGCGGGCCCGCGATCTTCATCTCCCGCGCCTGCGCGCTAGCCTCCAGCGGTCCCACAGACATCGACCAGCGCCCCGCGCTGTCTACTTCGCACGTCCGTTCGTCCCCCGCGAACGCCAGCTTTAGCTTCTCTCCCGGCCCCGCCGTCCCTTTCACCGTGATGGGCACCCCGCGCTGCAGCACCATGTTGCTGCCAAACATCCCCTCCACCTGCACGCTTACAGGCTTCGCCGAAGTGAACGCCGGCTTGGTTTCCTGCGCCAATGCTGCCGCCAATGGCACGCACACCACACCCAACACCACACACGCGATGACGATTGGCCATTTGCGTTGCATGCACCGAATCCTTTCAAGAATTCTCAAAAAACAGCGCCAGGTCGCGCAGGGTTGGAACACTTCATTAATATCGATATAGATACTACGTCGAAAATCCAGAAGAAAACCAAAAATAATCACAAAACTAAGCCTGAATCCATCTTTCAAGCCGATGAAAATTATCTTCTCATTACAGCTTGATTTCCGTTGACTGCCTTGCCCACTTCTCATATTATATCGATATAGAGTCGGTTCCCAGCCAAACACAACCCATCACCTCCGCCTTGCATACGCGTCATTTTTCACGCGCATGCACCGCGCAACCTCAACTGCCCTTTCGACTCTAGGCCATCGATCTGTTTGTTCGTCTGATGACCGTCTGCGTTCCAAGGTTCCAACCAAGTTCGAACATCTCAGCACGACCCTGAAAAGTCGAACTTCCACGCCCGCAAGGAGCTTGGCATGAGTACGCCGCACCGCAATCATCCCCTTTTAGCAGTCAGGCATTTGCGCCGTGGTTTTACGCTCATTGAAGTGATTGTCGTCGTCGCCATTGTCGCCACACTCGTTGCCCTGCTCATCCCCGCCATCAACAATGCCCGCCTCACGGCGCAAGCCGTTCAATGCTCCACCAATCAGCGTGCCTGTCTGCAGCTTTTTGGCACTTACGCCGCGGATTACAAGGGGTGGATCTTCCCTCTGGGCCGGTGGAATACGGGTTCCGGCCCTGATGTCTTCCAATACTGGACACAGCCCCTTGTGTCGGGAAATTACATCGACGACACGCGTGCGTTCCTCTGCCCCTCTTACCCGCCCAAAGCCTACTCCACCGGTGCCGCCCACATCAGTTACGGCGTAAACATCGACAACGATCAGATGCAGTACGACACGCGCAACACCATCGGCCACCCCCGGATGTACTACACCCGACGGGTCCCAGCACCACTGGACAGCGCCCCCTTTGCCGGCCCCTACCTCAATAACTCCCGAGCCCTCACCTTCCAGCGCTTCTTGGAACCGCCGCCGCTGGCGGAGGCCTACTCCGTATCGCTTCGCGGCACCGGCCCCACGTTCCCCATCTTCATGGGCGACACCCTCAACACCGCCACCACCAACGCCTCAGGCGGCCGTCAGTACGCCACCTTCACACCTCAGGAACCTTCCGCAGCCAGCTCTTCCAACGGCGAAATCCACCTTCGCCACCTGCGCACCGCGGTAGTAGGCTTCTTTGACGGGCACGCCGAACGCCTCACCTCTCAAACCATCCGGCCCTACGGCGTCACCGTTGTCTGGACGCAGGAAGAAACCATCTTCACCATCCCCTGACAAATTAAAAATCTCCTCAGTTTCCAATGAAAGACACCCGCTGAATGCTCAGCGGGTGTCTTTTTATGATCGATTCAACTGCCCCAATCAGCCAGGCAATTTCAAGGTCACCACCCGGGTGCGTCCGTCTTGTTTCACCAGGAGCCGAACGCCGGTGCCGCTGTCAAACTTCTCAAAGAAGGAGTAGAGCTCTTCCACGCTCTTGATCGCCTTCCCGTCCACCCGGGTGATGATCACAAACCGTGTAAGGCCTTCCGCAGCGGCAATCGATTCCGGACGCACGTCTTTGATCATGACGCCCGGGGTGAAGTCGATCTGTGCCTGTTGCGCCAGCGTTTCCGTGAAGGTTTCCAGGCCTTCGATGCCCAGTTTGCCAAGCGCTTCGGGCGCCTTGCCCTTGGGCGCCGCTTTACCGGGACCATTGGGGTTTGTGCCGGCGACGAGTTGCTCTGCCAGTTCACCCACCTCCAGGTCCACCGTGATAGCCTTGCCGTCGCGCACCACATCAAGGGGCACCTTCGTCTTGGGCGCATACCCGGCGATGGTGAACCGGAGTTCATCCGCGGACTTCACTGGCTTGCCGTCCACCTTGGTGATGATGTCCTCGGGCTTGAGCCCGGCCTTGGCTGCGGGGCCTCCTTCGATGGGTTCCACCACCAGCACGCCTTTGCCCTTAAAGCCAAAGGTCTTCGCGGTGTCTTCATCCAGGTCTTCGATAAACACACCCAGATAACCGCGAACCACCTTGCCCTGGGTGATGATCTGTTTCACCACGTCATTCACCATATCCACGGGGATGGCGAAACCCAGGCCGTCGCTTCCGCCCGTCCGGGTGGCGATGGCGCTGTTCATGCCAACCACTTCACCACGAATGTTTGTCAGCGGGCCGCCGGAGTTGCCGGGGTTGATCGCCGCGTCGGTCTGGATGAATTGCTCATATCCCTGACCATTGGCAATGATCCTCAGCTTGCGCCCCTTGGCGGAAACGATGCCCTGACTCATTGAGAATTCAAACGACATCGGCGAACCGAAGGCAAACACAATGTCGCCCTGCTCCACGGTTTCCTTTGCCAGCACCGCCGGGTGCAGGTTGTCAGGGGAAACCTTGATCACGGCAACGTCGGACCGGGGATCGGTGCCGACGATCGTTGCTTTGCGCTCAGACCCGTCAGCGAATTTCACCTTGATCTCTTCGGCGCCATCCACGACGTGGTTGTTGGTGATGATGTGGCCTTTGTTATCAAACACCCAGCCCGAACCGGAACCAAAGCGCCGCGGGGCGTTGTATTGATCCATGCCCGGGTCAGGCTGCTGCTGGCGCTGCTGGCCGCGGCCCTGCGGCCCGTAGAACCGGCGAAACATTTCGTCTTCATAGTTCTTGTCGCGCAGAGAGCTGGCTTTGGCGGAAACCTCAATACTCACAACGCTGGGCTCGACGATCTCCGCCACCTTCCGGAATGAGCTGCTGAGCTCATTGAGCGTGTCGTTTTTAGTCAGATCGTTGCGGATGACGGCAAGCTTGGTTTCGGTCTGTGCGGTGGCAATGCGTTGAACCATGGAGGGACCGGCCACTAAGACAATCGCGCCCGTGGCAAGCACTGCCAGTGTCGGGCCATACCATCGAATCGGATTCATAGACGCTCCTGTTTGTTTTCTGTTTTTAGAGTCGGCCGGGAGTGGGATCTGACTAAGCCGGGTACGACCGGCAGCTCCATTTTAGTGGATCGTCACCCCCGCCGACATTCGCTGTCACTTCTCATATTCGTACGGTTCCACAGACCTAACGGTTCATTTTAGGAGGTCTTGCAGTGGATAACTTTATTTGTTAAGGGGAATCTGCATTTCCCGCTCCAGACATCTCAACTTGCCTTCCCAATGAGGCTTGACGAGACTCTGCCAATTCAACCATCCGCCAATTGATACGGCCCAAGCTCATAAGCAACGCTGTGCTTGGGCTTCGACGGTTTGAAAAGCACGGTAACTTCGTCCCCCTGTGAAACCTTATTCCACGCTTCACGGACAGTTACGATTTCCTTCTTCAATTTGTCGCCCGTCACAGGGTCTGAAAATTCATATTCCACCCAATACGTGGTGCCTTTACCGGATTGAGCCCGCTTGGAAAGCACACGACCGACAGCCGGTTCACCATGCACATACAGCCGGCGGATACGGATGGGGGAGATCCATAAAAGGTAGACAAAAACCGACAAGAGGCCGTTCCAAAACAATACAAATAACGTCATGCCGCCGATTGTTTTCCATGGCGACTCCAATTCGGGCAAGCCCGCCTGCTTGAACACGCCGATTACCAGATAACGAACGCGCACGCTTTTCTGCTCCGGGCTCATCGCGTCCAGCTTCTGATACCGATTCATCACCTCATATGCCACGGTCTGGCTGTCATTCATCACCACACCGTCGACCGGAAATTTGTAGTTCACGCGATACGTCGTGCTCTTATTTGAACGCGATTCCCCTGCGCCCGTCACCTCGCCTTGATAATCAACACCGAAGGCCGCCCAAAGCAAAAGAAAGATCAGGTAGAAAAAAAGGAATACCCCCGCCAGCATGTGAGGCAGAATAAACACCCGCCCACAACCGGTTGCCAGTTTCGCAAAACCTCCCCCACGAAACCGCACGGTTCTTGGCGTCGGCGGCAGCGGTGTGGGGGTTCTTGAATAACCAAGCTGTTGGGGCTGCGACATGGTCCCAATCCTAACGAACCTGATCCCTCGATTCACTCCTACGCTCGGGAATCACATTCGTAGTTAACGCAATTCCGAAACCGCTTCATAGCCCCTTTTTCGGCAATGCAAAAACCATCAGCCCATCCCCTGCAAACGCCACACCCTGATTACTCGTTAGGCGGAAATTTATTCAGCTTCCGCTGAAGCGAACGCCGGTGAATGCCCAGCACCCTGGCAGCCTGAGAGATGTTCCCGGAGCAGTCCGAGAGCACCCGCTGAATGTGTTCCCACTCCACGCGCGCCAGCGAGGGTGTCGTCATCTGAGACTGGGATTGATCAAACTCCGCATCATCCTTGTCGAACACAGCCAGAAGTTGATCGGCGTCCACCGGCTTGGTGAGGTATTCAATCGCGCCCAGGCGCACCGCTTCCACCGCAGTGGGAATGCTGCCGTAACCCGTCAGCATCACGATCTGAAGATCAGGATCGAATTGAATCAAATCCGTCACCAGTTCAAGCCCGGTCTTGCCCGGCATGCGCATGTCCAGCACGGCGCGCGTGGGCCGTACGCGCTTGGCGGTCTCCATCGCTTCCCCCGCGTTGGAGGCGCCGTGCACTTCAAAGCCCCGCTGGGCAATGGCGCGCATCAGGCGCTCGCGAAAGACCGCGTCGTCATCGACGATCATCATGCAGACTCGTGGTTTGGCCTTGGCTTGGCTCATGATTGGGCTCCTTATCCTGCCGTGCGAAGGGTCAGCGTGGCAACCGTGCCTTTGCCTTCCTGCGATGCGAATGTCAGCCCGCCTCCGAAGCGCTCGGCAACCAGCCGGGTCAGGAAGATACCCAGCCCCATGCCCCTGCCCGGCGGCTTGGTGGTGTAAAACGGTTCGCCCACCCGCCGAAGCGTTGCTTCATCCATCCCCTGACCCGAGTCAGTCACGATGAATTCGACACGCTCACCGGACGTGACAATCTTAAGCACCACCGGGGCCGACTGCCCGGAAGCATCAAACGCGTTGTGCAGAAGAATCGACACCGACTGCAGCGTCAACTGCAGCGGCAGATACATCACCTGCAGCCCCGGCGGTGCGTCCACCTTCAGCCGTGCCACCTGCTGCTCGCTCAATTCGCCTTTTACCTTGCGGACCAGCTCTTCCACCAGCACAGGCTGGCGTGTCTGAGCGTTGATTTCCGATTCATCCACCTTCATCCGGTCGAGAATCCTGCGGCACCGATCCACCTCAGAGCGGATCAGCCTGGCGTCGTCCACCATCAGCGCATCGCCCTTCATCTTCTCAAGCGCAAGCTCCAGCTCACGCGCCACCACCGCAATCGTGGCCAGCGGGGTTCCAAGTTCGTGCGCAGCCCCTGCGGCCAATGTCGTCAGGGAGGCCAGGCGTTCATTGATGGCGATCATGTCGCGCATTCTGGCGATGGCAGCATCACGCTGGCGAAGTTCGCGGCTCACCCTGCCGATGAAGTAAGCAATGATCGCCGCCACCAGTGCGAAGGCCAGCCATTGCCCCGCCGACAACACGGCCTGCGACAATCCCGGTCGGCCCGGCGCCACCTGCATGGGCATGTATTGAAACATCAGCATGCCGTATGACAACACCGAAAGCACACTGATGATCGCCGCCCAGGCCTGGCCTAAAACCGTCACCGTGATGGCCACGTGAACCAGGAAAAGAATCACAAACGGGTTGGTGGGCCCGCCTGTCCAGTAAAGCATCTGGGTAAGCAGCACCACGTCCAGGATCAGCACGGTCGGGATCAACCCCGGGACGGACTCCCGGTTCTTCTTTATGATGAAAAGCAGCAGAAGATTCGTCATCAGCGTGGTGCAGATGACCCAGATGATCGGGTTGGCCGGGAAGCGTACATCCAGCAGGAAATAAGCCACGCCGATGGCAGCCAGTTGCCCCACCACCGCCAGCCAGCGCAGGCGCACCAGCCACGGCAGCACGATGTGCGGGTCTTGCGGTACAGCGGTGAGTTTTGCTGGAGCAGGGTTGGTCATTAGCGATCCAAAGCATCAGGGCGATTGATCGGCAAGCAAGAACCCATGGAGCATAACGGATTGAAGGTGAATTGTTCAGCACTCTCAAGCGGCGAAACGCCACGCCTGAAGTTTTTGGCTCCCCCTTCTAAACGAAGAAACCCGGCAATTACCGCGTTCACATCGCCCGCAGCCCCGCTCAATCCGCCTTGCGCATGCGCTTGGTCTGCTCCACGGCACGCTTGATCACGGTGCCAAGCTTGCCGCTGACCTCATGCTGCGCTTGATCGCGCTCCGCAACGGTATCGATCTGGCCGGTGATGAATACGCCATCCACGCCCAGCAGCACCGGGAGCCTGAAGTTGTGCTCCATGTTGATGTCGTTGAGCGCTTGGTTCTTGGAACTGGCATAAACATAGGAATTGGCCGGAAACACCAAGCGGTCGGGCGCGAAAGTATTTCGGATGCGGATCGCCTCGCCCATGTTGTATTCCACGGCCTTGATGTCCTGGCTGGCGACGTTCTGCCGGGCCGCTTCGCTGGGCTTGACGCCGTCAGGCACGGAAACGTGTCGGGCCGGGTACCGTGGAACGATGATGTCTACGTTCTTCCAAAGCCAATCCATCCGGTCGTTCATGCCCTGGTGATAAATCATCTTGGCGCGCACGTCGGTGGGGTCGCTGATGGAGAGATTGGCCGGGTAGCCCATGTAGCCCCACTGGATGGTGGGGTAAAGGGATTTGCAGGTTTTCAGTGTGTACAGGAAGAGAACTTTGGCGAAATAATCCCATGCGTCGGCAAGGATCTTTTTGCGCGCAAAACGCCTGCGCTGTCCACCTACATTAAGGTCATCAAACCCGTCGGTCTTCTCCGGGATTTCCGTCTGGATGAGTTCAAGGAATTCCTTGTCCCAGCGCTTATTGACGGTCCGGACGAACTCTTCCCAGTCATCGTGGTAATCGGTGTCGTTGGCCAATGCGGAAACCTTGTCCGACGGCGTATTGGACGTGGTTTCGTGCGATGCCTGCCACCCCAGCCGGCCGATGACGCCGTACTTGGGAAGTTTGTCCACTTTGGTGGTTTGCGGCAGCAGCTTGGAAAGGTGCTTGCGCATCCGATTTTCGTGAAGCCCCAGCCACTCGACAAGCCGGGTGCGCCAGTCGGCATATCCGCCATGCCGATAGAACATCTCATGCGGCCCGCGTTGAGGGAATACGCCGAAAAACACCGGGTCCAGGAACAGCACATCCCGGCTGATGGGAAGATGGCCAAAATCCACCTGCGTATCCATGCCGTAGCGGAACTGCGTTTCCTTGGGCACGTCAAGCGTTGAAGTCACCATCCAGTGGAACATGCCGCCGGGCACTTTCGGGCGCGCTTTGGGCTTGGCGGGAAGCGCGGTCTTGATCCCCGAATCATCAGCCGACTGCGACGGCTTCATGCTGGCCGTGCCGGATTCTTCGTCATCATCCAGCGGATATTCAAAATCCGCTGGAAGCGGCAGCATCTGCTTGGCTTGCAGCCTCGCGTCCTCGATCTCCCGCTGAAGGTCCGCAGGGTCAAACGAGAGAATGACGTTCGAGAAGCCTGAAGGATCTTTATCATCGCTGGGCGCCGTTACGCGCATCACACCGGACATGGCCTCTGCGTGGAACTGCGCCGATGAGAAAGCAACCGTCTCGCCTGAACCGATCTTGTCCTTGGCCTCACGCACCAATCGAAGGACTTCGGAGTTGTCCGGATCAATGGCCAGCGCCTGCTGGAGAATCGATAACGATTCTGACGCATTTCCCAAATCGAAAGCCTTTTTGCCCGCAGCGATAAGCTGCTCCACCTCAGGCTTGGGCATGCCTAATTCCTGGTGAACCCTCGCCTGCAGTTTGATCAGATCCGAGTTTTGCGGTTCGATCGCCAAACCCTGCCGGATCTTGGACTCCGCGGAGCGCATATCGCCTTTATCGATGGCGCTTTGGGCATCGCTGAAGAACTGTTTCGCACCGCGAAGGCGCGAAAGCTTGGCGAGCTTATCGATCAACTCATTGGTGTCGGGCCGATCAGGGCTCATGGATCGAGCCTGCAAAAGCTTCCGGGCCGCATTTTCATAATCGCCGTCGATGATGAGCCGCTCAGCCTCACCCTGAAGCGTCCGGATGGATTTGTGGCGCTTCACCTCGTCGATCTTGTTCCGCAGACTCTTGGCCAGTACGGGGTCTCCGCCGGGAGCCAACAGCGCCCTCTGGTTTCGTGTGGCGAGTTCAAGATCGCCCTTCTCCAATGCCGCGACGCCTTCTTCATACAGCCCGGCCTCAGGCTTGTCGGACCGTGCGGATATCTGCTTGAGCATCGCACCCAGACGTGGGTTGTTGGGGTCGATGAGCCGAACTTTATCCAAGCGCTCACGGGCATCGTCGAGCCGGTGATTGGCAATGTGGTTGGCTGCTTCGTCCAGGAGAATCCTGGCGTCAGCAGACTTGCGCAGCGACTTCACCCGGGCCTTAAGCTCAAGCGTGATCTCAGCTTTATTGGAGTGTCCCGAAGCCCGGTCCAGGTAGGCCTGGGCAGTTTCGTAATCTCCGGATTCCATCGCAATGATGGCCTGGGCGTGAAACTCCGTCACCAAAGCTTCTTCATCCAGCGTTTCCGCAACGGCGACGCCGGGGTCCGATGAACGCTGCTTCTCGATGTTGGGCCGGGTTTTTGCGAGTTCCAATGCCGCCGCGGGGTCACCCAGTTCCGCCAGTCGGCGAACTTCCGCCAGCCGAATCTCCGCCTCGATCGCATCCGCGCATTGGGTAAGCCATTTGACCTGCCGAATCACGCCGGTGTCATGCGGCTTGAGGTCGGAAACCGCCTTGATCTTCTGACGCGCCGAATCAACGCGATTTTCCGTCAGCGCGTCCTGTGCTTCCCGCAGGTTGGAGATCATCGCGACGTACTGAATCAGCCTGGGCATGTCGATCGCATCGGGAGCCACGATGGTTTCAACCTCGCCGGACTCCGGCGCTTTTCGGCACCCCGTCAGGATCAGGTCTTCCGCCATGGTGATGGCAGCCAGCGCTTCCAGGAAGGAATCGTCTTCAAGCGAAGCAGCGGAAAGCAAGCTGATAAAGGATCTGCGCAGGCGATTGAGCCCCCCGGATACGCCGGCCCGGGTCACGGCATGCTGTGCAAGAGTCCGGCCCAAAGCCAAAAGCCGGTCAGGCGTTTCCTGCGCGGGCCATTCGTCGTAAAAACCAACCAGATACTTCTCAAATGCTTCAACCAGGCTGGAACGGTCTGCATTAGGCTGAAACTCAACAACGCCAGCGGCAATCTCTTCCAGCGCCCATGGATTGGCGGCAAGATCCTTGGCAAGTCTGCGAAGGACTTCCTTATGCTTTTCGCGGAAAACCACGAGCCGTTCGATCTGCGTCCAAGGCATACGCTATCGTCTTTCGCAGAATTAGGTCGTATTAGGGTGTCTGACGTTCTCCGGCGTCGGAGAACACGAGGGCGAAAGCTCGCCCTACCGGGGTGTCTACACTTCTCTAAGCATAGTCTGGAGAGGCGTTTTGCGCCACATAAACAAAGCAGGGATAGGGATATACCCGATATGTGGTGAAAAACTGGTTAAGGTGTGGAACCATCAGACTTCACCGCGCGGGGCCAAAGCCTTGTCCGGGTCAGACTGGTTTAATGGTTTTGAAATAAACAAAAGATAAATCAGGTAACCGCCAAAGAGCACTGCCATGGGCGGCTTAAACCAACCCGGCCCGGCCTTGATATGTTTTGAAATCAGCTCATATTCAAGACCAAAAAGTACGCACACGGTGCCAAGCCAGATCGCAACCGCAAGATTCCGGCTTTGCCAGATCGACCGGCAAAAGAACACTCCCATGATTGGTGCAAGGGCGACATAGCTGAGCCCTTCAGTACGCGGATTAAACAGCATGAGGTACACCGTGGCTCCTGCCACCAGGGCCAATGCACCGACCTGATCCCCAAAGCGCTGACGGGCAATCCAGATCAGCCCAAGCGTGGCCAGCGCCATTAGGGCGCGAATCACGAACATCAGCCAACCCGGCACCGGGATTAAGTAGTTGTCCAGCATGCCTTTAAAATCAGCAAACATGCGATTGGGATCGCCCGCGGCGCGCATCTTGGTCACAAAATCCACGTGCTGCGCCAGCGCATACTCCCAGGGCGCGGTGATAAACGGCAGCGCCGCGCCAATGACAAGCCCCACCGCCAGACGCCGTGCCATCGGCTTAAAGTAGAGAGCCCCGACCAGAAGCAGCATGACCATACCCAGCGGCTTAAGAAGCACGCCGAGAACAATCCATAATGTCGCTTTCCACCACGACTTATCATAAATATCGGCAGCGGCGAGCATCATGGTGCCTGCCATCAGCAGGTTGGATTGGCCATTTCGCAGATTGCCGGCAACAGAAAAAACCGTCAGAAAGCTGATGACTGCGAAATAATCCGGCCGATGGTCTTCCCGTGCAAGCCTGGAAAGCCGCCAGACACCCGCCACAAACACACTTAGGATCACACACCGCCAAAGCCACTCCCCCACCACCGGCGGCCCATATGAAAACGGCGTGTGGAGAATCGCCGCCTGCGGGAAATAAAGAAACCCATCAATGTTTTCCGGGTCGTCAATCTGATAAATCGGCTGCCGGTCCCACCATGCGACACAAGCCGTCCGATAGTTTCCGGTGACGCTTTTTTGCTTCACCGGGTCCTTGGCCAAGCCAATGATCACACAGATCACAACAAGCAGAATGCCCCACATCACCCACGCGTTGCGGAGCATTCCACGGTCGGTCCAGCTCCAGGCAGGGTTGGGAGTCGGTTGAGACATCACGGGGATTTTACCACTGTGGCCGTAGTCGTCTCGCAGCCTATCCCTTCACCTTGAATACGATATTAAGTAAACTACAGGAGATTCAATACGGAGCGCCCCCTTGCAGAGCCAAGCCAATACGTTCACGGTCGCGGTGTCTCAGCCCATGGTCAAAATCGGTGATGTGGATGCCAACATCGAATCTCACCTGGAAATGATCACGCGGGCCGGCAAGCAAGGCGCCAAGCTGGTCGTGGCATCTGAAGCCGGGCTCACCGGCTACGACAAACGCGGCATCGGCGCCAAGGCCGCAATCGCACAGACAGACCCCCGGCTTAACGTGTTTGCCAAAGCGGCCAAAAGGTTCGGGTTGTGCGCCATCGTCGGCTTCTTTGGCTATGAAGGCGACAAGCTCTACAACTCAAGTGTCGCCTTCATGCCTGATGGATCACGCGTGGTTCAGCACAAAGCTGTGCTTACGCCGCTGGAGCTTCAAGCAGGCATTCTGGAAGGCCCCAGGAAACGCACACCGGTGCTTTTTGAAGGGCGCAAAATCGCCATGGTGATCTGCGCAGACGTCGCGATCCCCCGGCTGTGGTCGACCCTTGAAAACGAGGGCTTTGATACCGTCGCCCTATGCACCGCCGGCCTGGGCGACGCCGCCGATGCCGTGTTTATAAACGACCTCAAGGCTCCGAGAAAACGGTCTGCATACGTGCGCAAGGCCGGCGAAGTGGGCTTCCCCACGGAGTGGCTACAGGTGGCCCTTAAGCACGGATTGGATTTTGTTGCATCGAATCAAGCCGGCTACGAGCCCGAAAAAGGCTTCTTCCATCTTGGCCATGGAACGGTGCTCTCCAGCGACGGCCGGGTGCATGGGATCATCCCGGGACAATTCATTGGAGAGCATGTGCGCTCCGAACTGTTGCTGGCGAGCCTTTGAATATCAGCCTCTGCCGATGCCAACGGGCTCAATAACGGACGAACTCCGCATCCAACACATCTGAAGGCTTTTTATTGGCTGCATGACCGTCGGTATAGAGGATGTTGGAAGTCTCGTTGGTGTGAATGCCAAGCAGCGCAGCCGGGCCGGTGCCCAGCTGATAAGCCACATACTCGTATGAACCCTGGGTCACCATGTCTGCCACGTGAACGGTATTGGTTGCCCGGATAATGTCGCTGGTCCGGATGCGGCCGTAGTTTCGCTTGATGCTTGGACCGGTGATCGGCCCATATGATGCGAGCCAATCGTAGGTGAACCAATCATTCACCCCCAGCCCTCCGGCGTGCCCGTTGTAGCCGTAGGAGACGGAGGTGGGCCCGCCCCAGGTATTGGTGGAGATGCTGCTGGGGCATTTCAGGATGCCCTGCCGGTTTTTCTTGGTTTCGGTGTATGAAGTGAACTTCGCCGCGTCCGGGAATAGCGTCGCGTTGGTGGGGTATTCGGTGTTGTATGGGTTGTTGCCGTAATGGGCCACGACCGTCGCCCAGAGCGCGGTGCTATGCTCGGGATGAGTACACATTGCATAAGTGGAAATGGGCCAGTATTCCTTGTTCTCCGTGGAATAGGCCCGGGTTGCGATGGAAATCTGCCGTTCGTTGGCCATGCACTTGGCGCTCTGCGCGATGGCACGTGCCGAATTGAGCGAAGGAAGCAGCAGGCTGATGAGCAGCGCAACGATGGAAATGACGACGAGAAGCTCAATAAGCGAGAACCCCCGGCGCTGAACTGAGCATGAATGCCAAGATTGAAAAGGCATAAAAACTCCAATTACAAAAGTGAATTGAGCGAAATGCGGCCATGAGACGAAGGAACGTTTATGTGAAAAGGAAGATATGAGCGCGCCGACGTCTCTTGAATTGAACTTTAACCAGCGGGCGTTGGAATAACAATGAAAAAAATCACTTTTATTTCAACTGATAAAACCACTGCGGTATTCAGCCTCGATGAATCCCAAAGGCAAAGCGAGTATGGCGACTCTGAAACCAGCCGCAGTGGCTAAAGCCCGATCGGGTAAACTGCTTAGGTTTTTAAGGCCGGTCGGTTCCTGAACTTGAGGTTCCCAGCGATGAACGTATTGGTTCTAACGTTGTTATGCGCGGTGTTTTTAAGCACCGCTTACATGACTTACGGTCGGCTGCTTAAACGGCTCTTTAAGCTCGACGACGCAAACATAACGCCCGCAGTTGAGCAAAAAGACGGAAAAGACTTCGATCCCGCATCAAAGGGATATCTCTTTGGGCAACACTTTTCGGCCATCGCAGCCGCCGGGCCAATCACCGGCCCGATTCTCGCAGGCGTGATGTTCGGCTGGCTGCCCGCCCTGTTGTGGATCCTCATCGGCAGCGTATTCGTCGGCGGGGTACACGATTTAGCCGCCCTCATGGCCTCCATCCGCCACAAGGCCCGCTCCATCGCCGAAGTGGTCCGCATGCACGTGACGCATCGGTCCTACCTCCTGTTTCTGGCATTTATCTGGATCGCCCTGGTCTACATCATCGTGGCATTCACGGACATCATCGCCTCGACGATGGTGGGCACGCAGACGCTCGACAACGGCACGCAAGTGTCAGGCGGGGCCATCGCCACATCCAGCCTGCTTTACCTTTTGATCCCCATCGCAATGGGGCTTTGCATGAAGTTCCTGAAGCTCCCCCTTGGGTGGGCCACCGTGATCTTCCTGCCTCTGGTGGGCGTTGCCATCTGGGGCGGAAAGTACATCCCGCTCGACATCACTGGCGCAATAACGACGCTCTTTGGAACCGAGCCGGAGAAGGCCAAAGCAGTGGCCAAAATGATGTGGTGCCTGGGCCTATTGGCTTACTGCGTCTGGGCCTCCGTGGCGCCGGTGTGGCTGCTCTTGCAGCCACGCGGATACCTGGGTGGGTGGTTTTTGTACGTCACGCTGGCCGCAGCCGCAGTGGGCATTACGTTTGGCGGCTTCACCATCAATTACCCCGCGGTGGTGACACCTGAACCAGGCATGACGCAGGACGCCATGTTCCCCTTCCTGTTCATCACCATCGCCTGCGGCGCATGCTCGGGCTTCCACTCGATCATCGCATCGGGCACCACCTCCAAACAGCTTTCAAAAGAGACAGATGCCCTGCCGGTTGCTTACGGGTCCATGCTGCTGGAAGCCATGGTGTCGGTCATCTCCCTGGTGTGTGTGATGATGCTGACCAAGGAAGCCCTGGCGGCCATGGGCAACAAACCCAAGCCAGACCTGATCTACGCCATCGGGCAGGCGAAATTCATGGGTATGTTCGGCATCCCCGAAACGTTTGCGATCACGTTCGGCCTGCTGGCTTTCACCACCTTCATCTACGACACACTCGACGTCTGCACCCGCCTGGGAAGGTACATCGTGGAAGAACTGACCGGTTGGACACGCGGCCCGCTGCGTCACATGGCCACGCTGCTCACGGTCGGCGTACCGCTTTTCTTTATTTTCATCACCTTGGGGGAAAAGACGCCCGCCTGGCGAACCTATTGGACGCTCTTTGGCGCATCCAACCAACTGCTGGCGGCGCTCACCCTGGTGGGCGTATGCGTATGGCTGTGGCAAACCCAGCGAAAGATGTGGGTGTGGCTGGTGGTGGGAATACCCACCGTACTCATGTACGTGACAAGCTTCAGCGCCCTTGCCGTGTTTGTTTTTAATGGTTTCTGGGGTGCCAAAGGGTTACAGATGGCTGCGAATCCGGTACCCTATGCGGCGCTGGTGCTGATGGTGCTGGCTGGCTGGGTGCTGGTCGAGGCGATCAGAACCATCGTGCTGAACTTTGAGTCCCCTGACCCGACCGACGGGCCCGGCAAAGACAGAGCTCGCCGGGGCGTGAGGAAAACCGTGAAACAAGCGATGCGGAGAAACATGATTGCCTGGGCCCTTTGCACGGGGCTGGGCCTGCTGGTGGCCGGCCCCATGGCGGGCTGCTCCACCGTAACAGACCCGGAAACCCGGGTGGTCTCCGCAACACTCGCCGAAGAGACTGAAGCAGGCGCGCGCATTCTGGTGGAGGTGGAACTCGTCAGCACCAACAAGGTGGCCCTGCCGCTGACCAACGCAACCTATTCCGGCGAAATTGAAGACATCGGCGACTATTCCGGAACAGACCTGCCTAACCGGACGATCCCCATTGCAAGCCGGCAAACGGTGATCCTGCCGCTGATCTATAAAACCGATGAACCAGTGTCCGGACGGGAAATTTCCGTCTCGGGCGATATCACGTATGAACCGCCCGGGCAGATCAGGAAGCTGCTCACGGAATCAGGCGTGCCCCTCCCGTCCACGGGCTTTTCCGGGACGGTGAAGATTGATGCCCCCCCTGCCACCCAGCCCGCCGCGACCAGCGCACCCGCGCACGCGCGCTGAGCCTGGGCTAAGTAAGCGATGTGAAACCGTGCTGAAACCCAGCCCGATTGGCCCTGCATGCAGCAGCGAGTTTGAACCCCACTGGCTTGACCTGCCGGCGGTGGAGGTGTTCAAGCACGACCCGCGCAGCCGGGTGTGGGCCATCGAAACCGGCGTGGGCCTCATGGTGGTGAAGCGCTACGACTACGCACGCCTGCGCCAGCGAATCGAATGGCTCATCGGAACCCATCCGCTGCTTGATGAACTCAAGGCATTTGAATTCATCACCTCCGCAGGCCTGCCGACGGCAAAGATCCTGGCCCAAGGCATACGCGACGGCCAGGGCTTTCTGGTCACCAGGCATTTCGGCGAATCCCTGCAAGGCGCCGTCTACCGCGGCCGATTCAATGAGCCGGGCCTGCGCAAGCAAGTCACCCAAAACATCGGCGAGCTGATGGCCAAACTCTGGCAGGCAAAAGTTTTTCTGCGGGACTTTAAAGCCGCGAATCTGCTGGTGGACCTCAAAGGCCAGTTGGCGATCATTGATCCCGGACGCAAGCAATCCCTTAAAAGCCCGGAACAGTTCGTAAAAATGGCAAGGCTGATGGCCGGTTCCGCTGGGCGCGCCGGCGCAACCAAAGCAGACCAGCTCCGCGCATGGCAACACGCCATGACGCTTGTGGGAAGCGACGCTCCTGCGCTGGAAGAAGCACGCAAGAAGCATGGGTAAGTCGCACCGAGCCCCGTGCTTTACTCCCACTGATCCCGGTCAGGCAGTGTCATGGCTCGGCCATTGATCGACCAGCCATACAGGCTGGCGTTCTTTAACCGCAAGCGTAGCCGGATGGGCCCGACATTGGGAAGCTTCCAGATGCTCTTGGGACCCGGGCCAAAGAGAACAGGGATATCCACCTGATCGATGGGACCGGAAATCTGATTGATCTCATCCAGATGCAGGTCTTTGATCGGCCGCCCCCATTGGTCTTCCGCTTCCAGCTTGATGTACCCGTCTGCGGCGATGCTGGCATTTATGCAAAGCGGGCTGGGCACCTTGAAGTCAAAGGGCGTCGTAAGCAGTTCACCCTCGTTTGGCCCGGCCTCATAGCCCACCCACCGGTCACGTTTAATGGCCATCACGTGAAGCTCCCAGGCTTCAAGCATCGCACGAACCTTTTCACGGTCCGCGTTGTACTCGTTGGTGGAGACTTCGTGATGGTCATACGGCATGGCGCTGATGTACATGTAAAGTTCATCATTGTGCAGCACCGGCGGGCTGGCCATCGGCACAATCAACTTTCCGCGATAACCTTCGGGCCGCCCGTTGGCGATGAAGGGTTCACGCAGCGGTTCGCGCATCCATCGGATGCCGTCATCACTCCGGATCATCTCGTCCGTAAAGACCGCTTTCTTCACATCGTAAAACCACGTGTGGGCGAGGTAGCATCCGTTGTAGATGAACGGCGAGATACCTTGAAATTGCTTGGCGCGGCCACGCACCCAGCCGCCCATGCCGGGCTCGACAAAGATGTCATGCGCAGGCGCGTCGAGCTCATCGGTATCGATCACCACGCGTGACGGCGACCAGTTCACCAGGTCTGTGCTTTCGACGCGGGCGATTTTCCGGTTCGCGTGAAACTCCTGTCCTGCGTAGATGGTGGGCCGCTGAAAGCAGACGTATTTTTGAATCAACGGGTCGTAAAGCAGGCAATTTTGCGTGTCTTGCGAACCCGGGAGCACAGGGTTCTCGGCGTAGCCGGTCCAATGAATGCCATCGGGGCTGTGGGCCAGGCAAATGCCGCCATAGGAATCCGTCGGGCAAGCATGGAAGAAAGCCGTGAACCGATCGCGCGCCGCCGGGTGAGGCGTCAACTCGTTGTCGATGACGCAAAAGCCCGCGGGCCCGCCATAGCCGGTGAGGTACCGGTTGTTGGAATCGCGCTGGTGGTGGGCCAGCACAATGTTGTTTTTCTTGGACCCGTTTTCAGTCACCAGCCCGAGTTCCGGGAACGTCCAGTGAACGCCGTCGGTGCTTTCGGCATAGCTTTGCAGAATGTCCATGGAAACCACATGGACTTTAGGATCGCGCATTACATCATTGGCGTACCACATGCGCCACAGGCCGGTCTTGGGGTCTTTGAGCACAGACCCGAATGCTTCCGACTGCACGATGGAATCCCGGCGTTTGAAATAGGGCATGCCGATAAACCGCCTCATGAAGCGTGAATCTTCAACGTTGCGGTCATCAACCAGAGCAAAGGTTTTCATGGCAAATCCTGGAAAGGCGGGCGCAAAAGTTGTCCACGATATCGAAGATAAACGCACAACCAGCATCGCGCTACTGGATATTCAGCACAAAATTCGACAAATTCCAGTGAATAAAACGATCAAAATAGTTGATCATCGCATGCAAATTCCTATAGACAAGTCTTTTATGACAGTAGATACTCCGATGAACATTTCAGTTTTGTTTAGTTCTTTTGGGGTATATCTACATGCGCAGAATCTCTTGTCAGGCATTTTCGTTGATTGAATTGCTCGTGGTGATTTCCATCGTCGCGTTGTTGATCGCATTGCTCGCTCCCGCCCTGCAAAAGAGTCGCGACGTGGCGCTCTCCACAAAATGCGCCGCGCATCTCAAGCAAATCGGCACCACCATCTTTATGTACGGCGACGCCAACAAGGATTGGATGCCCACTTCCGGC
>CAZIWA010000009.1:0-76849 GCA_964542875.1 uncultured Phycisphaeraceae bacterium
GAACCCTCAACATTCAGCTTGGAAGGCTGACACTCTACCGTTGAGTTACGCCCGCTTGATTGGGTTGTTGACGCTTGACAACATATCCAGAAGTGGCGTAAACCACAAGCTCAACATCCCAACCGAGGATCGCCAACGGTGTGGAAGCCGGAGGCAACCCTCGACAACCTAAATCTCGTCGCCCCTAACCCGGGTGACGATCACGCCCCCTGAAACGGGTGCGTCCGCCTTTCGGGCCAAAATCCGAGACAGGTATCCCCTTGTCTCAGGTGGCGGTCTTAAGGGCTGACGCGCCCGAAGCATGGGGCGTAGGAGTCGACGCCCATGCCCCAGCTCCCTCTGATATCGCCCGTCTTCACCCCCCTCTCCCCTGCCGAGATGCGTGAGCGTGCCAACCAGTACCGCACAAGCATCACCCGCAACCCGGATCCGACCCACGCCGTTGTCATCAGCATCGATGCGATCGAACAGTTCGCTTATGCCGTCGACAAGGAAAGGCCATCCCCCTCACCCAACCTGATCGGCCTGGCTGCGACGATGTCCCCCATCGCCGCAGACGCCCGCAAGCTCCTCCTGGAGCACCCCGAGGATAAGGACGCGCACGCTGTTCAGGCCTGGTACTTCCTGAGCACCCGCGTGACCTACCTGCGCGGCCGCGGCATCTACAACTCAGTCGACTACCGGACTCCGATGGGCGCGGCCCTCGACCTGGCCAGCGCCGCCGCTCTTGTTTGCACCGACTACTGCGGCAGCCCCCACGGCCGGCAGCGCTCCCCATTTTCTGTGCGCTGATTTTCTTCCCACCCCACACGCCGGCGGTGCCGGCAGAAGGATTGCTCATGGTTGAGACCCGGGTCAATATCGAAACGTCTCTTAGAGATCTCGAATTACGTCGCCTTGATGCCGTTAAAGCCTTTGATCTGGCCGTAAGAGAATTGGCCGTTCGAGGACGCCGAGTCGTTGTTTTCCCACGCCACGACGCCGAAAGAGAAACGTGCGGGATCATCATCGCCGGCTCCTCTAATCGCATCATTTTCACCAATGCGATTACGGGCAAAGGGCGGCACTTGAATCCCGGTTATGACGCCTTTGCGACCCAAGACGAAACGGGAAAGTGGACCTACTGGGGTTCCATTCACCCGCGCTACAACCAAGCAATCGGTGATGCGGCCTATGTTTGGGAATCGCGGATGGATGGCCACGTCATCCATCGTCATGCCCAGACGTTGATCGATGCAGGCCCGCGCCAGGAGGTGGCCCGTGGCTAAGGCCCCCAAGCGCAACCCGCTCGAATACGTCAACACCGCCTACGGCAAGGTGTTCCAGGTCGGCGACTTCGTTCAGACTATGGATGGCCGTCGCGGCATGATCGTCGGCGGCAGCAATTCGGTGCATGTTCAGATCGAGGGGGCCAAGCCCAAAGACGTCTTGTATTTCCACCCAACAGACGTCATCCCCCTACCGCCCCCTCCGAAGTCCCGGATCTTCCAGATCCCTCCCGATCAATGCTTTCTCATCGGTCCTCTGATGACCTGGTACATCGGGGCTTACCGCCCCAGCGAGCTCTCCACCTGCGATCGCGTTTACCTGTGCCACGAATCCAAATCCGACAAGGCAGCCGATGCCGAAAAGCTCACGCGAAAATACATCGCGGGAATGCCCGGATGGGTTTTCATGGGTGTCCAGCCCGTCGTTTTGATGGCAGCCGGTGACTTCATCCCATACAAAACCGAAGCCGTGGAGGTGGGCAAATGAGCAAGTCCACTCTTGAGGCCTGGTACTACCAGGAAACCAGCGACGCCTACACGCACATCGTGCGTGACGGCAAGGGTGTCCTGATCTGCCAGCTCGCGCAAGACACCAGCGGCCGGGCAGAGAGCCAGGCGCGGCTCATCGCGTCAGCGCCCGCACTCCTCCAAGCCCTGCAAAAGGCCCTCGACTCATTGATCAGCGCCAAGAGTGACTGGTCTGCGCTGACGGATGACCTGCACGGCCCCTTTGAGGGCGAGGATGCCATAGCGGAGGCCAAGGCCGTCCTGGCTGAGGCACAGCGGCCCCCGAAGAAACGGAGGCGCAAATGACCTCCTGGCAGGAAATCCAAACGCGGCGCAGTTCCCTCTTCGACCTCGACCCCGCGAGCATGCTCCCAATCAATGCCCTAGCCCTGGGACTTGAAGCCGTCGGGCACCTGGAAGGCCTCTACTTTTCTAACAAGGCCTCCCTGGATCCATTCGACTCACCCGCGGCCAACGCGGCCTGCAGCAATCTCATCATGCTGGCCCAGGGCATGTCCGGCGGTCTGTGGATCAAAACCCTACCCACGCTCACCTGGCGTCAGAACCCCATGGATGGCTGCAAGATCCTGGACCAGGCCATCGCCGAGCTCCAGCGGCACACAGGCGCGGCCAGGGACATCGGTTTTTGCACGCCCCTGGGCGAAACCGTTGCCCTGCTCTACGCCGTGCAACCCTTCCTTAAGGCCGCAGGCAACGCGAAAGGAGCCGCGTAATGCGCTCCAAACCCCGCCCCCCACAACTACGCCTGGGCGACATCCTCTACGCCCCCAACAATCGGCTTGCCGGCGTCTGGCGCATCACGATCGACGCGGCCCGCGGCCGCGTTGCCCATTGCATTGAGCTGAGCGGGTCGGACGTCGAGTCCTGGTCATTCGGCGAGGGTGACCGCATGCCGATCGTAATCCGCAGCCACCAGCTGGTGGCGTGCGCCAGGCTCATGATGATCCGGGCCGATGCCCTGAACTCCAGCGCCCGATACTCCGATGCCTTTGGCCTGGGTGAACCGTTGTGTGCTGAGGCCCGGCGCACGATGTGCAGCATCATCCGGATCCTGCGCCTTCACATGGCGCGCATCGCCGCCTCCAAAGCGAGGTTGCAATGAGGCGCAGCCCCCGCCCCATCCAGTGGCGCATCGGCGATCTGTGCCGGTGGCGCAAAGACCAGGTGCAGGCAGTCGTCTACGCCGTTTTCGTCGTGATGGGACTGGGGCGCGTTGCGTTGGCTCGGGATGGCCAGGGACGGGAATACAGCATAGCCCCTGGGTTGCTGGCGCCTGAGCGCCTTCCCGGTACTGACCTCTTCCAGGCTGAGCTGGCCTGGCACATGGCCGGCAGTGAACACCTCGCCCGTAACCAGACCCTGCTGTGGGCCAAAGCCCGGCGTCAGGAACGGCGCATCGGCAACCTCCGACGCGCCCGGGTAGAGCGTGGCCGTGCACTCTGGGCGTCGACCTTCAAGCCGCTTCTCCCACCGGTCGATGCCGGCGGGTGTGTTGTTTCTTCCCTCTCTTCGAAAGATACAAAATGAGTAAAGCGCAGGATCGGATTGATCGTGTCGAGGCCCGTCAAAAGACCATGGAACTGGTCTTGGATGCGCTGATGCAGCATGGCAAAAACCCAACGGATCCGCAGCCCACGATGTGGATCGATCCCGCCCACATCGACTTTGCGAAAAACCAGCGCAAACGCTCCGACGAGGCGAAATATCAGTCCCTCCTCCTGAACATCCGTCAGAGCGGGCAGAACATCCCCGCCGCGGCCAACCTGGTACACACGCCGGCGGGTGCGCGCCTGGAAGGTATCTATGGCGGTCGGCGGCACCGCGTGGCCATAGAGCTGGAGCGGCCGCTTCTGGTCACCGTGTACATGGGGCTTTCGGCCAAGCGAGTCCAGGACCTCCAGTTTGACGAGAACGATCAGCATGAGGTGCTCAACCCCGTTGACCGCGCCATGGCCGTCATCGGTCTGCTGCAGGAATACGGCGGCGACAAAGAAGCCGTCGCGCGGGTACATGGCCAGACCGCCGAGTGGGTCACGCGCCACATCTACCTCCAGCGCCTCACGCCCCAGGTCCTGGAGTTGGTGGCCGATTACCTGCTGCCCCTGCAGCACGCTCGCCTCATCGCGACGATGGGCGATCCCATCGATCAGATTGATGTCTCCTCCGCGGTGATCAACTGCCACCACTGGGCATCCATCGCCAAGTGCGCCCTCAAGGGTGAAACGTCCAGTGATTACCTTGAGAAGTTCTGGCAAGCGCGTCGCCACAGCACCGGCCAAAACATCAAGTCGATCGAGGAGACGCGCCAGCTCATCGCTGAGCGCACGCGACCGCTAAAGAACCTTCCCGTCCTCAAAGACCAGAAGGTGGGCGAGTTTCGCCCCTGCGTGGGTTGCCAGCACTGCACCAACTCCGATCCCATCCTCTTTGCCGAATCGATACCCGACGCTGAAGCCGAGCAGGGGTTTTGCCTGAACCAGGCCTGCTACGAAGGCAAGCTGGCGTTTGTCGAAGCGGCGCGCCAGGCGGCGCTCAAGAAAGTGGTGAAGCAGAAACTTGAACCGTCGGCCAAAACGTTCCGGGAAATAGCGCCCGCGGGCGTGAAGCCCGAAGCAATTCAGGGCTTTGTGAAGCGTGAGCTCGACAAGGCTGAAGAAAGTGGCAATGAACCAGGTGCTGCCCCCAAGGCCTCCGACGACCAACGCCGCAATGAAGCCCTGAGAAACTACGACCGCGCCCTGGCAGCATGGCAGCAAGGTGCCGGTGATGACATCGCCAACGAAATGACACCGGTGCAGCTGGTCATGTGGTACCTGATCACGCGCTCTCGGCTTTGGACCCAGGGCGACTATTACATCAAAACCGAGGACTACCAGAACCGCCGGAACATCATCACCGAGCCGCCGGCGCAGCCCCATCCCACCGCCGGCCTCTCATTGCTCATGTCCCTGCTTAAAGAGCCCACCCTGCTCGGGCTCGAAAAGATCGTCAAAGAGGCCAACAACATGCCATCGCCCGGTGTCATCGGCACCTCCCCGGTAGTCGCCCTGGCCCTGGCAAAGGCGCTTGAAGTCAAGCTCAAAGACCCGCCGTTGTTTGAGGACTTCCTGCCCGAGGACCTGCGGCCGCAGTCATCGGCCCCGAGCCCAGCGGCCCCCGATGCCGTGGTCAAACGCGGCCCCGGCCGCCCCAAGGGCAGCAAGACCAACGCCATCGCAACGGAGAAGGGCAAATGATTAGGTCCCCTTTACCAATCACGTGCCAGCTGGCGCAGTACCCGCTCCTTGCCTGTGAGCGCCAGCACCAATGCGAGATCTGTGGATCCGTTATTCCCCGCGGCTGGAGCCTGGCACAACTGCCGACGGGCGAACAGGCCTGCTCGGCCTCGTGCATCCAGCGCAGCCAGCACGCCAAGGCGCTGCTGCAGGAGCTGCTGGATATAGAGGACTGGGACATCATCCCGGAACCGGGTGACGAAGAAACCATCGAGGTCAAAGCCAAGCGCCGCGTGAAGAACCACGACGACGCCAAACGCCACTGCGATGCGCAAACCGGCCTCGACGGCTGCGCTGGCAAAGACGCGGCTTACTTGGCCGAGGAGTACCGGCGGCGCGTGGCCCGGATCCGCCATGCGGTCTTTGGCTGGCCCGCGCCCGTCCTGGAGCCCTGGCGCAAGCTCCAGTTCACCCGCAACAACACAGGCACGGGCCTCCTGCCATGGCGGGTCGCCTGAACACCGGTCTCCACAGCGTATCCCCCCTACTACTCAATTCACCCTCAAAAACAACGTCCGGGGCCTTGCAAATGAAAACCGTTCACGTCACTACCAATCAACGATTAGACCCACCGGCACCGTGCCGGACGGAGGAGGGTTCTGATCGGCGAAAGCCCAAGGACGGGCTCCAATACTCTGGGGAGGCGGCCGTCATTCGTGACGGACGGCAGGCTCCCCACGACGGAGCCGATTATGTTGCTCGGAGATTTCTGGTTTCGAGAAGCCGCCCCTGCCCTGGACGAATACTACCGGGACAAGGAACGCAAGCCCACGCGACACTTTTACAACCTGCGCGACGCCTTCAAGCACGTCTTGTGGGCGTACGGCCCCCACGACATCCTCAAGGACGGGGAATGGGTGCCGGCCTGGGAAGGCTACGACTGGCAGGATCTGACGCCCAAGAAACTCAAACGCGTGCGGGAATTCATGATCCGCGCGGATTTGTGCCTCAATACCGTCAACACGCGCATCAACCGGATCCGCGCCTGCTGTGCCTGGGGCGTAGCCGAGGAGCTGGTGGACGCCTCGGTCCTCACCGGGCTCAAAACAGTGCGGGCCTTGGCCGAGGGCCGCTGCGCCGCCAGGGTGACCGACGATGTGGCGCCGGTGGCATGGGATGTGGTGGAGGCTACGCTCAAGCATCTCCCCGCGGTGCTGCAGGCGATGGTGCTCATCCAGTGGTACACCGGCATGCGCCCGTCGGAGGTCTGTCGCATCCGGCCCGGCAGCATCAGCCGCACCGAGTATCCCAACTGCTGGATCTATACGCCCTTTCGCCACAAAAACACCTGGCGCGGCAAAAAGTACGTTCGCAAGATCGCCGTGGGACCCAAGGCCCAGGCTGTTTTGCGGCCGTACTTGCTGCGTCCCGACGATGCGCCCTGTTTCCAGCACGGCCGCACCTGGGTACCCGGGCCGGGGACGTACACGGCCAATACCTATGCCGCGGCGATCAAGCGCGCGGCCAAGCTCGCCAACATGCCCCACTGGTACCCGCTCCAGGTCCGGCACTCCACCGGCACGATGATCCGAAAGATGGTCGGCCTGGAAGCTGCCCAGGTTGTCCTGGGACACCAGGACGCGGAGACGACCGAGATATACGCAAAGGCCGACGAAGCCCTGGCCGTGGAAGTGATGGCCAAGTACGGCTGATTCATGTCTCTCACCAGGTGATAGACATCCCCGTTCAGTCCGAGCTGCGCCAGGTGGACGCCCCGGTGTGCCCCCGGGTTCTGGCGCAGCTCACTCCTCGCCCTGGCCGGCACACACGCCGGCCAGGGTGTTTTTCCTTCGGCGGGCTCGTTGCTCGTCCAAGGCTCACGCACGCACCCGGTCCGGCCGAAACGTCGGCCGGGTGCGTGTTTTTCAACCTTCCAAGAGGTGTCTTAAAGATGGTTACTTCAAACCCCAAACGGGTCGGACCGGCTGACGGCATTGAGTTTTCACCCCATGACTTCATCGTTCTGATCACGATGTTCTATTACGGCCTTCGCCTGCCGGCCACGACCAGCTCCGCGACGACGGAGACGCATGCCCGCATGAGTTTTCAGCAGATGGTGGCCATCGCTCAAACGCTGACGGGCGAGCCGGATTTCCTGAACACGCCAACCCCGAGCCTTGAGCAATCCGAACGCTGGAAATTAGCGGCACTCCGGATTCACACCTTGAAACCGCCCGGCTCCATTTTCTTGCGCATGGATGTCGCATCCACGATCTGTGCCGCGGTTGTCCTGCAGACCGCATTCCGCAACGGCTTTTCGGACACTGAGCAAGAGATCACCTCCGCCGAGAACTCCATCATTCTCCGGCTGCTCAATGCGGTGCCTGACGACTACAAAGACCCGGAAGCGCTCTTCCTGCGCGACGGCATGAAAACGATTCAACAAAAACTGTTCCTCATCCGGATGACAGCCGGGAAGGCGTTCTAAATCTCCTCCACCGAAAGGCATCTCATGAATCAAGAAGTCCCCCCTCACCCTGATCTGATCGACCTACGGCCACTCTCTGAGCCGAATGTGGTGTTTCAAGCAACATTCGCCACATACATCCAGTGGATCTGCCTTGTTGACGACGGCACCAAAGAACTTAGCGCCAGAAACAATTCTTGGCTGATCATGCGGGAAATCACAGATTTTCAGATGCGTTTGCTGGGTGCCATTCAGGCGAAGTTCGGTAACGACTTTCATGGCAACGTAGATGAACTCATCCATGACACGACACTCGTCCCTTGCGACATGAGGCTCCATCTGCAGGTGGTCGGCACCTGGGCTGCCGTCGTTGGCCTCGGCAAAGCCCCCGAGACTCATAAGCCGCAACTCGCCGCCCTCCTCCTGGGCATGGTCGACCAGCTGGTACCCATCTCGCTGAAGTCCGATGCCGTCAGAGATTTCCAGGAACGCCTGACGGCGCAAATCTACTTCCACTGGCCCAATGCCGTCAGAGACCTCGCCCAAGTCGATACCTTCGATCTGTCGACTGGCGCAGGTGTTGATCGTCTAGTCCTCTGGGTTCCGGTTCATACCATACCGGACATCCTCGGCGGCTTGGCCATCGAACAGGCCATTTTCAGGCGTGCCTCCAGTTCCGCCTTTGACCAGCTGGTGGACATCGTCTCGATCCGGATCAATCAGGATCTCCCATCCTTCCCCGTCAACGTGCGTGAACGCAAGATGCCGCCGCATGAGTTTCGGCAACTGCTCAAAAGCCTCCCTGAAGACCATCTCATCAATATCACCATTACGGGAGCGCTGGCCGGGGCCATCTACCCGTTGCTGCGCAGTCACTACAACCGCTTCCACAAACAACAGAACCATGTGAGTTGGGCGATATTCCGCCAGTTCATCCTCGATATCGCCGCCGGCTTGACTGAGGAGGGTACTGCCGGACGAGCCGCGATGTTGTTTGGCCTCGATGCCTGAGCTTCGATCGTGCATGTTCCTCGATTCCTAACGGAGACCCAGATCTATGTCTCTACCTGCTGAAAATCCCGGCCCTCGACCGCAGGCTTCAATGCCGCGCTCGCTGCCGGGTTGGATCATGGATGATCCAGAATTTCGCAAGCGCAAGCCGTCGGAGACGATGGTCCTGTTTGTGATCGCTTCGCGCTGCACCCACCAGATGTCCGACGGTTCCCTTGTGGGTTGTGAAGGAGGCCAGGCCCTGCGCATGGCCACAGGGTGGAGTGATGACACATTCCGCCGCCGGGTAAAGGACTTCGTCGGCAAAGGGTGGCTTGTGGTCGTGCGCCGGCGCGACCAGGACGCCCATCTCCCCCACCTGTTCGCCATCCCCGGCGCTCCGGACTCTTTGCCCCCGCTGGCCCAGATCACCCCCGAGCCTGAGGTCCAGGACGGCCAGGGGCGTTTCTGGGATCTCTTCCGGGAGCCGTCCGCCGGCGACAGCGCGGCAGACCCCTCCCCGCAAGTTGCGGGTACCCTCCCCGCAGTTTGCGGGTACCCCTCCCCGCAAGTTGCGGGTACCCCTCCCCGCAGTTTGCGGGTACCCTCCCCGCAAGTTGCGGGTACCCCCGGCGATTCGCATATAGAGAACGTGTGTGCGGACGCGCGTCGAAATCCGGAGAAGATCGACGATTTAAAGATCGATCAGACACGCGAGACTCCGCCGCCGGCACCGGCTCCCCTCCCGGCGGTCCGGATCGCTACGGTGACCAAGCCCCGGACCGATGTTTACAAACCCCTGAATTCCCAGACGACCCGGACGATAAACAACTTCCAGCCCGAGGATCTGCGCGATGATGATCGGGTTTACCAGGTGTTCTCCGACCTGGTGAGCCGAGGCCGCTTCTGGCCGAGCCCGTCGTCACTGCTGGAGTTCTTCATCGGGGTCGAACGCGCCCTGGAGCGCGCAGGCGGCAAAGATGGCAATCCCGCGGCATGGCTGGTCAAGCACCTGCGCAGCGAGTTCTGGGGCCAGGGGAGCCGAACCCAGGAGGACAGGGCCAACGCCCGGATCAAGAGCGCGGGGTTGCACCAGCGCCTGGAGCTGGACTTCCCGGCCAAGGCGGCCGCACCGGCCCAGGAAGCCCACAATAGCGCCCCAGTGCCCGCACCCACCCCAGTGCCACCCCCGACCGCGCCCAGCGCCCCAGCGGCCCCGCAGGCGCAATCCTGCCCCCAGTTGAGCCCGGAAGCCCAGTCGGTTCTGTCAGCGCTCAAGTTCGCCCACGCCAACCATTCCGCGGCGCCGGCGCGCCAGGCGCGCGAGATCTGCCGGCGCCAGATCACCGACTTCGACGCCGCCGCCGCGGAACTGGCCGCCGCTGGCGCTTGGCCAGAGTGGGCCGGGTCGGTTCAGTCCGCCCCCAGGGCACCGTTTCTCAGCGGAAAACACAAGCCCTGGACTAAAGCCGATGACGACCCGCGAAAGTAATCCACCCGAGTTTTTGACGTCGTTTCATAACTCAATTCATTACTCACTCACCCCTCGAAAGGTTTGCAATGACCACAAAACGCTCAAGCCGAAACTCGATCGCCGTGACCGTCGACTTCACCCTGGCAGAGCTGGAAGCCTTGAAAATCGCCTTCGCCAATACCGTCATCAGTGAAAAGGCCTTCCAAAGCCGGGAAGCGATCAGGGCAGCCCATCGCGCAGCCGACAAGATGGATCGTGCCATCGCCTACGCTCTGGATCCTGAGCTCGCCGACAACGTACCCCGATGTGAGGTCTGCGGATGCACCGAAGACATGGGATGCGGTGCTGGCGCCGGTGGCCCTTGCCACTGGATCGAAACCCCGGAAATGACGGAACGATGCAGCTGCTGCCGAGGCAAACCCATCCCCCAAAAGCCAGTTACTGCAAAGGATGGTGACGCTTGAGACTCGATTATCGCCATCAGGCAATCACCCTGTGGCCAGGCAAGGCAACGCCGGCGCACATACGAAAGCGGACACCATTTTCATCGAAGTGGAGTGCGACGTTGGAGCTCTTGGCCAAAGAACTGCATCACTTGGGCGCCAAGGACGTCGTGATCCAGGTCTTCCTCGGCAGCACACGCGACCTGCGCCTGGACGGCATGCTGCGTGCTGACGCACAACCCACGCAGCCAGGCGTAGTCCTGTGCTTCAATTCCAAACATGGCCCGATGGCTTACCCCTGCGACAGTTACACCGACTGGCGCAGCAACGTACGCGCGATCGCCTTGGTCCTCCAAGCCTTGCGCGCGGTCGACCGGCACGGCGTGACCGGCGAGGCCAGGCAGTACCAGGGCTACGCATCCCTCCCTCCCGCAAAGCCTGATGATCCTTACTTGGTCATCGTGCGCGCCGTCGACGATGGCACCTACACGCCGGCGCAGATCACCAACAGCGCCCAGAAAATGAAGCTCGAACACCCGTATGCGGAACACCTCTATAAAAAGGCTGTCAAACGCACGCATCCGGATATGCCAGGCGGAACCGCGGACAGGTTCATTCAAGTGCAAAGGGCATGGGAAGCCATCGAAAACGAGGTGAACCATGGGTGAGCAGCTCACGCTTTTCCCGCAAAGCACGCCGGCACTGGGGCCGCCTGCTCTCTCTCCTGTAAGCCAGGTGGTGGTGTACAGCCCGCCGCCGACCGTCAGCGGCGATGTCGTTGAAGCCCACCAGCTCCCAGCTCGCCAGGGAGCACAGTTTGAAGGCCACAGCAAGTTTCCGGCCAAGGTCCTCGTCGACGAGGTGGGCAAGCTCGACAAGGTCTGCTGCAGCGCCAGGCGCGACTACAGCGTGGCAACAGTCGTCGTCAAAGTCGGCGACCAGAACCATCGCCTCATGATCTGGGTCACGCTGCGCAAGGCAAAGGCACTGGTCCATAAGCGCCTTGGAAAACAGGTACGCGTCCAGGGCACTGCCACTATTGACGATGCAGAGAGCCGAACCCACTTCGTGGATCCAGGCAAAGTCAGCCCCATCAAACCCAAGAAAAAGAAGGATCGATGATGTCTGCACCACTCCCTCAAGAACAAGTCTATGGTCTCCCTCCCGATGAACTGAGCTACCTGGTCAGGCTTCACCGTGGGTGGCGCAAGACCACCACGCCCGACGGAAACACCATCTGGGAAAACAAGGCCCGCGGTATCTGGTCACTGACCGAGCCGCGGTATGACACCAAGCGCCAGGACGAGCTCATCAACGTCATGCGCAGCGTGTCGGGTTACCGCAACTGGCCAGCGTATGAAGACCCATTGTTTCGGATTGAGGCGGGTTGCAGCCCGATCCCGGCACCGGGCGACTGCTTCACCGTCGGATGGTTCTGGCGAGGCCTAATCCTCCCAATAGATGAGCGAAGGATCAGGGCCGCCACTGGCCCCACAATCAGCATTGCCTTGTGCCGGCTCTACCTGGTCTGCCTCGACTTCATGCCCGAGCCTGTGATTGAGGGGGGAGAAAGTGAGTGACGAATTCTCCGATGAATGGTTGAGTGACCAGCTGATCACTTTACAACGAACAGAAAGCGCGCTTTGGCATCTCCGCCGCCGCCATGCCATCCTCAGCTTTGCCTTCCTAGAGCGAGCTGCAATATATCAGGGGTGGACCCAAGAACGATTAATGATAAGCGAAGCCTTGGTGCTGGCGGTGGTGGTATGCCGGCAACGGTCAGAGATCCTGTTAATGCGCCAGATGCAGACGTCGCAATACGTGCAGCTCGCTTGCGCGGGGCCCGCGAACTGTGGTTGGAACCGTCCCGTGCGCTGGGCATCGCAAATCCCTCAACCACCAGATTGGCAGGACTGAGCCATGATCGCACGATCCGGATCGATTGATGAACTCATTACAGCCAATGCTCCCGTGGCCATCGGGGTCTCCGGCGGAAAAGATTCAACCGCGGCCGCCTTCGCCATGATGCAATACCTGGACGCGGCGCGTCACAAGGGAGAGCGGATCCTCATCCACAGCGACCTGGGCGAGATCGAGTGGGAAGAGTCCCTTCCGCAATGCGAGCGCCTGGCGCAGCGGCTTTCCCTGGAGCTGGTGGTCGTCAGACGCAAAGCAGGCGGCCTCCTGCCTCGCTGGAAGACACGTTGGAAGAACAATGTCGCCCGCTTCGTCGAGCTGGCGTGCGTCCAGCTCATCATGCCCTGGTCAGCGCCGGGGATGCGGTTCTGCACCAGTGAGCTCAAGACCGACGTCATCACCGGCGACCTCGTCAAGCGCTTCCCCGGCCGGACCATCGTCAGCGTGGCAGGGATTCGCCGCGATGAAAGCACCGAGCGAGCCAACGCGCCGGTGTGCAAGCTCCAGCCCAAGCTCACGCGCGTTTCCACTGGCACGCGCGGGTGGGACTACCACCCCATCCTGGACTGGACGCTCCAGGATGTTTACGACCTGCACCGGCGCGAGGGTTTCCCGCTCCATGAGGCCTATACGGTCTATGGCGCCAGCCGGGTAAGCTGCCGGTATTGCTTTTATTCAACCTTTGGCGACCTGGTCGCGGCCGCCAGCCATCCACGCGCCGGCGAGGTGTTCCGTGAAATCGTGGGCATGGAGGCAGAGTCCACGTTTTCGTTCAAGGCTGCTCACTGGTTGGCCGACGTCGCCCCGCACCTGTTGCCGGCGTCGCTGGCCGCCGCTGTGGCCGAGGCCAAGCAGCGTGCCGCGTTGCGCGAGGCAGCCGCGGCCCAGGTCCCTCGCCACCTGCTCTACACGAAGGGTTGGCCAACTGTCATGCCCACGCGCCAGGAGGCGCAGTTATTGGCCAGCGTCCGGAGTGACGTGGCGGACATCGTCGGGCTCGATATCAAGTATCGGGATGCCGACGGCGTGCTGGGGCGCTATGAGGATCTGATGCGGGAAAAAGCTGCGCGTACAAGCCGGTCCAGGAAGCGCCAGGCCGCGTGATAGCACTTTCTCCCAGGGAGGAGCTGGGCTGAAAAACACAACCGCCCGCCTGGCGGGGTCCAGGCGGGCGGTTGTTGGCTTCACGGGGGCTGCTAGCCCTTAGAAACCGTTCGATTTGAAGTATATCACGGGATGATCAGCTTGGGCGCAGCCTGCGCCTTTGGCGAAACCCAAAGGCTTTCCGGTCGCTCCTGGTCGACCATAGCGCCCTTGGCCATGTACACGCGGGTGCGACCCACTGCTGAACAATGGAGCTTCCAGTCATGCCGCACCCAGCCGGCTTCTTCCAGCGGAAGATAGAGAGCTGAAGGGTATCCCGAGAGCATCGCCATGCCCTGGAGCTGCAGCAGCTGGTCCACCAGGGCGCGATGATCGGCATCGGTGAACTCGTGCCGGTAGCACGCGCCGGCGTTGCGGGTGGCCATGACGTACGGGGGATCGAAATAAAACAGCGTCCGCGGTGAATCGAAGGTTTTAATCACCCGCCGGTAATCAGCATGCTCGATCTGCACTTGCATCATCCGATGATGGATGTGGGCGAGATTGTCCTGGGCACCCAGCCAGGCACTACACGCCTGGGAAGTCCCCCGGCCCTGGGCATGGACGGAAAACCCCCAGGACTTACCCCAGGTGCCTCCGAAGCTGCACCGGGACACATACCACCATCTCAGAGCCTGCTCGACATCGTCGGCCGGTTCCTGCCAGGTGTGCTTGAAATTGTCGTATTCTTCCCGGCTCCGCGGGGTGTATGCCCCCAGCCAGGCCAGGCGCGCCGCCTTGACTGGATCCCGGAGCACCCTAAAGAGGGTGACCAGGCCGCTGTCGAGGTCGTTATAGACTTCGATGGGCGAGCGTGGCTTGTTGAGCAACACAGCGCCGCCGCCTCCGAAGGGCTCAACGTAGATGTGATGCTCAGGCATGAGGGGAAGAATCTTGGATACCAGGCGGCCTTTGCCACCCATCCATTGAACGGGAGAAGATGTCCTACCAACCAAAAAGATACCTCTGAACAAATTGAGGTTTAGGGAAACGCCGGGGTCTACGCAGACACCCGGAAAACCGCGTACTCAAACCCGGGGTGATCAGGCGCGGGTTCAAAGCGGTCAAAAGAAGCGGTGTGGATGCCGTCCTGCAGAGTCACGCCGTCGATCTCGTCGGGCTCCAGGCCCTGGGGGATCAGGACCTCCACCTCGTCGGGATAGGCACGCACGGTGGACTCATGACCGTATCGGCCGATAGCGACGTCGGGATAGCCCTCAGCCTCGATTGCGAGGCGGATTGTGTTGTGATCGAAACTCATGGTTGCTCAGCTCAGGGGGGCGAGGGTGAGGGTTCCGACAAAGTCGTCAAATGCACCGGCGTCGGTGAACTCAATGTCACCATTGCCGATGATGCTCCCCCTGGTGAACACCAGGGCAGTGACTTCCTTGTGGCGGGGATCCAGCGCAAAAGTGAGTGTTGCGCCGGCGACAGTGGCCGCGGCGATGACTCCCTGAGAGTTGTAGGTGACGGTGCCGCCCAGGGCCTGAAGACTGGTAACACCGCCTGAAGCGTTGTGGGTCACGTTACCGGCGCGGCATTCGATCAGGGCGTAAGCCGCTGCGCCGAAGGTGAGGGTATCCCCGGCGCCATTGACCAGGCTGGTGCAGCTGCAGCCGATCGTGAGCGTCCCCCCCTGCTTGGCTACATCCCCGAGCGTCACGCCGGCACCGACTTGAACATTGGCCGATCCGGCAGCGATCGTGATGGTGTCATACTGCGCGGTTTCGTAGGGCGCATCGGCTGCGACGGCGACCAGGCCGCCCACGACGTGGAGCACGTTGGAGGCGTGCGTACCCAGAAGGCGAACGGTTTTGAGGTTGCGCTCCACGGGCTGGCTGCTGGAGTTGTAGACCGTGGCGGTGGTGGCGTTTGCGCCGGTGTCGATCTTGATGCGGGGTGACCCGCCCGGCGAGCCTGCACCGTAGTAGTACCCCAGGTCAAGCACGGTGGCGCTGATCTTCAGGTAGCTAGGCCGGTATTCGATCACCGTCGAGACCGACGTGCTGGTCGAGATGGCGAAGCTGTCCCAGGGCAAGCCGAGCTTGCCGATGTTCGCCTGGCTGATCCGGAGGCTGGCCAGGGTGACCGAGCTCTGGTCCAGGCCCCAAAGGATGTCGATGACGTTGTCTTCGATCCGGACGTTGTCGGTGGAGACGGGTACGGCGCCGGTGGACCAGTTGCCGGGGGTGTCCCAATGGTTGGGTCCCGCGCTGGCCTGGGTGGTGCTCGCAGCGGCAATGGTGCCAGTGCCCCCGGTTTTGGAACTGGCGACGACAAACGGCACGCCGGCGACGTCCGCGGTGCCAATCACCTTGTCGGCCACCGGCGTCCAGGTGACGGCGGCGAAATACGGGTGAGTGCTGGCATTGGCGGCCCCAGCCAGGGCCGTAGCAGTCGCCGCCGCGGTGCCGCCGGTGCCAGGCACGGAGACGGTTACGCCTCCGATGGTGAGGGTGTAGGTGGTCGCAGCGTCATGGGCGGTGATCTGGATCTCCGTCACTTGTGCGACGGCGGCCGCCTTGCCGATCCAATAGAGGTCAGACATATCGAAGTCCTTAACTTAAGGTTGAATTGGGTCGCAACCACAGCCACCCGTGGCGTAATCGCGGGGGTCGTAGTCGTCGGGGATGGTGCCGATAGGATCGAGTTTTCGAGGTGGCTGGGGTGTTGCTTTGTTGAGAATCGGCGGGGCCAGGGGCGGGTCGACCATGCCGCGAGCCTGGCACACGACGCAGGTCCCCGGCGAAACAGTGAGGCCGGTGGTGCGCATGCCTGGCCGGGTACAGCGCCCGAGCTTGCCGGCTTGCTCTAGATGGATACAGCGATGGGTCATGACAGCGTCACCGTTCCGTTGGTGGCCCACACGTCCCAATCGTTACCATCGGAGAGGCTGGCCAAGCCAAGACCCTTACCGGCATTGATGCTGTTGCTGATCCCGCCGGCCGGTAATGCACAGCTGGCGTGAGCAGTACCGGTGAAAAACGACCCATTCCCGGAGGAGGGAAAGTCGAAGTAGGTGATGATCACCTTCCAGTTTCCCGTGGTCTTGTTGTAGGTGGCGATAATCTTGGCGTCTAAGGGACCGTCAGCGCTGATGAGTGTTGCGCATCCGCAGTCGTGATAGTTCTCGCCGCTGATCCATCCGGCGGGGATAACGGCATCCCACCTGCAGGGGTTGAGGGAGTCCCGGGTGAGGGTGTGGGTGCCGATCACGGCCGCGGTGATTTTTTGGGCGATCGTGTAGGACTCCGGCGAGCCTGGGCAGTCGCCCCGCCGGGTGATGCAGGAGGAGGGTGGGTCTACCCCCGTCACCGTGGCAGTTATGGATGAGGGCAGGTCATCGGTGCAGTCACAGCAGCAATCACAGCCGAATTGAACTTTGCCGTCCACGAATAGCACCTGGGTTCCGTTAAACCCAACGTCAGCCATGCCCAGGGCAATCAAGGCGACACCGACAATCACCATGCAGGCGAGAAGGCCCATGGGTGTTTTCCTTGTTTTGAGAAGAATGAACGCGGTACACTGGACCCTATGAAGACTCTCATCATTGCCGGCCTTATCACCCTTTCCCCCGCCTTGGCCCTCCTGGCTGAAGACGCGCCAAAGGCTGACGCCCCAGCCGCCACGCAGCCCGCAGAACGCAAGCTGGTGACGGGGATCGATGACGTGCTAAAGGACGTCCCCGCGGAATTCCGGCCCTCTGGCAAAGATGCCACTACTAAGGAGCTGAAGGAGAAGGCGGCAAAGTTGGCCGAATGGTGCAAGGAACACGCGAAGGACTATCGCGTCAAGGCATCTGCTCCGTTTTTGGAGTCTCGGGCTGGGAAAACAAACGGCAAGCCGGATGGTCGCTATTCAGTCGCCACTGAGAACTATGTGAAAACATCGGTTGGTTGGCGAAGGTTCACAGTCTCAGCAAAGGTATCGGAAGCTCAATACAAGCCTTATGCCGATGGAGACATAACTGTGGGTAAGGTGATTGTCCCCCTGGAAGGCCTTGTCGATACGCTCAAAATCAAGTTTGATCCCCACGGCCATGCAGACGTTTGGATACGAATCGAGCAAGATGCAAAAGTAGGCGAAGCCCAGCCTGTTTCACCCAAGTCTTAACAAGACGTACCGGTGTGAGCATCTATCCAGGAAGACTCCGATTCAGCTGCCAATACTATTACCTTTGTGGTTTTATATTGGAACTTCTTATTCGTACCGTCGACCTGCCATGATGTGATCACGTCTTTTTCAACCACGTCGAGATCAACAGTGTCAGACTCTGGAGAGTCTTCTTCTACAAAGTGCCCCCTCGCGTCGTGTTGAATTTTATTAAACGTAATTCGGAGCTTTTTCGCTCCGCCATCGGTGACTACCTCTTGTGAAACGAGGATTGCCGTTTTTTCATTGTCTACATGCTCCACCGGCCCGATGTGATAAATTTCGACGTTTTCATTGTCTACCCCTCCTACGGGCTGAAACTGCAACCATTTCCCATCCGGGGCAAAGCGAAACAAGTAATCGTGGAAGCTGCCTTTCGCAGGATCACCGCCTGAGGTGATGTGTCCAGCTCCATCGAAATATCTTTTAGCGCCCATGAAGATGATGCCATGCGGATCTCCAAAGTCGCCAGGAGTGTCATAGCCAACGCTGGTCACACCTTGATAGATAACGCTGGACTCAAAATCAGGATCATCGTTGTACAGCGCATGGTTAATCTTCACGATGTCTTCGTCTTCCTCCAGGTCGATCCAGATCCCGTCACCCTGGAGCTTGAGACCGCCCTCACCCGCTTCTGATTTGGTGACGTGCCCTTTGTCATCCCAGTACAGCGCGCCGCCGCCGATGGTCAGGACACCCTCGGCAAAAGACGCCCCGTTCTCCAGGTCGTGGGATGTGGCGCCCTCTTCGTCGGGCCCGATGTGGGAGATGACCACTTCGCCTTCGCCCCCTGCTTCCAGCTGGGTCCAGATATTGTCCCCTTGGAGTTTGAGGCCGCCTTCTGCCGGTTCAAACCCCGTCACATGGCCCATGTCATCCCACGACAGATCACCGCCACCGATGGTCAAGACTCCGTCAACATCGTCATAAGAGGCGGTGCCCAGGGTTTCCGTCGATGAAGGGTCGTCGGGCCCGATGTGGCTCACGGTGACAACGTCCTCGTCGTCGGTGGTGACCTCAATCCAAATGTTGTCGCCCTCAATGTCGACGCCGCCAGGCTCGGGCAGCTCGAACGTGGTCACCAGCGTGGTCTGCTTGCCTGCCTCCATGATGGCATGCCCGTTCTTGTCCAGGGCAATGTTCTGGGCGACGAGCTCGATCGTCACCGTCGTGCCACTGCGTGAGGCATCGATCGAGATAACGGAAGAGTCACCATCGTTGTCCTCGGCGATGTCCGGGGGCAAATGCGTGTAATACGGGAACGTACGTGGTGGTGCCCAGCCGTCTTTCTTGTTTTCAGGTTCAAAATAACCCGGCGCGCTGTCATTGAGCCAGATCCAGATGTTGTCCCCATCCAGGAGCTTCTGGTGCAGCTTGAACTGCCCCAAGCTGTCCATCTTGGTCAAGTGGCCATTGGCGTCCCAGGTGCCGCGGCTGTTGTAGCCCGTGCCCAAATATTCGAACTTATCGTCCTCGGTGGGTTCATAGGTCAGGTTCAAAAAGGTGGCCGAGACACCGCGATAGAGCTTTCCTTCCTTATCGTCGGGTGCCGGCGTATCCTGGCCCTCGATCGTCCACTGCGTCACCTCGTCCTCAGGGACTTCTGCCGCGGCCAGGTCAAGGGATAGCACCGACAGCGCTTGGCCGTCTGGACTCTTTAGCCCGCCGGCGCCCACGTCGACCACAAACGAAAACACGTTCCCCGGCTGCGGATCGCCCCACTCCTCGCCTAAGCTGCGGACCCAGACATCATCATCCAGGGCCTTACCTTGCTGATCGGCCGGCACGAGCTGGCGCGCTACATCGATAATGGTTCCCGCCGGGATATAGCGGTTATTGAGCTCGAAAGCATAGCCCTTGAACTGGAGCGAAGCGTCTTCAAAGGTCAATGCGTTCTTGGTGATGACGGGTTCCACGCCCTCAAACTGAATCTTCCAGCGGCCGTCCGGATCGTCTTTGGTCGGGCCGCCTGTGGTTTCCAGGACGCGGGCGAGAAAAGTCTTCTCCAGGGTGGTGGTGGTTTTCCGGCTCTGGCCGGGCCCCGCACCAATGAATATCCCCTGGGGCGTGTTGCGCACGTACGGCCCATGGATGTTTTCAACGATTGCAAAGAACTGGAGGATCTTTGCCTTGTCTTCTTCGGTGAGGAAATAAATCACAGGTTCAGCTCCCCGTAGCGTTCTTCGCCGAGCATGGTCCACTTCAAAAACACGCCGTCCTTCAGCATCTCGATCTCAGGCCCGGTGAAATCGTTGTTCTGGTCGTCGGTGCGGCCAAACAGCGGCTCGTAGGTCTTGAGGTCCAGTGGCCGGCCTTTGCCGTCCAGGCGGACGTCATCGGTGATCGGGGCCTTGGGCGGCGATTTAAGAACGATCGGCTGAACGGTCACGAGGTTGGGGCCAGTGACCGAATACATGCGGCGGCCGACGTCCATGTGCCGGAACTTCCAGCCGTCGGGCCGGACCATGAAAGAGTGCGCCACCTGGACAAACCGGGCGCTGGCCGTCAGTCGGCCCACCGGCTTAATGGAAGTGCATTTGACGATCCCCTTGTCGAAGGACCGGCCGCCGAAGATGTTTCCTGCAGGACGCCAGGAATCGGAGTTGGTTTTGTTGCGGAACTGGTTTGAGAGGTTGAGGGGGAACCCCCGGTACCACTTGTAGGCGATAAGCACCAGGAAGCTAAACGTGTTGGTGGCCGGCGTGGAAAGCGGGTCGCGCGCGCTGTTGGTGATGGGCTGACCCTTGTAGTCGCGGTCGACAGGCTCGGTCTCCAGGCTGTCTTCCCAGTCCCATTCCGTCGGCAAAAGCGTGGGATCGCCGTTGTCGCCGGCGCCGTTTTTACCCGGGTGCTTGTTGCCGTCGGCGGGGATGGCGTAGGTGACGTAGATGTGCCAGAAGCCTGTACCCTGACGATCGGGCCTGATCTGGTTCGCCAGGAGTGACGGCTGCTCGGGCAGCGGGTCGTTGTATTTGGGACACTCAAAGTCAGCCAGAAGCTCTTGCGTGTTGGCAAAACCAAAAGCGTCGTAGCGGACTACCTGGGTTGTGGTGTCAGAACCCAGAGAACCGCCGTCACCGGTGAAGGCGCGCGTGATGCGTTTGTCGAGGATTGCCATTAGAGGTTGGCCCCAGAGGCGGTGATGGAGATGGGCTGGTCGAGGCGGGTCTTGATCGTCTGCAGGAGCGTGCGCACATCGCGCAGAATCACGCCGTTCTCGCGCGCCTGGCGATCCAGTGCGCTTTCGGCGACGCCGGTCAGGAACCGGCTTCCCCGGTTAGCGGCCAGCGTCGGCCGGAGGATCCCCTGCAAATACTCGCGGGCGGCGTCTTCTTCTTCCTCGCCCTGGCGACGTGCCGTGAGATTCCGCTGCATCTGGAGCGCGCGGTGCTTGTCGCCATTGAGTTGTTCGATGGGCAGGTCCCGAATGATCCGGTCCAGCTCCTCGAGCTCCTGACGGTATCGGGCTCCGATCTCAAAGATCGAAGCATCCAGCGGCCGTCCCTGAAGGCGCATGCCCCGGGCGATGGAGGTATCCGAGAGCTGGCCGCGGTAACGGTTGATGTTCCGCAGCTCCTGCTCCCGGGCCTCCTGCTCAAGCCTTTGCTGCCTGGCTCGTTCCCTCACGGCGGCTACGGCGTCTTCTCCGCTCATGAGGAGCTGAGCCTGGCGCGCCTTAAACTCGGCGTGTGTTCGGCCGATGAACTGCGAAAACTCTTCCTCGAGCTTGGCGCGCTGGGTTTTGGAGATTTCGTCAATCGCCCCCAGGCGCGCCTGCTTTTCGGCGTCGATCTGATTCAGGATCATCTGGAGGTAAGCCTGCGCGCTCTTGACGCGCTGCTGGTTTTCCTCAGCGATCCGCTTATTCATTGGGTTGTTTTGCAGAGGCTCAGGCAATTTCTGCGCGTTGTCCTGCGCCTGCTTTTGAGCATTGCGAGCCAGGTCAAACAGTTCCTGGGCTGCGGCCTTGCGATCGGCAAACTCTTTCTCGATCTTGCTCAGCTCATCACGCTTGGCGACGCCGGTCCGGGTGTCGATCATCTGGCGCTCATAATCAAAGCGCTGCTGTTCCCGGCCCAGGCCCAGGGGGTCTCGGGCGGCCAGCTTGGTCTGCTCCAGCTCAAAGCGCGATTTGACGAGCTCGCTGTTGAGATCCTGCCAGGCTTTGCGCTGACCGTCGGCCATCGCCTTGGTTGCGCCCATGAGCTCCTGGATCAGCCGGGTTTGTTCCCGTATCTGTCCGACACCGCGGTCGCCAAAGAGGCCTTCGCCGATGATGCTGCCGGCGGTGAAGGCTTTGCCCACCACCGGTATTGAAGACATAGTGGCCTTGAACTTGTCGATCTTGCCCTGGACGACATCAAAGTTCTGGCCGTCATAGTTCTTCAGGAGCTCCAGCCCTGCATCAAACGCCTGCAGCGCATCGGCCGCCATGTAGATGCCGCCGGAAATCTTCCCGACCTTTTCCAGCGCCCCCAGGCTTTTGGCGGTCGAGTCCACCCCATCGCGCATCTTCTCCAAGCTACCGCCGATCGCGGCAAAGCCTGAGCTGGCCAGGTCGTTTAAACGCACCTGGATGTCTACGACTTTCGGGTCGCTCATGGGATCACTCGTCGGTTAACTGAAGGACTCGATATGGGGCTTCGGCGCTTTGCACCTCTTCGATCGCCTGGAGCGTCTTGGCCGGCTGATCGAGCCACCCCCCTGCCCGGGGCAAAATCCCCTTGCGCTGTAGGTCGCTGGCGCGAATGAACTTGAGCGTCTGGGCGTCTACCAGGCGTTTGGGGCAATGGGGGATGTCCTGATACCCTGATCCCCGGCAAAGTCCGCAGGCGTCATCCTGGCCGTCACAGCGGGCGCATCTGACCACGGCCGGGCTCAGCGCCGTCGGCGGCCTTACGCATCCGCTTTGGGAACAGCCTGCGCAGTAGGCCCGGTATCGGATACCGACTGCGCAGCGGATTTTTTTATTTCGTCCTCCGCAAGCTGGACGCCCTTAAGGAGCTGGAGCAGGAGGTCGTGCTTTTCGTTGGAGGTCAGGACCTGGCCCAGGTGCTCCAGGGCAAACGGCACCGGGTTGCCGGCCCGGTCGGTGACGTTTTCCCAGCCAATGAGGATGATTGCCAGGGCCTTGGTGAGGATCGCCGACTGCTCGCGCCGGCGCATGTCCTTTGACGCGGTCGCCTCCAGGTAGAGGTCTTCGATCTGCTGGAGCTCATCCTCCAAGATGTAGCGGGCGTAAAAGCCGGGGCGTTTGGCGAGGTCGACGCCGGCGTCCTGGTGAAGTCGCACGATCGCGTAGCCGTTGCGGGTGGCAATGGGCATGGTTTCCCTTCCGGGGAGTTGTGGGTGCTGGGGTAAGCCGCTTAGGAGAATGTGATGGAAAGCGCATCGTTGCCGGCCGCAGAGCCGCGTGTGGCCACGAAGTTCAGGCGGCGGGTGCGGATGTCGTTTTTGGATTCGTCGGAAGGCGGGTCGGTGAGGCTCAGCGCAGGGGCCGCGATGGTGATGATGTTGCCGGCGGTGGTTCCCAGAACCAGGCTCAAAGCCGACGTGGCCGAAGTCAGGAACGCGGTGCGCCAGTTCTTCGTCGCCAACAGCACGGCTTCCAGCGCCAGGCTCACCGTCACGCGGTGCTTGGCGATGCAGGCGCTGTGGTAGCCCGAGCTCTTCCCGGCCAGCTCACGCATCACCAGCTGGTTTTCCACCGTGATCACGACGTCCGCGGAGTTGACGGTGGCGCCGCCGATGGTGTTGGTGGTACCGGCCCAGCGCGGCGGGATGATGGTGGGATAGGTCGGGGTGATCAGCGCGGCATCTTCCGGATCCACCGACGCGCCCCAGTATTCCCAGTCCGCCATGCCCTTGCCCCCGGCGCTCAGCCGGAACGTCACTTTGCCGAGTGCCCCGGCCATCCGCTTAAGCTCGCCGTCCTGATACAGCCCCATGGTGTGAGAGGGGTAGAACGCGGTGCTCAGGTCCTGGAGCGTGAAGAGGTCGGTGCTCTGCTTAAAGGCGCTTGCGGCCAGCAGCGACGTTGCCCAGCTGGGCGTCGGAGTCTCTGCGGTGCCGCTGCCGAAAAGCTCGGTGGTGAAGGTCATGGTCGACTTGAGCCCGCTGGCCACGCGCGCCAGCTCCGTGCTGGAGCCCTGGCCCTGGCGTTCCTCGGTCTGGCTCTCTTCCCGGTACACGGGGTTGAAGACGTTAAACACCGCGTCGGCTCCGGCGAGGGCGACGGCCGTGCCGGTGGTGGCCTCGGCTTTGCAGGCAAAAACAGACTTAGACACCAGTAGTGGTGCTTCGATGGCCATGGCGGCCTCCTGTGTTGTGGAATGCGATTCACCCCGTCCTGGGGCGTTTAGGGCTTGGAAAGATCAAACTCGTCAGTGCGGACTTCGATCTCGACCAACATCGTGAACCCAGACTGCCCGTCTTCCTCGGTGAACGCCCGCGGGGAATACACCTTGGTGCCGTGTGCCCAGCCGCCGCGGTTCTGCTTTTCACCGTTGGCCCCCATCAAGGCGACTTTGATGTCGCGCGCCAGGCGGTAAACGCGCTGGCTTTTTGGAGGGGCGTCGGGGATGTTGGCCATGCTGGCCAGGTACACCAGGAGCACGAAGGGCGTTTTCGTGTCGTACTTGCGAACGGGCTTCTCGGCGATGTCTTCCCAGTCATCCCCGATGATCAGACAAAAGTTGTCCTTGATGTCATTGCCGCCCTCTCTCACACGCTCGGTGAGTAGGTCGCAGGAATAGCCGGCGCTGAGGCGTATGGTGTTGAGGGAGTCCTCAAGGTTCTGTTCGACGTTTTCAATGATGGGTTCGGGCATGCTGTAGCTACGGTGTTGACTGGATCGTCTTGGCCGCCGCCTCCATGTTTCGACTGATGATCATGTCGTGGCGTCCGGTTGCACGGTTGAAATTCCCCTGCATATCCAGCCGTTTTTTAAGCACGACACGTTTTTTGAAAACACCGATGACATCGATCCGGTTTCCTTTGCGGCCCTTACCGGTCTTGGTGAGATGGTTCACATCCCGGATGATCAGAACCTTGCCGGTGTTGGGGTTGCGGAAGATCCGGATAAACGACCCGGAAGCACCGTTTTTGCCTGCGGCCAGGTCGCGGGCGATCATGTCGGAGAAGCTGCGCCGGCCGCCGGCTGTGGAGAATCGGTCCCACTTGAAGCGCCCCGGTAGCGGGATCGGCATTGAGCGGCCGCTTTTGGCCTGGATCACTCCGCCTTTGGTGTGACCCTCGGCGCCGGGCCAGCGGGTGTATTCGGACAAAAACACCTGACGAAGTTCACGGACCTTGCTTTTATCTGGCGCCCTGAACTTGAAGCTTTTTTGCAAACCCTTGTTTTTGAGGGTCAGTCCGGTGCCACCAGAAAGCTGCTCAATGCGCAGGCGGGCAATGTCTTCAGCGCCGATCTCCCTCATGGCGTCGACCATGTGGAGCGCCAGGTTGCGCGGGCCGTTAAGCAATGCCCGCTTGAGCGACACGTGCCCCTGGATGTCGATCGAGGCTGTGATCCCCAGGCCAGAGCCGCCTAAGGAGATGGTCTTTTTGCCCACCCGGACGGGGATGGCCGCCTCTCCCTTGTATTCGTATCTGCCGATCCACTTGAGGTTTTTAGGCCGGTAGACATTGACCCTGGCCATACATCACCTCAGCTCAAGCACGAACACTCCAGCGTCCTCATGGATGATGTTGGCGACCAGCAGCTGGTGAACGGCACCATTGAGCTCAGGCGCGCCAATGAGCTTGTCCCTGCCGGCGGACACCAGCAGGCGGCCGCGGATGGCGGCTCGCCGCATGGTCACCTGGATCCCGGGCACGGCACCCCGGCCGGGGGCAGGATTCCGGCGGGCCTGGCTGCGATCCACGACGATGTCCACATCGGTGATGGAGCCGTCATCGGCGCGATAGCTCCAGGTCTCGGCGAATTCCTCGGCATTGGTGAAAACATCGGCCGCGTCCTGCGCCAGCTGATCCTTGAAATTCATGGCGCCCTCCCAGGCTCGGCCGAGGCCTGGGCGTTGCGCACGCCCAGGGCGCCCTTGATTTCTCGCAAGTCGCCCTTGGCTTGACTCAGATCCTCAATGATCCTGTCGAGCTTGGAATCACGGGCGGCGTTTTGCTGCTCGACAATGGATTGCCGCGCCTCAATCGCTACGTCCCGGGCCCGCAGCTCCGTGTAGGCGTTGGAGACATACCAGCTCCCGCCGACCAGCAGAAAGGCAATCCCGGCCGGGATCAGCGTGTTCTCGCTCAATTTCAAGGTTTCGGTGCGGGACATGGGATGCCTTTGCAATGGGCGTTGCGGAGATCGGCCACGAATCATTCCTTGACTTTTGCGACCGGCGGCGGTGCCTTCAGCAGGCTGATCGCCCGAATGGCTGCCAGCTTCTTGGCCATGAGGGCCTGGAGGTCCTTTCCGGCTTTGGTCTGGGGTGCGCGGCTCTTGGTGATTGCCGTCAGGTCCTCAGACGTGCATTCGTGCTTGAGCTCGGCACACTGGACGGCCAGGGCCTTGTAGGCTTCTTCGGCCAGGGCGAGGGGGGTCTTGGGTTTGTTGGCTTCTGCCATGGGTCACTCCGGGTAAGAGGGTTAAAAAAAGCACAGGAACGGGCGCTAACCCGTGCCTGGCTAAGGCGGGTGGATTTGGCGGGGCTCGGTTTAGTTGAGCGTTCCACGCAGGATCTTGGCCCAAAAGCCAGGGCCTACGTTGCGGTTGGCCTTGATACCGAACTTGTGGGCGTCGTGGTCAAACTCGTAATCAGAGCCCGCGCCCAGGAGCTGGGTCTCCAGGGGCATCTCTTCCTGCAGCACCAGGCCCTTGGTGATAGAGCTGGTGGAAGCCAGAATGAATTGGTTGGCCGCCGACGTGGTCGTCAGCCGCGGCTCAAGCGTGGTGCTGATCGACAGGCCCTGGCGTTTGAGCTCGGCCATCTGGTTGGATGCACCCTGGCTCAGGTTTTCGAGGCTGATCGCCGCCTGGATCGCGGCCCAGTAAAGGGCGTTGGGGGCAATGGCCAGGAAGGTCTTGTCCTGGCCGTTGGTGGGATCGCCCTTATCATCGGTGAGCATGTAGTACCGGCCGATCACCTGCACCAGAATCTTGGCCATCTCATCGGGAGTCGGGTTGGTGGGGTCAGTGACGTTCAGCGCCGGCGCTTCGGTGGCCGTCAGATCGTTGGTCTGATTGGTGCCCGATTCGGGGTGAGCGTTGGAGAACAGACCCACGCCGTCGTAACCGACCGAGTTGGCGTCAAGCACGGTAGACGCCAGCTTCTCCCAATGGGTGCCGGCCTTGAGGGCCATGTCACCGATGCGGATGCGCAGCTGGCTGGTCTTATCCCGCCGGAGGTCATCCAGGGGAATCGGCAGCGTGCTTTCGTATTTGTCGTTCGCCAGCTGGTAGCTGAACTTGTTGAGGCCTTGTTCCTGGCGTTGTCCCACCCACTTACGCAGCGAGCTGGCCTGGCCGAGCCATTCGTAATGTTCGATCTTGGTGTCGGATTCGATGGGCATCCCGATCAAGGGAGCCCAGGAACCGCTGACGGCCTGCTCAAAACGGGGGTAGAAGTCCGCGACGATGTCGCGGCTGTCGAGATTCGAGTAACCCATAGCGGGTTTCCTTCCAATAAAAAAGGCCCCGGGGTGGGGCCTCAAGAGATGCTTGTTGAACACGAAGGCATCGCGTTATCGAACGTCGATGCTTTAAGACAAACACGCGCACACGCGCGGGTTTAGCGGGGTTCGAGGAACAAGGTGATGGTGCCGGTCGCGGCGGTGGTCGTGCCCGTCACGTCCAGGCCAATGGCGTCGCCGGCGTCGATGTCCAGGTCGGCGGGAGTCGCCGAAAGGGTGATCGCCTGGTTGGTGTTGGCGGCGCCCTTGAGGTCAAAGGTGCCGCTGTGCAACGCGGTGCCTCCGCTGACGGCCGTGCCCGATGCGGCTTTCTTCACCACCCCGGTGACGGCACCGCCATCGGAGCCGATGATCGTGGTGCGGGCCCGGATCGCCTTGACCCGATACGGGCGATCGGCGATGAAGAACGCGGTGTCCGCCGGCGCGTTGTAGTTGTACGGCACCACGACGGAGCCAGAGCTGGTGTCATAGCGCGTGGAACCGCTGAGGCTGGCCGCCTGGAAGAAGACCAAGCAGGTGGTCCCGGAAACCCACCGATGCACGAACCCGATCCGGGTCGAGCCAGCCACAGGGGTCAGCGTGAAGGTGTTGTCGTCGGTGGCGTAGACGGGCTTGAGTTCGTCGGCGATGCTGGCCGCGCCGACAACAGCGAGCTTTATAACGCCGGAGCTGCGGATCTTGACCAGGACGGCGCCGGCCGCGCCGGTGCTGTTGTCGGCGATGTCGATGCAAAAGCCCCGGAAAGGATCGCCGCCGACCAGGGGCCGGGAGTAGCCAGAGCCGTTGTCACCCACCGCGGCACCTTCATAGATGATGTCGGTGGCGATGACGGGAAGTTCGTTGGTGAAGGGGTCGGGTCCGCTTTCATAGACCCGGACAATGTCCTTGGCAAGAGTGGTCATAGTTCAATACCTCAAAAGGTTAAATGGGTTAAAACACGTGCGCAGACAAAAGGACTGCCGGCTTACTTGGCCTGCATCCGGAAGTTGCCTTTAAGTTCCTGCTCACGGACGATCAGGAACCGTTCCTTAGAGCTGAACTTGGTGTGCAGGGAAGCATCCGCGTCCCACTCGGCCGCCGCCTGGGCTTTGTGATCGCCCTTGGGGATGGGCTTGTTTTCCGACGCGGGGCTGGTGGGGATGGCGCCCTGGGAACCCGCATCGGCCTTGGCCTTGTCGGCTTCCTTCACCGCGGCGTCGGCGCGGGCTTTCTCGCCCGCGGTGGCTGCATCGATCTCAGCCCGCAGGTCCTTGGCCTGGTCGACGGTGCGGCCGGCGGCGAACTGCTTGGCCGCCCAGGCCTCGTGCCCTGGGAACGCGGCGGTCATCGCCTTCAGGTCCTCGCGGGCCTGGGTCTTCCCCTGCTCGATGTACTTGGCCGTCGCGCCGGGGTTTTCAGCGGCAAAGGCCTCAAACTGCTCTCTGGTAATGGCCATGTGGGCCTCCTGAGTGATGGCCTCAAACACCGCATCCAACGTGGATACCGCGTCGATCAGGCCCAATGCTTTGGCTTTTGATGCGATCCAGACGTTGCCGTCAGCAACGTTGACCGCTTGTTCGTGTGTCATGTGGCGGCCGTCCATGACGGCAGCCAGGAAGTGTTCATGGATGTCGGCGACCTGGGTGCGCACGGCGGCGATGTAGTCCTCGCTAACGGGATTGCCCTCGACCCATTGACCTTTGAGCTTGCCAGTGGCGATCAGAACCACCTTGATTCCAGCCTTTTCGTACATGCCCGACGTGTCTTCCACGTAAGTCATCACGCCGATTGACCCGACTTGCGCAGTCGCATTGGCGAAGATCTGCCGGCATTGGCTGGCGATCCAGAACGCGGCGCTGCAACACAGGTCCTCGACCCATGCGTAGACGGGTTTAAATTCCCGGTCGGTGGCACGCACGTCGTCGGCCAGGTCCGCAGTGCCGGCTACGGTCCCGCCTGGGGAATCGATCTGCAGGAGGATGCTGTGTACGCGATCGTCGACGCGCGCCTGGCGCAGCGCCTGGCGCATCACGACCGTTGACGCCCCGCCGAAACTGGACCGGCCTTTGACGACTTGCCCCGAAAACGGGATCACGGCAATGCCGTCCTGCATCCAGTAGAGGAGGTCGCCGTTCCCCGAGTCGTACACACCCCCCTCTTGAGCGACTGTCGGCGCCTGCTCGGCTACGGGGACAAATGTGCCGTCCTTCACCGCGGCAACGGCCTGGCTGAACCACGGGCCGTGGACCATCCAGAGGCCAAAGTGCTGCGCGGCACATTTACTTGCCGGCGTCGGCTTTGTCTGCTTCTTGGCCATTGTTGTTACCTGGAGGGGTGGGGAGATTGGCACCCGGATCGCGGGTGAAATTGCTGAGGATGGTGGGGATGTTGGCGTCGGTGAGTTTCACGCGGTCTTCGCCCAGCTCGTTGACGAGGGTGACAAAGTCCCGGCCCATGGATGCGCCGGCACGCCGCAGGCTATTGAGGCCCATCGACACCTCCAGCAGGATCTCCTGCAGGTCGGTGATCGGATCGACGCGTTGCCAGGAATCAGGATGAAAGGCATGAGTCCAGAACTTTGCCGGTGCGCGGGTGATGAACGTGCCACGTCGAACTTCCCGCGAAAGCCACCACTGATACACACGGCTCTTGTCGCGCTGGATGAACAGGTCCTGCTTCGCCTGGCAGGACCTGTGGAAGCTCTGCATCGCAATACGGGCGCTGGAGAGGTTGGTCTTGCTGAAATTGAGCTGGACCAGCTCCAGGGGCATATCAAAGGGCAGGCCGATCAATCGCAGCATGGCTTCAATAAACTCGGGCGTCTGGTTCATCGGCTGCTTGGCGTCGACCTGGACGACGTCGCCTTCGTTGCCGACATAGCGCACCATGCCGCGGTCGAGCGTCAATACCTTCTGTTTGGTGCCCTGGCTGGGGTTGATGGACTGGAGGCCGTTGTAGGTCTTGGCGGCGTTGGGTTCCTTGAAGATCAGCCCGAAGATGGCAGCCATGCGCGCCGCCACGATCACCGCGTCGACGTAGCCGTCGAGCTGATCGAGCAAACCAAAGATGGTCGCAAAGCCCGACTTGCCGCGTATCTGGGTCGACCCGCGTTTGATGCGCGGAAGGAAGACGAAGTTTTCAGCCAGCACCCGTGTGAATTTTCGAGCGCCGGTTTCGTCGACGTTGAGGATGTGGAACGCCACAGGCGCACACACCGAATCAATCTCCACACCGTCAACGATCCGGTTCTTACCCCGGTAATCATGAGGCGTGACGATCATGTCGGCTTCGATGAACTGGAGACGGGACTCGCCCCCCCTGTCCACCAGGATCTTGCCGACATCCCCTTCCCGCTCATAGGACCGGTAGGTAAGCCGGTCCAGCTCCGCGCCTGAAAGCAACTTGCGCACATCGGCTTTGTCGTACCACTCGGTGTAGCGCTCCTGGGCTTCCTTGTTGAAGTCCACGCTGTCGGTCATCGCCTGGAGCGTGAACCCGCAACCGATGACGTTGTCGGTCATGCGGTTAAGGATGCCGCTGCCCACCGGGTTCTCATCATCGACCTTGATGGCACGCTGGCGCATGCTGGCGGTCTTTTGCTGATCCGTCAGCGAGCCCCCGATGATCAGGCTGTTACGCCCATGCGGCTTGTCCAGGCGACCAGCCGATACCCCATCCGGGTGCGTGGCCTTGTAGTTGCCCAGCACGGCACGGTCGAGGCACCGCTGCACCGCCCAGCCGGGCGAGATGATTTCAATGAGACGTTCAAGCATGTCGTTACGGCTGCTCTCTAAAAGTCACGAAAGCGTCCATCCCGCCGGACCCCTGGTTTTCTTCAATGGCGATCTGTTCCTGAAGCCACTGAATGGTGGAGCGGATCTGCGCCAGGTCGGCCCGCTGAAGCGTCCGGCCGGCAATGGCATAGGACTGCCCGGTGGACACGGCCATCAGCGCCTTTTTGTAGGCCGCCAGAAGCTCTTGATAGGTGGGGTCGTCGGCGCTCAATACTTGCCCTTGTAGTTGATCAGCGGGTTAAACCCGCCCCTGTCGGAGGCCTGCACGGTGGCGGCCAGCTGGGCTTCCAGCGCTTGAGGCGCCGGAAGGAGATGGACGTTGGCCAGGTCGGCCCCGGCCGCCTGATACTTTTCGCAGTCGCGGAAGTGGTTGGCCGCGCCCGTGGTGACGGGAACCCAGATCTCTTTGCCGCTGCGGTCGAGGATCTTGTGCTCGGCGGTGACCTGCCGGCAGTAGTCCAACGTGGCTTCCTTGTGCATTTCCCATTCTTCGGGATCCTGCATCAGCGACGCCAGGCGATCGCTGTAATACTCGTGGTCGATCGTCCTCAGCAGCACGCCGTTAAAATTGGTGCGGGTGTGGCGGATCGGCGAGGCCTGCGGCTGGGCATTACCCTTAACCGGGATCAGCTGTGCGGGGTTTTCCGCGCACAGCATGTACACGTCATCCTTGCGATAGCCCGAGTCGACAAACAGATACTCGGCTTTGACCAGGTGCTCGGTCCCTTCGATGGGATAGATGCCCAGATCAAACTGGCTCTTTAAGTGATCCAGCTGGTAAACCACCCCAAGGTCAATGAGCCGGGAGCGATACGCATGCCCCCAGGCGCGCAGAACCCAGTAGTAGTGATCCAGCTGCACGTCGGCCGTCATCAGCAGACGGCCTGCCCAGGGCGGAATGATCTTCGCCGCCGGCGAATCCTTCACCCGCTCAAACAAGACATCCGCCTTGGTGACAGTGATCTGCTCCTCAAACGGCTCTGCGAGCCATGAGTTGCGGAAGTTCTGCATCTTCTTGCGATCGCCGATCGCATTGAGATACATGGCCACGCAGGCCGAGAACGTCTTCCAGGGAGAGTAGAGGGAGTTTAAAAAGAACCCCACCTGCTTGACCTTGGGCCGCTCACCCACCAGCTTGCCGTCTTCGACGGTCTGCCCGGTGGAGACCCACAGGCCCGCCTGCATAATCATCGGCTTGTGCCGTTCCTTGATCTGGCCTTTGCAATGAACGCATTCGTACCAGGCCAGGTCACCCAGTTGGATGGCCTCGGCTTGTTTCTTGCGATCGCTGATCTGGAGCTCAGGCCACTGGACCTGGTCCCACTTGAGCGCCTGGTGACGGCCGCAGTGAGGGCAGGGTACATGGAAGTACCGGTGATCGCCGCAGGCCTCCCAGGCGATCCAGATCGGCCCGCGCCTGGTGGTGGGCGTGGAGCCGATCAAGATCCGGCGGCGATGGAGGAACGTCGTGGTTCGCTCGATCGCCAGGCTGATCGGGTCGGCTTCCTCGCCGGTGGAGGCGGGGTATTTGTCGACCTCGTCGAGGATCAGGTACCGGATTGGCCGGCTGGCCAGGGACTGGGCTGACGTGGCCCAGCCCGTGAAAATGCTCATCGTGTCCAGGTGGATCGCGTTAAGCGTGTTGTCGGAGCGGTCGCTGGACAGGTGGCGTGCCAGGCGAGGCACGCCGGTGAGCAGAGGCCGGATACGTTCCTTGATGGCTTCTTCAGCGGATTGCTGATTCGGCATCACCAGCTGCATCGGCCCCGGGTCGAGGTCGACGCTGAAGCCCATGATGTTGCGGCTGCCTTCGGAGAAAGCCACCTGCACGGGCTTGAGGAAGACGATGGTTTCTACACCTGGTTCAACCCAGGCGTCCATGATTCCTACAACATGCGGCGTCCGGGCGTTGCGCCAAGGCCCATGCTCAGCGGCCACCTTGGCGTCGAGGATGCGGTACTTCTCGGCCCACTCACTGGGGAGCAGCTTCTCCGCCGGCGCCAGGTTCGTCCAAAACGACCGGAGGCATTCCGTTAGTCTTGGCCAGGCTGTCGAGGATGCTTGAGACGCGGGAGTCGATGACTTTCTGGATGTCCGCGGCCGGGAGTCCTTCGAGCCCCGGCGCGATTGTGGCGCCGAGCTGGGCGAAGGACGAGCGGATGCTGACGGAGATCTCCCCCCAGTGCTTGCGGACTTCTTCAGCGGGGACGAGGTCGCGCCGGAGCTTTTGGACTTTGAGCTCGTGTTGGTCGGCAAGGGCGTTCTCTTTCCGCAGCTTGGCCTTGTCCAGACCCGCCGACGTCTTCGTGGCCGGCCGCCCTACCTTCCCTGTCTTGCCCCTGGTGCTGAGCCATGTGGCCACCGCGGCCGGGTCGTAGTAGTTGAGGCCCCCGCGCTTGGTGCAGGGGCAACCGTCACGGGTCCATTGCCGGACGGTCACGACATGAACGTTGCGGAGCTGGGCGATCTCTGACGCGGTTACGCCGGGGGCGCCGGCAGCGCCAGGCGTAATGTTTTCGGTGTCATTGGTTACGCGCTTACCGCCCTGCTTTCCCTTGTTTTCCCGGGATTTTTTTAGGGTCTTTGCCATGCGCGTAAGTAATAATTAATAAACGAGTTATGCAAATGAGTGATGAATTGGGCTCGCCTTAACCGCATTAGCCCCCCGGGCCCGGAAGGGACCCAAACGGGGGGGAGGGGGCGGGGACCCCTGCCAAAACGGCGGGTTTACCGAGGTGTGGGGGCTGGCCCCCAGGCCTCGGGAAGCTGGCCTAGATCCTTCAGGATCGCTTTGGCGCGCTGGATGGCCCTGTGGACCGTTGACGGTGCGCGCTCGGTCTGAGCGGCAATCTGGCGGATGCTGAGGCGGTCGACCTGGTGAGACACCAGCATGTCGGCCACCTCAGATCCACCGATGACGAGGGTGAGCAGCTTGCCGGTGAGCTCCTCTTGGTTTTTGACTTTAAGTGTGTCTAAGAGTCCCGGCATGAAGTTTGCCCTCTATACATAGAGCGCAGCTGTACGCGATAGGTGGGACAGCCACTGCGGGAAGGCTGGCTATTCACAGGCACGCGGCCGGTGATACGTGATCCAGTAGGATTCAACGGTGGAGCTGGACACATAGACTGTGCGACATTTGTATTGGAAGGCTTTTGTGCCTGGGTCGACCCGGATGTCCGTGATGACGTGGATGGGAACGAGTTTGGATTGCCTGCGCCTGGACCAGATCAGGAGGACCAGGGCAAGCACCAGTAGTAGCCAAAACAACGCATAGATGCCACAGATACACATCAATAGGTCCAGCAGCTTAAACAGCATGGATTGCTCCGATAGATGATCCAGTGAATGTCCCCCCCCCGGGAATCAACGCAAACGATTGAGCTGGCCAGCCGAGGTGAGGAAGTTGAGGTAAAGCACGCTCTCAGCACGCGAGACTTTCCGGGTGTGCCGCAGAGCGGCTTCCTCATTGACGGCACGCCGCAGTGCACGGGCGCGGGCTCGCGTACGGCTGTTGGGCATCGGCATGCCCAGCACGGCGATATGCACTCTGCCCTGGGCTCCTCGCTGATAGAGCATGATTCGGCGCTCCTGGATGGCTCGCGTCTGAGGATGAAGGCGAGCCATGCGAACAGCGTTGCGCTTTTTTGCCTTTTCTTCGCGCTTATGAAGCGCGACAAAGAGCCGATCGACATAGACCTGGCGCTGGCAATCAGCCTGGACAGTTGCTCGCGTCGGGGAAGAGTAATTGATCGAATCCCACATAAAAATGACTCCGAAGTTAGAGGTCAGGAACAGCACGCAGCAGGTCGCCTGGATATTCATCCAGGCCGTTCGCCCGCAACACAGATCGAGGAATGCACGCGACGAGCTCTGCGCCCAGACGACGCAGGCGCGCACGGTTCAGCAGCTCGTTTTGAGTACTGCTGGAGAGGTTGTCCCAGTCTTCCTGGCGTACTTTTTCGATTCGATCGCAATACCCCTGGAGGTCTTCCACCATCTCCACAAGCGCTTTGCTTTGCTCCTGATCAACCGTGAACGTGCAGGTGCCATGGATGGGGAAGCCTTGGGCGATCGCATCGTTCACGCAGCGCTGAAGGATGACATCGGACACACGCTGACGATGCTTTTCAATGCCGACCGGCAACAGGTCTGCATTGCGAATCCGAGATTTGTGCCGTGTCATGGGAGCTCCCGGGAAGCAGGAGGAGTTTCATCGAGCACGGATTTGGGAATGCCGAATTCACGGGCCATTTCAGCCAGGCAGTTGATCCTGACAGAAAAGAACATGTCTCCCTGAGGGTCGACGCCTAGCTCCAAGCCCTCAGTCCACTTTGGAGGAGGCGTGCTGTCGGGCTGGATACCGCATTTATTGAGGTATTCCTTTTCCCAGACAGCACGTTGAAGCACGTCCCGATAATCACGTCCAGGGCCGCGTCCGATTTCGATAGAAGGCGCATTCCCAGTCGCTTTGAATTGTTCCCAGGACCTTTCAAGTCCGGGGTCTGGGATTCTGGGTGTCGAAACCATTAGTCGCTTAGGCTTAGGCGCTGAGCTGGGCCCGGGAATCGCCTGCTTGATGACGATGGTGCCGGGAAGGTCCACCCGGCTCACCTTGTGAGGATGATTCAGCACATCCGAACGCCGCCAACCCAGATTCACCCCGCAAGTGTCCTGAACGTGCATTCCCCACTCAGCCGCGTTCTCCAGCCGGCACTCATCGCAGATCTCACGCCCTGAGCCCACCAGGTGGGCATAGCCATGCTTGCAGGTCTTACAGATCGCGGTGGAATCCGCAGCCTTGGGCGTTCCATCGCGCATGAGGGGCTTGGCATAGTTGAGATAGAGGTGCGCGATACCGTCCTCACCCAGAACGACGGATGCGCTGGCGCCCTTGTTGGGCTTACGTTTTCGGGGCTTGCCCTTTTTCATGGCCATCTTTCTCAGCTGGTGGTGCCGGCGCGCATGACGATCACGTCCCCGATGACGGGCTTAAGCAGCTCCCCGGCCGCCCAGGCGCTGTCCAGGGGATCTTCACCGCCTTCGGCGAGCAGCTCGACTGTGAACTCATAAAGTCGGTTACTGACATCCAGGGCCGCTGATTGCGAGCTGGTGAGTGCAAACTCAAACTCCTTGGTGGGCCCGACGGGCGTAACGATCTCCCCAGGGAAGTACATCGGCGTGCCCCAGAGCGCGTTTTGCGTAGTGGGCCGCTTCTGGATCACCAAGCGAACAGCCCAGCCCGTGATGTCGTCAGGCATGGGAAAAGGCGACGGTATCGGGATGCGGGTTCCCAGGGCCTCGGTGTAGCTGGCTCCGCGGGCAATGGTGAGCACTCCGGCGTTGTAGACGCTGTAGAGCTGGACCTGCACCCCGCCAGGGGTGATCAGGTCGGTGTGCTCCTGAATATCATCGAGCTGCTCATCGATGGCGTCGAAGCGATCGCCATAGTCCCCCCCTCCTCCGGCCTCGCCTGAGCAGTCGATTTCAGAGACGTCGATAATCAACTGATCCACTTTGGTTTCGATGCTTGCAATGGTGGCGTTCGCAGGAGCGGTATACGCACCGGCGGCCAGTCGCGTGCTCACCTGTACGTCCACATTGGTCTTGATGGCGGTGATGTCGGCCGTGATGTCAGAAACCAGCGCATCGTCAGTCACCAGAACGAACTCCCTCGGCGTTGCGCCGGCGAGCTCGAACTTCAGAGATACCATCCGGCCGTTCATCACGCCGGCGGGTATCTCGCTCCACACCCACATCTTCGCCGTGCTCTTGTAGGAAGGCGTACCCGTCAGCGTGTTTTCGACGCCGTCGCACAGATAGGTTCCTGTGGGCACGCCGGTGACGACCGCTTCACCATCGAGGTTGAAAAAGGTGCCAATCGGAAAGTTGGCGACCGCGATGTTCTTCTTAAACAAAGGCTCCTCCGATTACTTTGGGTGCCGTCAGCGAGGGCGAAAACAACGGCAAAAACAAGCGCCAGCGCGTTGCCTCGGCGTACATGGACAGGCGTAGGTCATTGGCCGGGGTAGCGCCCGACCAGGCCATCACAGGCCCCAGCCGGCCAGTAAAGCCTGTATCACCCTCAAGCCCGTTGCGACGCTCATACCTGCCCAGGGCCAAGACCTTAAAATCCGGATCGCTGATGGTTTCGGTCGAATAGGCCGGCGTGCCGGCGTCGAGCGAGAAGCGACGGTCGGCGGCCTGCCTGGCCTCAAACCACAGCATGTGGGGCGTATCGTCGGCGTAGTTGCATGGCTGGCTGAGCGTCGACGCCACGGAGCCATTGGAATAAAACACATCCACCGATGTGGAGTCATCCACATCGGTCACCAGGTCCACCTCGGCCAGGGAGAAGTTCCCGCCGTTGTTGGAGCTGAAGCTGAGGATGGATTTCGAGGTGCCGGCCGGCAAGCGTGTGGACGTCCGGAACCAGCACGCAAAGCCCCAGGGCGTGGAGGCGAGATTGAGATTGGGATTGCGGCAATATGAATCCAGGGAGCCGTCAAACGCCAGGGCACGCCCCAGATCCGCATCATCCTCCTGCAGCACGGCCGCCTCCAGCTCCATGTCTTTGCCGGCCAGCACGTCCACCAGCTCGCCATCGAGCACCTGATGGGTGGGCCAGAGGTAGGTCAATGAGAGGGCCGAGACCAGCGAGGTGTTGAGGCGATACGGATCGCGCGGGGTGCTCATTGGCCCTCCCGTTGTTCACGGGCGATTCGCCGCGCCAGACGCATGCGATCAGGTGTGCGCATGTTAGGGACCGCATGCACGGCCAAGTCATCGGTCCAGGACAACACCACGACATGACCGTCGGCGAACTTGACCGTGTAAACGCCAGGCGTCCAGGTGACCTCAGGGTCGGCTGATTGTGGTGACTCCTCCGCCATTGCCGCTCACCGCCTGCCCGTGGTAGTGCGTGATTTGGGCAGTGGTAGCGCCAACGCCAGCAACAGAACCAGGCACGAACCGTACACCACCGCCGCCCACAGGCTCACGCAATTGCCTTGTGCCTGGCTGCACCCGTTCAAAAATGCGAGACATGCCAGTGTCAGGCAGCCGATTTTGGCGCTGCGCTTCACCGACCGGACCGTGTCCCGGACTTTGTTGACGCCCCCTTCCCCCACCAGCTGGATCTGCGCAGCCTGGATTTGATCCTTCACGACTTGGCCGACTGCGGGATTTTTGACGTAGTAATCCTCCACACCGCGCGCCACAGACTTAAGCGCGACATCCTTGTCGGCCAGCTCCTGAGCTCGCGCTTTCTCCCGCTTCATGAGCCAGTCGATCACGCCGCCGACAACCAGGCCGCCGGCAACCACGACAAAGCCGATGGCCAGAGCCCATTTGTATTCGGCGACCAGGGCGCCCATCACAATGACGATGATGCCGCCCAGGACGCCCGCCGCGCCCATGTAGGGGAATTTCACGCAGGCGATGCACCCGATGATGATGGCGACGCCGCCCAGGCCGTATAGCCACATCGCGCCGGCGTCCTGGCCCTTGGCCTCGACATTGATTTTCGTACCCCCGGAATTGGCGGTGGAACCCTCAGAAGTCACACCGCCGGCCCCGACGCCGGCGATGGTGACTTTTGCGGGTTGGTTTGCCTGCTCGGCCTTAATGCCCGCGCCCTGGGAAGAGATGCCGGCACCGGCCGCAGACGCAGTATCCCTGGTCTTGGCCGATGGCTTGGCTTCATCCTCGTCAGTGCGATGCGTGATGTCCACAGCACCAGCGCCGTCGACGTGGACGAGGCCGGTAGCTGGGTCATATGTGACGGTGGTGGACGTGGATTGTGTGGTTGGGGGTGCCCATGCCCCAGGAAGGGCCTGGATGGCGGGGTAGGGCTTGGGGAGGGTTGGGAGAGGGGTGAGTGCCGGCGGTGGCGCTGGGGAAGCTCCTGGGGCCGCGGGCGAGGCAAGGGGCGTAGTCAGGATCCGGAACTCTTTGGTCGTGCGGTGATGGCCGTTGTCGCTCTGGACCTCGCGCTCCAGGCTGGTGGTGCCGGGGGTGACCTGCGTCTGGGCGTCACACCCAGCCAGGCCACCCCCAAGGCAGATACACAGCCCGACCATTAAAAAAACACATGCGAGTGCGGAAAAGTTTGGTCCCGCGCCGATCCCCCGACGGGATGCTGGCGCGGGGCGCAGAGCGCCGGTGAAGCGTCTCGGCTTTGTGTGTGAGCTGGAGGTGGTTATGTCCGCAAATGAAAAAAGCAACACGACAGGAACCTCCTGCGAGCTGCTTCACCGGACGCGGGCATTATACCCGGTAGGTGTTTATTAGGGAATAGATTTTTGACCCGTAACTAATTTAAAGACGTTGAGGTGTGGCATCAAGTAGAGCATTCGCCAGCCCACGCAATGCTTCCAAATCGTGAATTTCAGGATCTACCGGCATGGTGCCGGTCAGCAGGGATACGATTTTCTGGTTGATAAGAGTGACACCGCCACCAGAGTCATCAGATGCCGCCTCCATATCATTTCTCGCTCCGTGACGATCGAATCGAATCCGTATCGCTTCTGTAAGGGTGACGGCAGTAATAGGGTCATTGCTGTTTGCGGCGTACGCAGCCCAGCGATGCCCAGTGGAATAAGCTTTCGCCAGAACTATCAGATGTCCGAAATCAGACGCCTCGTAAAGTTTCACTTCTAACCTCAATTCTGTTTTTGTAGTGTTCCTGGAGTTGTCGCCAGTCCCTAGACCGATATGAAGCGACTATATCGCTGCATGATCTTTAGAGGCCAGGAATAAGCCTGTGTTTTTTGCATCGCTGGGAATGATTGAAGCGAACCGTAATCAACCGAACAGTCCGCGCTCTGGCTCAATCTGGATGCGGTCGATCGATCCAGCCGCGCGCACCGGGTAAGCCTCCAGCTCACCCGACCACGGCTCAAACATCGCTGCCAGCTCAATCACCGATGTCCCTTGGTCAAGCCAACGGGCCCAGGAGTTGCGCGGGATGATCACGGGCATGCGGTCGTGGATCTGAGTGATCGAGCGAGCCGCAGCGGTTGTAAGGATGGCCATACGCTGCATCGGAAGCGCCGGCTGTAGGATTCCGGCAAAGGCCAGGTCGCCGCCGTCCTTGAGGCGGAGGAAGTGAGGCTGTTTTGGGGCGGGCCATTCGTACCACCCTACTGCCGGCACTAGACACCGCCGCGTCCGGAACGCGTGGCGAAACATCGTCAGCTCGTGGACTGTTTCGCAGCGAGCATTGATCGTGAGGTCAGGGCGGAACGTCGACGTCATGCCCCACAACGCCGGCGCCAGCACCATGCCCGGCTCAATGATGGCCACCTGTTGAGACGGGGACACATTCAAGTTGGTGCCAAGCGCGGACAGGCGCTCGTGTAATTCGAGCTCCGGCATCTCCTGCAACTGCTTGTACGCGTATCTCCCACACATAAAAAATCATCCCAACACTGGATCGCTTGCAGACTCTGATGACCGGATCACGGGCTCCATATGAATGTCGATTTTCACCTCTTTTTTACCCTTGATCAAGCGTTCAAACTGTATTAGTTCTTCGCCGTCTAATGAAATCGTACGATTATTTTCCTGGATAAATGCATGCCTTTCTCCAGCAATATCTTCAAAAATAGCACCTATTCGTTCACCACCTCCTCCTGGGGCTTTCACTAAACCGTTGATGTTTAAGAACGTTTCCGGTGCGATCGGATCCAGAAGGTAGATATTTTCATCTGACCAGGTCTCTTTTTTGGCGCTTAAAACAAGTTTGATATTTATCGCCGATCCATTACCTATGTTTTGCAGCGAGTGGCATGACCTAATAACGGAGGTTGTGAGTACAGGTTTGCGAGCATTCTTCTCCGCCGCCTGGGAGGTCTTCAACGACTTTTCAGCAATGCGATTGGCGTACCAAGAAACAGCCACAGCAACAATCGAAACTAGGAATGCTGCATCGGCAATTCCCGGCGTCCATATCTCGGCTTCAATTCCCAACAAAAAAGCTGTCTGAAAAAATTGGGCCATGTTGTTCATTTCGAGAAAAGTGGAACGGCTAACCTCCATTTTATCGCCCTTGACGTACGGTTTCTGTTAGGCGTATGATTTTTGCATGTTAATCATCGACATCGACGGGGGGGCCTACGAGCTGCGGATATCGCGTCTGCCGCTGGGGACCATGTACGCGGTCGACCAGGAGCACCAGGTGATCCATCTGTCCAGGCGCATCCCACCGACCGGGCGCCGCGCCTGGCTGGGTCGCGCCTGGGTCGATATACGCACATACCGGCACCGACAGAAGACCACTCACTGGATCATCGAGTCCCAGACCTGGCGGGCGGAGTACGCCAACTGGTGTACCCCCGGAAGGGCAAAAGCGTTGCAACGCCTGGCCGCCTGAGGCATGTGGAGAAGTGAAAATTCGAAAATTTCCAAAAAATATTTTGAGCGCCTATCAAAATCCGAACATATGTCCTGACTTACATTTGATTAGCATCAGCTCACCCGACCCGGAAAAAGTTTGATGGACAGCCGCCCCGGACGTGACGATTTATGTCATGTGGTATCAGATTATTACGTCGTCTTCCGCGCGGCTCCCCGTACGAAACCCTAAACAAAAATACTGCGATTTTGGCCGGGAAATCAGGGGTAGTAGTGTGTCAGCTAAACTAGCTGACACACATAGAAAGCAAAAAAGAAGCCCCTGGCATGAAGGGTTTCCCAACCGAGGTGCCAGGGGCTTCTTTAATCATTTCCACCGTGAAGGTGGATCGGATCCGAGGTGGAAGTCTCGAACCCAAAAGCGGGCATTCGGCTTTGGCCGGATAGAGGTTCAGCTTGGAAGGCTGACACTCTACCGTTGAGTTACGCCCGCGAGGCGAATGCCCATTATCCGCATCCGGGACGAAAAATCCAGCCGCCCTCTCATTGCCCGCTCAGCACCACCGTCCGCTTGTCGTGCTCATTGACCACCACTGTGAAATGCCCCATCCCCATGTCCCGCTGCGGCTCAGGCACCCGCTTGGTGTACATCACTTTCAGTTCCCGGTTATCTCCTTCGCCTTTTTCCAACAGCAAACGGTCGTACCCCTCCAGCCCACGTGCCGGGTCTTCAAATCCGTTTTCCCTCAGATGCGCCATCGCCCGCGTGTCGGCGATGCGCACCAGCGGCGCCAGCCGGTTGTACGTCTGCGTCTCTGTCACCATGTCCATTTTGAACCATTGCGCCGGCTCTTCCGCAGCGCATCCGCTCATCATGCACCAGCAAAGCAGCGTCGCCAGCATCACCCAACTTAGCACGTCTTCGGTCGTCCAACCCGCACCCGTCGTCTTCGTCGCCATGGCGGACCTCGCATGTAAGGGGCTTATAAATCAGCCTAGCCCTTACGCTCATCCGCGACGCCTCATAACTCCCTCATCAAGCCATCAGGCCGCCCCCTAAATGCACCGGGCCGACCCGCACAATTAAGCACAGGCCGGCCCGTTCGCCCCCAACCAATTCCCCCAATCCCGCCCGACTATTTCTTTGCGCCATCCTCGCCCAGGTAGGTCTTCAGGTTCTCGTAAGAGTGCACCAGAATCCCGCCGTAAGCAGGGTTTTCAGCCAGTTTCTCGCCCACTTCTTTCTTGGCGTTCCAGAAGTCTTCCGTCGGCAGCCCGCTGAACGTGATGGTCGGCGTTTCCTTCAGCGCGCCGGTTTCCAGCGCTGGGCACACCGTCTTGCCGATCTTCGCGGCGTAGGCCAATTCATTTTCCACCACCGCGGTCACAGAGTTGGGTCCCGACACCTTTCTGCGGTACGACATCACACCGATGTAGTCTGTCACATCCTGGATGTGCTCATGGAAGTTCTTCGTCTTCCCGGCGTATTCCAGCACGCAGGTATCGCCTTCTGCGGTCTTGTTGTCGTACCAGAACGGGATATCCGCAGAAAGCGTCGCGCCCGGCGCCTGCTCATCGATTTTCTTCCGTGCAGCATGGAAGAAATCCAAAAATTCCTTCATCACATCCGTCCGTTCCGCGGTCTTCCAGGCGGGCGCCGTGTAGGGCTCAATGTCGTAATGAATCCCCGCCAGCTTTGCGCCTTCAGGCAGCGCTTTGTTCATCGCCAGCATCGCTTCCAGCTTTCCTAAGGTTTCGGCGTGATTGGCCGCGCGCGCCATGGTCGGGTCGCCGTCCAGCGCTTCGATCATGATCCCCTTCTCTCCAGCCAGGGTGATCAGTTCCTTCCACATGTCTTGGTTAGCCACCACGGCCTTGCCGGCCTTCACGGAGCCCGGCTCAAACCTCACCTGCACAAACAACCGGTTAAACCCATTCTTGGCGGCAAAGCCCACCAGCGCAGCCCGCGCTTCTGGCGTGTTCACGCTTGCGGCCCGCCACACCCAAAGCGCGCTCACCCCGCGCACCTGCTTGCCCTGCGCAGCCTTGGCAGGGGCACGCTCTGCCCCCCGTGCCGGCGACGGCGCAAATGCGCCCCCTGCCAAAAATCCCGCTGAGGCCAGCCCCGCCACGATAAGCATGTTGATTCGCTTCATGACCTGACTATACCGGCCAAAAAACCAATTTCAACATTTATTCATTCATTGATCTAATTTTTATTGACTTCAACAAAATTCCGACTATCGTCTCAGTGGAAGCCTAAAGTTTTGCTGACCCACGCCACGCCGACATCAGGCCAGGCAAACACGGGCCAGCCCAGCCCAAATGCCTGGAGACTCGCCATGACCCTTCATTCACGCACCACCCGCAACGCCAGCCGATGCAACACGCGCCGGGGCTTTAGCCTCATTGAACTGCTCGTGGTCATCAGCATCATCACCGTGCTCATCTCCGTCATGCTGCCCGCTTTGGGCAAAGCCCGGGAATCGGCAAACATCCTGCGCTGCTCCTCGGGCCTCCGGCAGATCGGCATCGCCATGTCCGGCTACTCGCAGGACTTTGGCCACCGCTGGATCAACTACAGCGACGGCGTTGTCCGTTGGCCCAGCACGCTCATCGCCGCTGAACGTCTCCCCAAGGCGAAAATCTCCATCTTCGAATGTCCCGCAGACACCATCCGCCCCACCGATCCTCTCGTTCAGAAATGGGAGCTAGGCGGTTCCTACGGCTTCAATAACGACATCAACGCCTACGGCCGCGGCCCCAGTTCCGTTGGCCAGCCCATCGGCAAACGCACAGACCAGGTCAAGCTCCCCGGTGAATACGCCACTCTCTGGGACTGCAACCAACCCCTCATCGCGTCTTCCGTCACCGGCTGGGTTTTTGACCGCTCCACTTATGCCACCCGCCTGCCGGACCCCACCCGCCACATGGCTCGCGGCAACGTCCTCTTCATGGACGCCCGCGCCTCCACGGTTGTCCCGCAGGACATCCCGCAGGTCTGGGTCACTTTCACGCACCAGTAACCTTCTGCTTGCTCATCCTGCCAAAACCGGCGAAAACATACCCATGCACGCCGGCCCACCATCATCTTCCCGCTCCGATTCCCCGTCATCGGATTTAACCTCCGAGACGGATTCAACCGCCGACAGCGCTTCCATGATGATCGCCGCCACCAAGTTCAATCAGTCCACCAGCGCTGCGGCCAACCGCAAGATGGCGATGCACCTGTTTCGCCAGCACAAAACGCTCTCGCGCATCCAGCTCTCGCAGATGACCGGGCTCCAGGGCTCCACGCTCAGTTACATCGTCCGTGAAATGCTGGAGAAAAAGCTTCTCCGCACCGCAGGCAGGCGGGAATCCGCCCTCGTCGGTAAGAAACAAATCCTCCTGGAAATCAACCCGGACCTGGGCTACGTCCTGGGCGTGGATGTGCGCCAACAGAATGTTTATGTCGTCCTTCACGACGCCTCGGGCACACCGCTGGATGATCTCACGCTCCCCGGCAAGCCATCGCTCACAGACCTCTCCAAAACCCTCCAGCGCGCCGTTTCCGCATGGCTTGCCAAACGCGGCACTCCCGCAGGCGATCTGCTTGGCATCGGCGTCGGCATCCCCGGCATTGTCGATGCGCAACAAGGCGTCGTCCTGCTCTCGCGAAGCTTCCAGGCTTCTGATGTCCCACTGGCCCAGCCTCTCTCTCGCACCTTCGGCTGCCCCGTGATGGTGGATCACAACGTCAACCTCGCCGCGCTGGCCGAAGCGCAGTCCGGCGCCGCCCAAGGCTTGTCAGACTTCATCGCATACAGCGTCAACGCCCAGCCCAACCCCACCGGGGTGGACTTTAAATCCTACGGCGCCGCCATCTTCCTGCGAGGCGAGCTCTACCGTGGCATCCACTACGCCGCAGGCGAACTTGATATCGGCATGACTCCCCCCGACGGCCTCGTCGGCACCCCCGCAGATCTCTCCACGCTGGCCACTTCTCAGGCCCCGTTGTCTCCATTTCTCACCGCTCTCGCCGGTTCCGTCGGCATCTCCATCGCCCATATCGCCAATTTGCTGGACCCTCAAGCCATCATCCTTGGCGGCGATCAACCCATTATCAACACCACCTTCCTCGCCGAAGTCCAATCCTCGCTGGATGCGCGCCTGCTGGCCGTTGCCAACCGTCACATCACCGTCAAAAAAGCCCACCTCGCCAGCCGCGCCGTCGCCCAGGGCGCAGCCCTTGCCGTAGCGGATCAAGCCCGCCTCGCCCTTGCCAGCACGTAACCCGCGGGATGCACAACGCCCCCGGCGTATGGTGTCTTCGAGAACGCCGCCGGCAGGCAAGGTCAATGCCCCATAGGGGCATGAATGACCTTTGCGCTCCCTCATGGACACCCGGCAACCCGTCTCCCGATCACCGTGCGCGGAGACTACCGTCAAATGCAATCGCCCGGAAGCCCCCCTGCAAAGTTGACGTTACCCCCCCCTAGCGGTAATACTATTACATGGAAAACAGCACCGGAAAAATCGTCGGAGACGGCATCACCTTTGATGACGTGCTCCTGATCCCCTCCTATTCCGAGATTGTTCCCGCGAACACTGACGTCTCCACCCGGCTCACCCGACGCATTCGGCTCAATATCCCATTGCTCTCGGCGCCCATGGATACCGTGACGGAAGCCCCCCTGGCCATTGCGCTGGCACAGGAAGGCGGCATGGGGATCATCCATAAGAATCTCACCATCGAAGAGCAGGCCGGCGAAGTCGCCAAGGTCAAGCGTTCCGCCAACGGCGTCATTCGCGATCCGATCGTGCTCCCCCCGCACGCGCCCTACAGCGAAGCCAGGCGGATCATGACCGAACAGCACATCTCCGGTGTGCCCATCACCGACACCGGTAATCTCTCCGGCAAAGCCGTCGGCATCCTCACCCGCCGCGATATGAAGTTCCTGCCCGACCAGGACGTCCCCATCGCCGACGTGATGACCCCCGGCTCGCGCCTCATCACCGCTCCGCCTGATACCACGCTCCCTCAGGCCGAAGCCATCCTCAATAAAAACAAAGTTGAAAAGCTCCTCCTCGTGGACAACCAGGGCCGGCTCACCGGTCTGATCACCATGAAGGACATCGAAAAATTCGAGCAATTCCCCCATGCCTGCCGGGACACTCAAGGCCGCTTGCGCGTAGGCGCAGCCATCGGCGTTCACCAGATCGACCGCGCCGAAGCCCTCATCAAAGCCGAAGTCGACGTCATCATCGTTGATACCGCCCACGGCCACAGCCGCAACGTGATGGAAACGGTCAAGAAGATCAAGGCCAAATACGACATCGATGTCATCGCCGGCAATGTCGCCACCAAGGAAGCCGCGCGCGACCTCATCAATGCCGGCGTCGATGCCGTCAAAGTGGGCATCGGCCCCGGCTCCATCTGCACCACCCGCATCGTTACCGGCGTCGGCGTGCCCCAGGTCTCCGCCATCATGGAAGCCTGCAAAGCTGCCGACGAAGCCGGCATCCCCATCATCGGCGACGGCGGCATCCGCCACTCAGGCGATATCTCCAAGGCCATTGCCGCAGGCGCGTCTGTCGTCATGCTCGGCTCCCTCTTTGCCGGCCTGGATGAATCCCCCGGTGAAATGGTCATCGTCGGCGGTCGGCGCTACAAGTCTTACCGCGGCATGGGCTCATCGGGCGCCATGGCCGCTGGCTCCGCAGACCGCTACGCCCAGGCAGGCACCATGCCCCGCAAGTTCGTCCCTGAAGGCGTGGAAGGCCGCGTCCCTTACCGCGGACCGCTTTCGGACTTCGTGTTTCAACTCGTCGGCGGGCTTCGCTCAGGCATGGGCTACTGCGGAACGCCAAACATCGACTCCCTGCGCAAAAACGCACGCTTCTACCGGATCTCCGGCGCATCGCTCACGGAATCGCATCCGCATAACATCACGATCACCAAAGAAAGCCCCAATTACAGCGTCGAACATTAAGAATCACGCTTCGGGCATCTAAAAGATTTTCCGGCCCGCTCCTGACCTGGGTCAGTTTCACGACATCTCACCACCATGGCCCAACCGCTAACCTCAGCGGTTGGCGCTTTTTATCGACGGCCAAGTTCATCTAAAACCATGCTTATCACTTCAGCTTATATGGCCTGATATTCAGAAAAAAACAATAATAGACATATTCCAAATTCAGCGAACATCGCTATATTAGAAAACCGGTTTATAACTAGGAATTAACCATGATTAATGCCCCACGACCTTGCCGTCGGATTCCGGGGGCGTTCACCATCATCGAACTCTTGGTGGTGATCTCAATTATCAGTGTGTTAGTCGCAATTCTTCTACCGGCCCTCAGCAGCGCTCGGCGTCAAGCCAATCAGCTCCAATGCGCAAGCAACATGCGCCAACTGTGTCTGGCGTTTATCGCCTATGACATGGACTACAAAAACTTCCCTCCCGCAGCAGACAACCGAAGGAACATGATCACCTCCGAACCCACGGGTCAGACCCGCGGCGTGGTGACGATCCTTAAGGAAAGCTACAAGGTCGATCAGCGCATGGTCCGCTGCGTTGAACAGAAATTCGTCACCGACTGGACCGCCGGCACAGACGCCGCCAGCCTGGATTACTGGTACGTCATGGGCAACGGCGGACGTGGCGCCCCCACCGCCGGCGCACCTGATGACACCACCAATATCGGCAACAACCGCTTAGGCTGGTTCCACTCCAACTTCGACACGGCCGAAGGATATTTTCCGCTCACCAGCCTGGTGAAGCCGCAGAAATTCCCCACCTTCAAGCTCCCTCACTCCGAACAGTTTTTGATGCTGGATTACGCCCGGTATCGCCCCTCGTCGGGGTATGGTTTCTGGCCGCTGATCCCCAACCACCCAGGCGTCAGCGACCGTGCGCCCCGTGGCGCCAACGTGCTGTTCGCCGACGGACACACGGAATGGCACGTGTGGGACAACCCCGGCAAAAGCTGGGCGCTGGCCAGCTCCGGCACTCCCGCTGTAGGTGCGATGTGGTGGACACCTCGTTCCGCCAAGCCTGCCGCCGCCGGCCTGCCGATCTACGAATAATGCCTGTCCGGACGAAACATCCGTCCTTCAAAACCCCGCAAAAAGGCCTTGCCCCGCGGCAAGGCTTTTTTTGGCGTTGGCCCTATTTCGACCGAAACGAACCCTGCACATTAAAAATCATACAAAATCGCCAAATTTCCCTTGGCCATAAATGACGGTCGAGGTAATCTGGAATTAAGGTTTCTCAGCGTCGTCCATGTCTTGATGACCAAGATCCCGCCAAATTTTGGTTCCTGCCGCCCCTAAGCCCGCAATTTGTAGTCGCGGACACCAGGAGCAGCCCAGCGGAAGAGAGAGTCCGGCTGGTCTTGCCCTTATCAGGAGGTGTGCGATGCATTCATTGGTTCACGACTTTCATTTCGTCAACGACTTCAAGGACGCAATCTGTCTCCGCTGGCACCGGCTAAAGCACGGCCAGGGCCTTCGGACAGGTCACGACGCCCATCACACCGTGTGCCCGCTCACCGTGCTGGCGCCCAAACTCACGCAGCTCATCGAAGAGATGGGCGACTCGCCCTTCGACATGCACCGCGACTGCCTGCGCCAGATGGTGCTGGAGCTCCAGTTCATTGACGAGCATGGCGACAGCGTGATCGACGAACGCGAGATGGAGATCCTCGAACGCGAGGTGAACCTGCTGGTGGACGCGCTGGAAGTGATGCGCAAGGAAGCCCACCGCCGCGGCGTGCTTTCACGGTGCCAGAACGCACCGACCATGTTCGGCTGAGAGAAGTGACAAGTAAAAAGACAGAAGTTGGAAGTTGGAAACCGGCATCCCTTTTCAGCTTCTTACTTCTGACTTTTTACTTCATGGCTTCATCTTGTACGGGTGGTCGTACTTCAAATACTGTCCGGACTGCACCTTGTCCGCCCAGGCTTTGGCTTGTTCCTGCAGACGCTTGCCGAAGTTATCTGCCGGCGGCGCAAACGGCGGCTGCCACTCCGTCAGCCCCAAAAGATCGTGCAGCACCACCACATGGCCATGGCAATCCGGACCCGCGCCGCAGCCGATCAGCGGCACCTGGCCCGACGCCACCTCAGGCACTTTTGCGAAAATCTCTTTGATCACCTCCGCAGGCACCGCTTCCACCAGCAGCATCGATGCGCCGGAAGCGACCATCAATTGAGCCACTTCCACGATCTTGGTCAGCTCCGCCTGCGTCCTGCCCACGGAATGGAAACCGCCCATGGACCGCACCTGTTGCGGGCGCGACCCGATGTGCGCCACGACGGGAATCCCCGCCGCCGCCATCCGATGCACCAGAGGCGCATGGAAGGGCTCCACTTCGAGCTTCACGGTGTCTGCCCCGGCTTTGGTCATGAAGTCGATGGCGTTCACCATCGCCAGATCATCTCCGGCCTGATAGCTGCCAAAAGGCATGTCGGCCATCAGGTGCGCTTCAGGGGCGCCCCGCCGCACGCCGCCGGTGATCTCCAGCATGAACGCCATGGGGGCCGGAAGCGTGGAATCATGTCCCAGAATCATCTGCGCCGCGGTATCACCCACCAGCAGAACCTGAACCCCGCCCTGAAAAATCCACTTCGCGCTGGTCGCGTCATAGCAGGTCAGGACCGGGAATTTCTGTCCTTCGTGCGCCCACTTACGCAGGTGTCGGAGTGTGGTTCTCAAGTGAGCTTCGCGTCCTTCAGGAGCTTCTTGATCGCAGCAAGGCTGTCGGCGCTGGGCTCGCACAGCGGCAGGCGCAGCTCGCCGCTGTCATTGCCAAGCAAAGCCATCGCCGTCTTGATCGGAATCGGGTTGGTCTCGATGAACATGCCCTTAAACAGCGGGAAAAGCTCGATGTGGAGCTTGCGTGCCGCGGCGTAGTCGCCGGCCAGGCCGGCCACAGTCAGCGCCTTCACCTTCGCAGGGATGATGTTCGAAAGCACGCTGATCACGCCCTTGCCGCCCACGCTCATCAGCGGAAGGGTCAGGGAGTCGTCGCCGGAGAGAATCGTGATGTCGCACAGGGAGGCGATTTCCGATGCGATATCCAGGGAGCCGGTGGCTTCCTTGATCGCAACGATGTTCTTGTGCTTGGCGAGCTTCGCCACCGTCGACGGGCTCATGGTGATGCCGGTCCGGCCGGGAATGTTGTAAAGCACGATCGGCAGCGCCACCTTGTCGGCGATGGTCATAAAGTGCCGGTAAAGGCCTTCCTGTGTCGGCTTGTTGTAGTACGGGTTCACCATCAGCGCAGCGTCAGCGCCCACCTGCTTGGCATGCTTGGTCAGTTCCAGCGCTTCCGCGGTGGAGTTGGAGCCCGTGCCCGCGATAACCTTCACCTTGCCGGCAGCGGCCTTGACCACGGACTCGATCACCAGCCGATGTTCCTCATGGCTGAGGGTGGGAGATTCGCCGGTGGTGCCGACGGGCACCACGCCATCGATCCCTTCCTGGATCTGGAATTTCACGTTCTTCTTGAGCTGGACGTAGTCGACCTTATTGCCCTTGAACGGTGTCACCAGTGCGGTCATCGCGCCTTGAATCATGTCCGTTTTCTTTCGTCTCGCTGTTGGATGGAATGAGTCGAAGATTATAGCGCCAATAACGATAAAAGGTAGAAGGCACCTCAGTCATACAGGGTTCGGAGTGCACACCAAAGAAAGAGGCCTGCGGCCTTTTCGGGTTTCGGGGTGCGGGTTTTGCGGATCGGGTAGAGCAAAGAAAGAGCGGAATTTAAAAAAGCAGGACGCCTGGAAAGGCGTCCCGTAGATTTTTTTTGACCCGAACCCCGAACCCTCAAACTTCCTTAAGCGTCACAACTTCAGGCAGGTTCCGGTAATAGCCGTCGTAATCCAGCCCATATCCCACCACAAACTCGTCAGGAATATCAAAACAGACGTAGTCCGCGGGAAAAGCCTTGGCTTCCGGCCGGTCTTTGCGCAAAAATACGCACGTCTGAATGCTCTCGGGCTTGTAGGCCTGAATGCTGCTCACCGCCAATTGCAACGTCTGGCCCGAATCCAGAATGTCATCCACGATCAGCACGTGGCTGCCCACCAGGTCTTCCGCCACCGCCGCAAGCTCCGTCTGCATCAGCGCCCCCTTGCTTTTGGTGGCCGTACCCGGGTAGGAACTGATGGCCACCACCCGAACGCGCATGCGCACCGGCATGTCGCGAATCAGGTCCGCCGTGAAAATCATCGCCCCTGTCATGATGGGCACGATCGTGATGCGCAAATCCCCGCCGGAGTTCGGCGGCGTGAGCTTGCGCAGATGCGCATGTACCTGCGCAGCCACCTGTTTAACGCGTTCTTCGATCTGCTGACGGGTCAGAAGTGTTTTGTCGATGGCGTGAGTCATGCGCAGATTCTACCTCTTAAAAATACAACTCCATGAACCTTTTCGGCCTTTCGCTCGTAGTACCAGCACCCCCGTTATAATCGCGCTGGTTTACGGCCGGCGGGCGCGCTGCGAAATTTCGGCGGGTTAGCGCGCCTGAATCGGTTGTTCACACGAGGACCCCCCATGCCTAAGTTGTCGCGTCGGCGCCGTGTTGTTGGATCAATGGCATGTTGGATGATGGCGCTTGGCGCCGGCGTGATGGCAGTGGCGCTCCAGGGCTGCGATGACGATAAAGCCCCCCCGCCCACGCCTCCTGCCGCCACTTATCAAGGCAAGCCCTACCTCTACGGCACCGTCGGTTCCCTCACCAGTCTCCGCGGCTATGAGCCCCTCTACGTTTCAGGCTACGGCCTGGTGGTCGGCCTCGAGGGCACCGGCTCCACCTCCACCCCGACCTACATCCGAAGCTGGATGACCACATACATCCGCCGCATGGGCTTCGGCACCGAAAAATTCCGCCAGTACCAAAGCATGTCGCCTGAGCGCATCCTCGCCTCAGGCACCGCCTCGGTGGTGGTGATCGAAGGCCTTATTCCCCCCGGCGCGCCCCGCGGCACGCTCTTTGATACCCTCGTCACCGCGCTCCCGGGCACGCAGACCTCCAGCCTCCGCAACGGCTTCCTCTACACCTTTGACCTCTCCATCGACGGCGCAAACCCCCGCCTCCTGTTCACCCGTCCCCTGGCCCGCGCCGGCGGCGACGTCTACCTCGATCCCCTCGATCCTCCCTCCAAAAACGCCGAAGCCCGCATGCTTGACGAACGCATGGGCGTGGTTCTCTCCGGCGGCGTCGCCACCGAAAACCGCAAACTCGAACTCCTGCTCAACCAACCCTCCTGGGGCCGCTCGGTCATGATCGCGCAGGCGATCAACAATCGCTTCCCGCCCCCGGTCCTCCGCGAGGAGAATTTCTACGCCAAGGCCTTCAACGACCAGATCATCAACATCAAGATCCCCGACGCCTACGCCAACCATCCCGAACGCTTCCTGGATCTCATCAGCTACGTCTACGTCCAGGTCGCCCCCAACGGCGAAGGCGAAGTCGCCCAGCAAATGGCCAAGATCCTCGCCAAGGATCCCAAGCAGGCCCGCAGCGTCACACTGGTCTGGATCGGCCTTGGCAAGCTGGCCCTGCCCATCGTGCAGCAGTATTACGACAGCAAGCAGCGCCACATGCAGTTGGCCGCGCTGGAGGCCGGCGTCCGCATGGGCGATTCCTCTGCCCTGGGCGACGCGGAAAACAAAACCCGCATCATCGGCCTCTCCATGTCGGAAGATCCCGATGACCGCATCCTCTCCGCCCGCCTCCTGCTCCCCAAATCCGACCTCTTCAAAGCCCAGGTCGCACTGAAAAAACTGCTCGACGACCCGGAAAAGAAAGTCCGCATCGCCGCCTACGAAACCCTCGCCGAAACCGGCGACGACATCATCCAGCGCCAGACCGTCGGCGACCCCACCCGCTTCATTCTCGACCTGGTCCCCTCCTCCCAGTCCATGATCTACATCACCCAGAAGGACTACCCCCGCGTCGTTATCTTCAACCCCATGCTCGGCTTCAAGAACAACACCATCGCCAGCGTGTGGGACAACCGGCTCATGCTCCGCACCCAGGGCCAGGGCGAAGTGGCCACCATCTTCTATCAGCGCCCCGGCGAGATCGACGGCGAAACGCTCAAAATCGCCCCCGCCGTGGGCAACCTGGTCTACGCCATGGGCCAAAAGCCCTCCTCCAGCAACACCGACCCCGGCTTTGGCATGACCTACTCCCAGGTCGTCGGCGCGCTCAAGGAAATGCACGTCAAAGGCTACATCGACTGCGAATGGGAAGTCTTCAACAACCCCCTCTCTGACATCGTCAAGGCCGCCCGCAAGACCAACCCTTTCGAACCGCGCAAGGAAACCGACGAGGAATCCGACACCCAGCCGTCTGACACGCAACCCACCACCGGGCCCAGCAGCACCCAGCCGACCACCAGGCCGGCACGGCGCGCCGCGCCTCAGCGTGATGAAACCGACGCCATTCCCCAGGCCACTCCCGAAGCCGGCGGCATCATGAGCAACACCCCCTCCACCAAGGACATCTCCCCCAGCGACGCCTGGGACAAGACCGATCCTTCCCGGTAACGCCCGTCTGCATCCCGGCAGGGATCAAAGCAATTAAAATTGGGCCTCCGGCAACCCGATCACCCGGGCACAAAAATCCCACGTTTTTGATGCGCCCCCGCCTACTTCTTCGCAAACCGCTTAAGCCCCAAAAAGTCGATCGGCAATGTCGACTTCCCATCCAGCGCAAGCTGTGACATCACCATTCCGATCACCGTCGCAAACTTAAACCCATGCCCGCTGAACCCGCAGGCAATGGAGACGTTCTTGTACACCGGATGATGGTCCAGAATGAATTGGAAGTCCGGCGTATTGGTGTACATGCACGCCCGGATGGAGAGAATCGGCCCATCCGCCTGCGGGATGTACTTCTGCAGGAACGGCCGCAGATGCTTCTCGTCATCCTCATTGGGCTGCCGGTCCAGCTTGTCGGGGTCGCTGGGGGTGCCGCGTTTGTCATAGGCGAACTTAAAGCCCGGGTTGTCGGGCATCATCGGGAAGCCGTAGTAGTTGTGCCCATCGGGCCGATCGAGGATCCAAACGGGAAATTGCCCGACCTTAAAATCCATCGGTTTGCGCGGCCACACCCAGCCCAGCATCTGCCGGGTGACCACCATATCGACACCAAGGTCCGCCAAAAGACGGCCGGTCCACGCGCCGCCCGTGAAAACGATCTTGCCCGCGTGGTAGGTGCCGCGTGTCGTGGTGACGGTCACGCCCTTGGCATCGCTGGTCCAGCCTGTGACGGGTTCGCGCCCGTGGAGGTGCGCGCCCAGTTGCATCGCCAGCTCGGCGTGCGCGCAGTTTGCGCGCTCAGGCAGCACGAATCCCGCAGAATAATCCCGTACCGCGGTGTAGTCCTCCGGCAGCGTGAACTGCGGGTACTGCCTGGCCATGTCGGCATGTGAAAGCACATCATGCTGCAGGCCGTGCTGAATGCAGGCCTTCAGCGATCCTTCCACCACACGGCTGCCGGGCTGGCCGATGTACAGCCCGGTGGTCATGTGAATGATCTTGCCGGCGTTGTAGTCGTTCTCCAGGTGCTGCCAGGACAAGTACGCCTGGCGCAGCAGCGGCACATAATCCGGATGGTTGAAGTAAGCCAGCCGGATCATGCGTGAATAACCATGCGATGAGCCCAGCGAATGCGGGATATCAAACTGCTCCAGCCCCAGCACGCGCACACCGCGCTTGGCCAAGTGGTAACAAGTCGCGGATCCCATGGCGCCTACGCCGACAACAATCACGTCGTATGTATTCATGAAAGAGGGGCCTGGGGTATTGGGTCTAGGGTCTGGTCAGATAACAAAGAAAAAGAAGGTGCACGCGCCTGAGACAACTGAGAATCCGGTTCTTCCCCAGACCCTAGACCTCAGACCCTGGCCCCTTCTTCGATTACTGCACGCCAGGAATCCAGCTCGTCCCCGCAAGCGGGATCTTCGCCATGGCCGCAGCCTCAATGGTGAGGGCCACAAGATCCTCGCGTTCCAGATGGTGCACGTTCTGCTTGCCGCAGGCGCGCGCCAGCGTGGTGAGTTCCATGTTGAGCGTGGAGAGGTAGTTTTGCAGCCAGCGGGCGCCCACATCCGGCGTCATCCGGGCTTCCAAGAACGGGTCCTGCGTGGTCACCCCGACCGGGCATTTGCCGGTGTGGCAGTGGTGGCAAGCGCCCGCCCGGGTGCCAAGCGCCGCGTAGTCCTGCGTGGCGTCCATCACCTGGCCGTCCTGAATGTAGCCCGGCCGGTTGCAGCCAAGCGCCATCAGCACACCCTGACCGATCGCCACCGCGTCTGCGCCCATGGCAATGGCCTTGGCGACGTCTGCGCCCGTCCGAATCCCGCCTGAGATGATCAGTTGCACGGTGCCGATCATGTCCATCTCTTCCAGCGCTTCCACCGCCAGGCGCAGCGCCGCAAGCGTCGGAATGCCTGCGTTTTCGATAAACACCTGCTGCGTGGCTGCGGTGCCCCCCTGCATGCCGTCGACCACCACAACGTCCGCCCCGGCCTTCACAGCCAGTTTCACGTCGTCCTTCACCCGTGTCGCCCCGACCTTCACATAGATCGGCACTTGCCAATCGGTGATCTCGCGCAGCTCTTCAATCTTGATCGTCAGGTCATCAGGCCCCGTCCAGTCCGGATGGCGCGAGGCGCTGCGTTGATCGATGCCCTCAGGAAGGGTGCGCATCTTGGCCACGCGCGGGCTGATTTTCTGCCCCAGCAGCATGCCGCCGCCGCCCGGCTTGGCGCCCTGCCCGATCACCACTTCAATGGCGTCGGCCCTGCGCACGTCATCGGGGTCAAACCCATAGCGCGAGGGCAGGCACTGATAGACGAGGGTTTTGCTGGAGAGCCGTTCCTCGGGGGTCATGCCGCCGTCGCCGGTGGTGGTGCTGGTGCCCAGCGCGGTGGCGGCCCTCCCCAGGGCTTCCTTGGCATTGGCCGAAAGCGCGCCGAAGCTCATGCCCGCGATGGTGATCGGCGTGGCCAGCTCAATGGGCTTTTTCGCAAAACGCGCGCCAAGAATGGTCTTGGTGACGCACTTTTCACGGTACCCCTCCAGAGGGTAACGCGAGGCCGACGCCGTGAGGAAAGACAGGTCATCAAACGTCGGCATCTTGCGCTTGGCGCCAAGCCCGCGGATGTCGTACAGCCCCCGCTCCGCGGCCTGATGGATGTACGACATCACATGCGGATTAAACGAATAGCTTTCCTCCGCCACCGGCAGCGACAGCCGGGCGGGAGAAGACGAGTCACGATTCAAAGTCGATTTGGAGGTCATGGATCAATACTCCTGATGGGCCTCGGAATTCCAGTGATAAAGCGAACGCATGGAGGCAACGCGCTTGAAGGTTTTGGGGTCGGCCTGCTTGCCGGGAAGCTGGGCCTTGCTCAGGAGTTCTTCAATGGCGAGGTAGTCTGCATCGGTCATGGCTTCTTCGTGGGCGTCGGCCCCCAGGCCATGAAGCTTGCCGCGCACATAGATGACGGCTTCGTAGAGGGAATCGCCCAGGCCCGCGCCTGCATCACCCAGGACAACCATCCGCCCGGCCTGCGCCATGAATGCCGAAAGGTGCCCCACGCTGCCCGCGACCACGATGTCGGCCCCCTTAAGGGAAATGCCGCACCGGCCCGAAGCGTTGCCCTCGATCACGAGCATGCCCCCACGGGCGGAGGCGCCGGCGCACTCGCTGGCGTATCCCTGCACCCGGACAAAGCCGGACATCATGTTCTCGGCGACGCCGCGCTCGACGTTGCCTTCCACAACGATGTTAGCCAGCTTGTTCATGCCTGCGGCGTAGTACCCGGCATGCCCCTGAATCCTCACATCCAGGGGAAGCGTGAGGCCCACCGCCAGGTTGTGCGCGCCTGCGGGGTGGGCAATCACCACCTGTCCCGAAGTCACTTCGGGCGTGGGCTTGTGCAGAAGCTGGTTGATCTGGCGCACCGACATGGACTTCAAATCAAGCGTGACGCCGACTCCGGTTTGCGCACCGGGTTCGGTCAGGGAAGCTAAACGGCCCATGAGTAAATCCTCTCTGGCTCGGGTTCAAAAATCCGGGCGTTGTCGATATCAGGCAGGTCCGCCAGGGACCGGAATTCCGAAGCGACGGCGACATAGTCATCGGTCTCTGCCACCACCGCGGGCTTGCAGGCAAAGGCGTCGCGCACCAGCACCAGCCGGTCCGCGGTTCCCATCAGCAGCGTGTAAAAGCCATCCAGCTCTTCAAAGCCTTTGACGATCGCCTGCTCGATGCTGTCCCCGTTCTTGAGGTGCCATTGCAGGAACCGGCACGCCGCCTCCGTGTCGTTGTCTGTCTCAAACATGATGCCCCGGCGCTCAAGCATCCTGCGCAGGCTGTGGTAGTTGGAAAGCGAGCCGTTGTGCACCAGGCAAAAATCCCCGCCTGTGGTGAACGGGTGCGCGTGCATCAGCGACACCGCGGACTCCGTCGCCATGCGCGTGTGCCCGATGGCATGCGTCCCTTTGAGCCCGGCGAAGCCGTATTTGTTGGACACTTCCTCCGCGGGGCCGATGTCTTTGTAAAGGTCCATGGCCCGGCCAACAGAAAGGAGGTCAAACCCGGACCCATTGGTTTGCAGCCACGACTTCACCTGTGCAGGCGCCGTCTCGGCCACAAGCACGCCATGCTCACTCACGCGTGAAAGCTGCGCGCCGGGATACACCTCGCGCCTGAAGCGCTCAGTAAGCGTATCCCACGCCGCTCCGTCCGCGGGGCCATGCAGGTTAAAGCGGGTGGGCGCACTGGCGTCCCCGGAAAAAAGCGCCAGCCCGGTGGAGTCCGGCCCGCGTTCGGTCATGCACTTGAGCATGGGGACCAGCAGTTCGCCAAGCCGGTCGCGCATGGGTTGTTTCTTGGCCAGGAGGCCGACGATGCCGCACATGTGGAACCCCTTAGGTTAGGAGATCAGGAGAGTCGATTGTTCGTATAGCAAACGCTGTGCCGCGTTAGGCGGGACATATTGAATCAGCCGTCGGGCCGGCTCGGGGCTTCCCGATCACCCGCTGACCCGATACCCCCGGCGCGTGGGCGCCCGCATCTCAAAAATATTCGAGATACCGCCCCACTTCCCAATCAGAAACGTGCCTGGAATATTCAACCCATTCCATCCGCTTCACCTTGATGAATTCTTTGATGAACGCCTCGCCAAGCTGCTTGGAAAACAGCGTGTCCTGCTCCAGCGCATTGATCGCCTCCAGCAGATTTTGCGGCAGCGTGCCAATCCCCTTGGCGGCCAACTGCTCCGGCGAAAGTTCATAGTGATTGAAGTTGTTGGGCACCGGGGCCGCCAGCTCATTTTCAATCCCGTCCATGCCCGCGGCGATCACCGCAGCCGTCGCCAGATAAGGATTACAGCCCGCATCGCTGAGCCGGAATTCCAGCCGGCCAAACGGTATGCGAACCATGGACGTCCGGTTGTTGTCGCCGTAACTGATGTAGGCCGGGGCCCAGGTCGCACCCGACAGCGACCTGCCCACCACCAGCCGTTTGTAAGAGTTCACCGTCGGGCAGGCCAGCGCCGTCAGCGCTTTGGCGTGCTTCAGAATTCCCGCCAGGAAGTGGTACGCAATCTTGGACAGCCCCAGTCCGTTGGCGTCGGTTTCATCCTTGAAGATGTTCTTGCCGTCGGCGCTGATGGAGAGATGCATGTGCATGCCCGAGCCGGTCCGGGCGCTCATGGGCTTGGGCATGAAGGAGCAGATCAGCCCCTGCTCCCGGGCGATCTCGCCCGCAGCCATCCGGATGAACACAATCCGGTCCGCCGTCGTCACACAGTCCGAATAGGTGAAATTGATCTCAAACTGCCCATTGGCATCCTCATGGTCGATCTGATAAACGTCCAGCCCCGCGGCGATCAGGCAATCCGTAAGTTTTTCGACAAACGCACGCGACCGGGAAAGCCCCTTGTAGTCATAACATGGTTTATCCAGCGTATCGCTGCCGTCCGCGGGAACGACGCAGCCGGATGCTTCCTTTTTCAGCAGCATGAACTCAGGCTCCATGCCGGTGTTGAAGGTCCACCCGCGCGCCGTCATGCGCTTGACCTGTTCACGCAGAATGTAGCGCGTGTCGTAAGGATATGGCTTGTTGTTGACATACCCTTCGCAGACGATCCGGGCATAGCCCGGCTGCCAGGGAACCATCGAAAGCGTCGAAAGATCCCCCCTGCCCATGAAGTCCGGGTCGTGAGGCTGCATGCCCAGGCCCCACACCGCAAACCCCGCAAAGCCAGCACCATCCGTCAAAATGTCATTGAAGTGAGAGACCGGCACTGCCTTGGTTTTTGCGACGCCATGAATATCCACGAACTGCGCCAGAACGTATTTAACGCCCTTGGATTGCAGATCGGCAATGATGCCGTTGACTTCAAGAAGTGATGCCGGAAGAAAGGGTTGGGTACGCTCAGCGCTTTGGGCAAATGCAGAGATGGGATTCATCGACAGTGGCTCCATGTCGGCCGACGGGACGGCCTGCGTGCTAAACGAACAGACATCATGGAACCACAGGAATCATTAGCAATTGGTGTGCCAGACGTGAGGAGGGGGTCAAAGAAGAAGCCTTCGGCCTTTTCGGGTCTCTGGTTTCGGGGTTCAGTAAACCAGATAAAAATGAGAACCAAAGACGACACTGGCAAACTGCTTTGAATGTCTCTTACAACCCGAAACCCGCACCCCGAAACCCGAAAAAAGCCGAAGGCTTTATCCCGCTTCTCCGTACAATAACTGGACAACCACACAACATCTGTTCATAATCTGAACAATACACATGGACATCTTTCATTACAACGACGAAGAAAAAGACCTGCACGCCTGGCTGCAGGCCAAAGGCCATAAAAACACCATCATCGGCGCCACCGGCGATCCCTTCGCCGTCATCGCCAAGCGCCCGTTTGATGCCGCATTCGTCGGCCTCTACCCCCACGGCATGAGGCTGATTCAGGAACTCCACGCCGTTAACCCCGCCTGCCTCGTGACCATCATCACCGCCGACCGAAACACCAAAAGCGCCGTGCAGGCCATGCGCGCCGGCGCATTTGATTACCTGCTCTCTCCCCCGCTGGACTTCACTGAAGTCGAAGGCACCTACATCCGCCTGCTTCGTGAACGCAAAGGCCAGGAGGAACACGCCTCCATGCTCGACAAGCTCGCCGTCGCCTCCGCAGGCACCCGGCTCGTGGGCGTCAGCGAACCCATCCAGAACCTCCGCCGGCTCATCGCCAAGGCGGCCGCCACGCGCGCCCCCGCCCTCATCATCGGCGAAACCGGCACCGGCAAAGAACTCGTCGCCCGCTTGCTCCACGAAGAAAGCCCCCAGCGCTCTGGCCCCTTTGTCGGCATCAACTGCAACGCCATCCCCGGCACACTCCTGGAAAGCGAACTCTTCGGCTACAAGAAAGGCGCCTTCACCGGCGCCGATTCCGACCGCGATGGCCTCATCGCCCAGGCCGACGGCGGAACCCTCTTCCTCGACGAAGTGCACGACCTTGACCTCACCCTTCAAGGCAAGCTCCTGCGCGTGATCCAGGAAAATGAAGTCCGCCCCCTGGGCTCCAAAACCGTACGCAAAATCAGCGCCCGCTACGTCACCGCCACCAATCAGGACATCCCCGCCCTGATCCGCGAAAAAAAGTTCCGCCAGGACCTCTTCTACCGGCTCAACGTCGTGCCTGTGGTGGTGCCCCCGCTGCGCCAGCGCCCCGAAGACATCACCCTCCTGGCACGCTACTTCCTGGACCTCTACGCCCGCCGCGAAGGCCGCGAACCCCTGAAAGTGCCCGCGGAAGTCTGGCGGTGGATGAGCGCCCACCCCTGGCCCGGCAACGTGCGCGAGTTGGAAAACCTCTGCCAGCGCGCCGTCGCCATGAGCGAAGACGACACCTTCGGCACGCAGATGCTCTCCGTAAGCACCTCGTTTGCTCCCCCCGATCTGCTTCCCCGAACAACGGGAGCAACCTCCTACAAAGCCGCACGCGATGAGGCCGACCGCGAAACCCTTCAGCGGGCCCTGCACGAAGCCAAAGGCAACCTCTCCCACGCCGCCCGCATCCTCTGCATCAGCCGCACCACCCTCTACGCCCGCGCAAAAAAACTCGGCGTCCCCCTCCCCGCCCGAACAATATGAAAAACGCCGTGAAGCTAAGCTTCACGGCGTCATTAAAACTGCCAAAATGCCCTTATTTCCAAGCCTTTAATTTACAAATTACAAATTTTAAATTTCACCTTCCCCCTCAATCCAGCGTCAGCTCGGCAAGGTAATCATCCATCGCTTTGCGCCGCTCGTTGATCTGCGCCTGCCGATTCTTCATCTCGGTGTTGATCGCCTCGATCCGGTCTTCCTGCTCGGCCAGCTTCTTCACATACCGCTGCCCCATCTGAGACTGCGACCCCACCGTGGTGATGTTCTGACGCAACCTGTTTTGCTCTTGCGAGATATTGGATATCTCTGCGGAGAGCTGATTGTTCTGCCGTTCAAGTTCCGTCAATTCAGCACGCATCTGCATCGCCTTCACCAATGCTTCCTTCACCTTCGGCGAAAGCTTGGAGTTCTTCACGTGATAGTCCAGATAGCTCGCGTCCACGTTGATCAGCGCCACCCCTTCGTAAAGCGGCTGCTCTTCAATGACCTTAAACACCCCGGTCTTGCCCGCGGGCACATTCACATTGAAGCGGATGTAGCTCGGCGTGGTTTCATCCGGCTTGGCCGGCTCCACCAGCGTGCGCTGCATATCGCGCGGATGCTCGATCACCACCATCCGATCCTTCTCCGCATTGTTCTTGATCTTGTATTCCTGCGAATACGTCTGCTTCCGGGCGATCTGAAGCACGCCCTTGATGATCTTGATGTACGTCAGCGTCTGGTTCGCATTGATGCTGGAGTCCACCTTTACCGAAAGATCAACACCGTAGGTAAGCAGGCGTGAGTCGTTTTCCGACAGGTTGTCGATTTGCGCATCCCCGGCATACGCGCCGGAATCAAAAATCGTCACCGGACCAGTAAGAAGCTTCATGCCCGTGTCGTTGGTCAGCCGCACGCCCGAAAGCGGCGAATCCGCCAGCACGCGCGCGTTGTAAACGCTCACCTTCTGCGCCTTGATCGGTTTGGAAAGCAGCGCCAGCATGGCCGATTGCCTTCGCGGCATGTTCACCGCATCGGGCAGTGTGTACTTAAACAGCTCGCCCATCTGGCCGGACTGCGTGGTCACTTCCGGGTTCCCCAGACCCATGCCGCCCCCGACTGCTGCCATGGATTCCTGCGCCACCACAAAGTCCTGTGCCTGCATGCTGCGTCCGGTCACCTGATTCATCGGTCCATTAGACGCATCCTTGGCCATTTCTTTGGACTTGCGCCCAGCCATCGGTGCGGCCGCCGGCGGACTCACCTGGTACGCAGAATTCAGCGACAACATGTTCTTATCCGCATCCATCCCCGCCTCCGAAAGCCGCGGCCTCAGGAAATTAAAATACTGCGGCACCACCACCGGCCGGTCCAGGTACATCGGCGTGTAAAGATCCATCTTGAACGAAATCGGCCGGCCGGACACCAGCGAAAGCCCCACCTTGTTCCAATCGCTGTCCGACGTATTCTCCACCAGCGCCCACCCCTGCAGCAGCGGCTTATCGGACAGATCCAGCCGATAGGTGGACTTCCACACCGGCGCCTCCAGCAGGTACCCCACGCGCACCGTGCGCGAGCCCTGACCCTTTAAATGGATCGTCACCGGCTTGCGTTCCGTATCACGCGACGTGGCCACCAGCGCCAGCGCTTTATTAAGCTCTTCCTGTAGCCGCTTATCCAAAATGGAAATGTTGCTCACCGTGCTCAAAGGCACCGAACGGATCCCCGAATCCGTCACCACGGAAACAATGTAATCCGTCGTCTGCACAGGCGGGTTTCCCGGAATCACCCTCTTCTGCTCATCCACGGACAGCACCTTGCCTTCGATCGCCTCCGGCGCCATCAGCCGCACCCCCACTCCCTGAAGCTGCTTCAAAATCGCCTGCAGCGAAGGGGCGCCGGAAATATCCACTCCAAAGCTCTTAAGCGACCGCGCGATGGGATCATTGCTGGGGTAGGTCACCGTCGCAGGCTTGTCTGAATCATCCAGCACCACCATGCTCTTCAAAACGTCGTTGATCTGATCCGTCTTAAAAGGCAGCACCGCGGTGGCATCGCCGGTGACCGTCGCTTCATGTTCGAAATACGCCACGCCCGACGAATACAACACCGCCCGCGTCATCGCCAGGTCAACGGGTTTGGCCTTTTCAGGCTGCGCCTCCTGGCCGTAAGCGATTCCCAGGCTCAATGTCTGCGAAGGAACAACGGGCGCCAGCAGCAAACCCGCGAGAAGAAAGCCTGTAAGCGCTTTTTGGATGGTCATGGCCGAAACCTTTCATCGAGAAAAGGAACTACTCCGACGACGGACCGCCATCATCGGCCCCCGTACCCTACATGACGTAGCCTAGGCGTGCCTGTACAGTTTTCCACTTTTTCATCTTCTCGCAAAAATGAAACCCTGCTACTATGTTCCTCAACCTCTCTTCCAAGGAACCGCCATGACCTACAAAATCCCCGAACAAGACATCGCCAATTACTACCGCGACGGCTACATCGTGTTCAAGCGCATCGTGCCCACCACGCTCATTAAAGAACTGCGCGTGGAAGCCGATAAAGGCGCCGCCATCGTCCGGGAAATCAACCCGCAAGCCCAGCGCATCCAACCCCTCCAGGCCCACGAAGGCAAACTCAACCTTCAACCCTTCCGGGAGTACGCCCAGCTCTCCGATCTCCGCGACGCCATCGACCAGCTCCTCTCCAAAGACCACGTCTGGGCCAAGCTCGACATCATGGGCATCCTTCTGGAGCCCACGCAGTACGCCTGGTGCACCTCCTGGCATCGGGACATCACCGCGGCGTCATCGCGCCTGGCTCGCGACGAATTTGAAGACCTCGTGCTCGACTGGCAAGCCGTCAATCAAATCAACTGCCCCCTTTACGATGACGAATGCACCTGGTTTGTCCCCGGCAGCCACGTGCGCACGCTCGACCTCCCCGGCGAGCTCGCCGCAGTCGCACGCGAAGCGGAGCTCAAAGTCGGCTGGCCCGCGCGCCAGGACGGCACACCCCAGGACATCGTCCAGCGCGAAGCCAACTGCCAGGCCTATTGCCAGGGCATGCCGGGCGGCATCCCCCTGCGCCTAAACGCCGGCGACTTCGCCCTCTACCGCCCCTTCGGCTGGCACCTGGGCACTTATCTCCCCTACAAGAAACGCGCCACCCTTCACGACGGCCTCTTCACCTCCGAATATGAAAAATGGTGGCGTCCCTGGATCAAAGGCGGCAGCCCCCGCTGGATCAAAAACCGTCCCTCCCAAACCCCGCAACCCGCGACGGTCTAAGCCCTCGGTACGATGTAAGCCAAAGGGAGCCCCCATGCGCACCACCGCCATCTTCATCACAATCCTCCTTTGCCTGCTCACCACCACCATCGCCCACGCCGATACCATCAGCGTTTCCGTAGCCATCAGCCTCAAGGAAGCCGTCACCGAGATCGCCAAAGCCTACGAAGAAAAAACCGGCGACAAGGTGGAGTTCACCTTCGGCTCCTCCGGCCAACTGCTCGCGCAGATCAAGGCCGGCCAGGCCGCGGACATCTTCATCAGCGCCGCGCAGAAGCAGGCCGACGACCTTGCCAAAGACGGTCTCGTGCTGGAAGGCAGTAAGCGGATCATCGCAGGCAATTCTCTCGTGCTGATCGTTCCGCAAGCCCAGAAAAACCCCGTCTCTGATTGGAAAGGCCTGGCCAAGCCCGAGGTAAAGCGCATCGCCCTGGGCGAACCCAAAACCGTCCCCGCGGGCCAATACGGCACCCAGGTTCTCAAGTCCCTTGAGCTCACCGACGCCGTCAAAGACAAAATCGTTTACGGCGCCAACGTCCGGCAAGTGCTTACCTACGTTGAGATGGGCGAAGTCGACGCCGGCGTCGTTTATCTCACCGACGCCAGGGAATCAGGCGACAAAGTAAAAGTGATCGCCACCGCGGCCCCCAACACCCACGACCCGATCGTCTATCCCGCAGTAGTTGTCAAAACCAGCAAGAAAGCCGAAACGGCCACGCGCTTTTTGGACTTCTTCGCAACTGAAAAATCCAAGGGAATCCTCACCGCCAAAGGGTTCACTCCGGCTCCGCCCGCTCCTGCCGCCCCCCAATAACCCCTCACCCCATCGCGTCACGAACCTGCTGAATCCGCTCTTCGCGCGACCCCTGCACCTCGATCAGCCTCGGCCCTGCTCCTTTGGCTCTGCTTGCTTCATCAAACAGCCCAAACGCATTCTCCCGGTAAATCGCCTTAAAGTGATGGTCCACCTGTGTCCTGTAACTGGGATCCACAGGACGGATCCCATCCGCCTCCAGGTGCATCGGGTGATGCTTGGACACCGGCACAAACACAATCAGGTCCAGGCTCCTCAGCGATTGTCTCACCGGTTCCACCAGCGACTTCACAAACGCCTCGTCCAGATCCGTCTCCCTGTGGTGGGCGGTGTAAAGCGAGTAGGCAATGTAGTCCACCGGACACCGGTCAAAAACCACCCGGTCCTCCGGCGACCGGTACGTCATCACGCGCGTGATGTTGTAAAAAACCTGCACGCCGTTGCAATACTTGGTGGATTCCTTGCCGAACTTGATGGGGTACTGCTCCCGCAGCGCCCGGTACGGCTCTTCCTCACGAAAGTAGCCGGGCAATGCGCCGATCAAGTCATGCACAAGCGTGCTCTTGCCGACGGAGTGTGTGCCGGAAACGGCGATTCGCATAAACCTGCTCCCATCAAAGTCCGCGTGCCTTGCGCTTGATGTCCATCCGCGCCGGGTTGCCGAAAAAGAAGTCTAAAATATCGTCCACCGCTTCCTGTTCTGTGCGCCACACATCCACAAAGTCGCCGGGGCCTGGGCCGGGGGCATACTCGGCCACCACCACATACCACTTGCCTTCGTAAGGATGTACCCACAGCAGCGGTGCATCCAGCATGGTGCCGTCAAAGCCCCATCCTAGCCGGTAATTCTCAATTGAGTTCCCCGGAACCGTCGTTGGCTTCCCCACCGCCACCCCATCCGGAAATGCCGCATGTGTCGGGCTGTAAGGCGAAGAAATCAGCAATCCTGCATTTCGTAAACGATCCAGATGCTCCTGAGCCAACACCGCCATGGCGTTCCCCCGTTAGTTTTTTATTCTTCTTCCGCAGGCTTGCTCGCCTGCCACGTCGACCAGTTTCCGGCGATTTGTTTTACCTTTGCATCGCCTTCAAAAACCAGTAATTCAGTCGCCACTTTATCAATGAAAAACCGATCGTGCGAAACGATCAGCGCCGCACCCGGAAAGTACACCAGCGCACGCTCCATGATCTGTACGCTCGGCAGGTCCAGATGGTTGGTCGGTTCATCCAGCACCAGCACCTGTGCGCCTGAAAGCAGGCACCTTGCCAGGGCCACCCGGGCCTTTTGCCCGCCCGAAAGCGTATTGATCCGCTGCTGCAGCGCCATTTCCGAAAAGCCCATCAGCTCCAGGAATTTATGCACCTGCTTACGCGGCGCCGAGTGCGCCATCCCCGTCACGTTCACGATATGCGTCACCGTTTCCGTGGGGTCCAGGTTTTCCAGCGTGTGGTTGAATGACACGCATTCGCTGCCGGCCAGCCAGTCCACGGTTCCGCCGCCGTCGGCGGCCTGGTCCTGCGTCACAATCGACAGCAAGGTCGACTTGCCCGACCCGTTAGGCCCCACCACCACAAGCCGTGTCCCGCGTGAAAGCTCAAAGGAAACATTCTTGAATAACTGATGCGAGCCAAACGCTTTTGAAAGCCCCGACGCCAGGCACAGCCGGTCCGCGCATTTGAGGTTTTGATAGATGTTCGTCACGATCGCATCGACGGGCTTGGGCTCAAGCGACTTCTTGATGTTGGCCAGCTTCCGCTTCAAATGCCCGGATGGATCGCGTGCGGCGTCCTTCCGGTCGGCGATCGCTTCCGACTCGTAAGCCAGCATTTCCTCTTCATGCTTGAACTGGTTCTCAATGGTCTTCAGCCGCGCCGTCCGCTGACGGATGTAATCACCGAAACTCGTCACCGGATACTCATGCGTGTGATGGTTTTCGATCTCAACGATCCGGGTCACCACCTTGTCCAGAAAGTGCCGGTCATGCGACACGAGGATCAGCCCGCCCCGATGCTTGGTCACCCAGGATTCCAGCCATGCCGTCCCCGCCAGGTCCAGGTAGTTGGTCGGCTCGTCCATCAGCAGGCAATCCGGCTCTTCCAGCAGGATTTTCGCCAGCGCCGCCCGGTTGCGCCACCCGCCCGAAAGCTGGCGCAGCGGCTTGTGCTTTCGCTCCTCGTCAAACGACAGCCGCGACAGCGCCGTATCGATCCTGTTCTGATAAGTCCACCCGTCCCGGTGCTCCATCTGCTCGATCAATTCCGTCTGCCGGTCCAGCAGTTTTTTCTCCTCCGCGGGCGTTGGCGTGCCTTTTACGAAAACCTCGCCGATGGCATCCAGTTCCGCTTCCATCGACCGAAGCTCGGCGAAAACCCCTTCCAATATCTGCTGCGCCGAAAGGTCCGTATCCAGATCGGAAAACTGCGAGAAATACCCCAGCTTCACATTCGGCGCGAACTCCACCGTCCCCGAAGTTGGCTCTTCCTGCCCCAGGATCAGCTTCAGCAGTGTTGTCTTCCCCGTGCCGTTTCGCCCGATGAGCCCCACCCGCTCACCCGCGGCCACACGAAAAAAAACATCCTTGAGCACCACCCGTGCAGGCCGGGGGTGATCATCAAAACTTTTCGTAACGTTCTTCAAGCGGATCAGTGACATGCGCGCAGTATCCCCGGCATGAAAGCCCACGACAAATCAGCCCTTGGATTCCTTCGCCAGATCCAGATACCACACCAGCATCACCTCATGCGCCACCACGGGCTGTCCGCGGTACGCCATGCGGTCGATCTGCCCCAGCCGGCACCCCATGCGCGCGTAAAACCGGCACGCCGGAATATTCACATTCTGGCTTTCGATCTTCATCTGCCTGCACTCTTTGGCTTTCGCCCATGCCGCCGCTGCCTTAAACAACGCGCTCCCCACTCCATGCCGTCGATGCGTCTCGCACACACGCAAGTCCCACAAAACCGCCAGATCGCGCCGGCCCTCCAGCATGTTCACGCCTGCGGTGTTCCACGCCACCGCTGCGCCGCCCACCACGCGTCCCTCTTCACGCGCCACCCAAAAACCCCAGTTCGCAAGGTCAAACCGGGTATGCCAGTGAACCGGGCTGCTTTCCGGGAAGTCCTCGTAATTCTTCAGATACGGCGCCTCAGCCGGCCGCTCATGAAGCGTCAGGCCGCCAAGGCCTCCGTCGACTTCTTCAACCGCCAGAATCGACCGCACATCGCAGACCATCGGCACCTGCCCGTACCCCGCCAACCCATCGGAGCCAATGGCATGGATCGTCACCGCCATGAGAAAACCTTCCCCGTCGACCATGCACCTTGTCGAAGCCACCCGATAACCCGGGCGCGAAAATCCCGATTCCTTAGCGGCCAAACCTCCGCCCAGCCGCGTCGGGCATTCCGCAGCTTACCAGTTGCCGTCGTAGAAGAAGTGCTCACGGGTGATCTTGTCGTTCTTCACCGTGTAAACGCCCACTTCTTCCTGTGAAACGCGCTTGCCGGTGGCCTTGATGGTGAGATCAAAGGTGTTATGGACTGCGAACGTGTCGGGGCCGTTGAAGTACGGGCCCACCATCTTCGCGCCGTGAATGGTCACCGTCTGCGCCCACTTGGCGGACTTTTCAATCACCGGCCCCTTGCCTTTGGTCTCAGCTCCGGTGGCTTCCACGGAGACGATATCGTCGGCGTACATCGTCTTCATCACATCGAAATTCTTACCGTGGTTGCACATCTCGACAAACTGCTTGGCAAGGGTCTGAATGCTCATGGAAAATTCCTTGAATGGGTTGTGGTGGCGAAACGGATGCTTGGAATATAACACGTTCCAACATCCGCCCCATCAGGGTTTCCCCGCACGTGAAAAACTCACAGGCCACGGGCTCGAAATATCGGATCGTCGGATTGTCGAAGGGCTTCGTGAACTCAATTGCCGGTCAGGACGGATGCTCCTTTAACGCACAAGCACGCCGCGCAGACCCATCATCAAATGCGATCCCACATCCTTCACCGCCGCCAGATCGGGCATACTTCCGGATCATTCACCCACCGGTTCACCCACGGGTCGGATTCCCCCTCGGCGATCGTGCTCAGGTTCGTGCGCATATGCAGCGCCAGGCTCATCCTTGGAAAGCCCGCCGTATTGGACCCGCTTCCGTGAAACGTGTACCGGTGGTGAAAGCTGATCCCGCCCAACGGCAGCACCGCCTGCACTTCTTCCCACGTCTCCCCTTTGGGCACCTGAATCTGCCCGCGCACGCTCTTCTCATCCTGCGCGCCAAAATCCCCCTGGTCAAGCAGGCCCCATTTCTGTGATCCCACCGCGAACTTCATCGGCCCCGCGGTCGCCGGCACATCGCTCAGCGCCAGCCAGCCGGTGAAAAGATTGCTCTCTGCGGACCACTGCTTCCAATACTGCTTGTCCTGATGCCAGCCGACATTCGATGCCAGCTTCCCCCCAGGCGGCGTGCTCGGTTTGATCAACCCTTGCACCCACCACACCTGCACCCACTCCGCCCCCGTCACCTCCAGCGCCAGCCGCCCGATCGCCTCATGCGCGATCACTTCCCTCAATGCCTTGTTTCCCAATTGCGGATGCTCGATCTTCACCAGCCGATCCACCGGCCCGCCCGGCTGCCATGGCGATGTCTCCGGCTTCTGCTGCGTGTCATACTTCCCATCGCGCACATCATTCAACCCCGCCGCCGCCCGCGCCAATAAATCAGCAGGCAGCCCGGTGCCCGGCACCAGCACAAACCCATCCCGGTCATACGCCTCACGAATCGTTGCCATGCATCACCTCTTGAAGTTCCACCCATCATATCAAAAAGTCATAACATATCCCGTAGGGTGGCGCCGAGTCCGCGAGGCCCACCACGCCGCGCACAAGACCCACTAAATCAAATAAACAACCAGCCCGGCAACACAAGCAAGCCGGTTCCCCAAATCCGCTTAAACCTGACCTGAAATAGCCCTTACAGCACACCCTTCGTGCTCGGAATCTGATCCCCCGTCACCTTCACCGCTTCGCGCAGCGCACGCCCCAGCGCCTTAAAAATCGCCTCGGCGATGTGGTGGTCGTTTTCGCCGTAAGGCACCTCCACATGCAAATTCAGCTTGCCTGCGTTCGCCACGGCGTTCAAAAATTCCCGCACCAGTTGCGTATCAAACGTCCCGATCTTCCCGGTGTGGAAGGTCACGTTAAACACCAGCGCCGCGCGCCCGGAAAGGTCCACCGTCACGCGCGCCAGCGCCTCGTCCATCGGCACGCTGGCAAAGCCATAGCGTTCGATGCCCTTTTTATCGCCCACCGCCTGCGCCAGCGCCTGGCCCAGCACGATACCCACGTCTTCCACCGTGTGGTGGTCATCGATCTGATAATCACCCTTGGCGGTCACCTTCAGGCCCAGCCGGCCATGTCGGGAGACATGGTCCAGCATGTGGTCAAAGAAACCCACGCCGGTGCTGATTTCGCCTTCCCCGCCGTCAAGGTTCAGGGTCAGGGCGATCTTGGTCTCTTTGGTGTCGCGCTTAATGGTTGCGGTGCGTGCCGGCATGGTCTGGCCTTTAAGAGTGGATTACTGACTCACGATCCGATCGATCTGCCCAAGCAGACGGTCGTTTTGCGCGCCGTCACCCACGGTGATCCGGAGTTTATCGCGCAACCGGTCCTGATCGAAGTATCGGACAAGAATACCCGCATCCTTGAGGGATTCGTAAATCTTCTTCGCCGGCGTCTTGCCTGCGGGAGGCGTCACCAGCAGAAAGTTAGACGCACTGGGCAGCGTGGTCCACCCTCGCTTTTGCAGTTCCGCCACCAGGCGCGCCCGCTCCGTCAGCACCTTTTTCCAGGTCTCCCGGGCGTAATCCTGGTCTTCCAGCGCGGCAATCGCCGCGGCCTGCGAAAGCATGTCCGTGTTGTAGCTGTCCTTGGCCTTGTTCAGTGCGGCGATTAAATCCACATGCCCGATCCCGTAGCCAAAGCGCAGCCCGGCCAGCGAATACCCCTTGCTCAGGGTCCGCAGGATCAGCACGTTCTTAAGCCCGCGCTTTTCGTCCAGCAGACCAAGCGCCGTCGTCCCTGCAAAGTCGACATAAGCCTCGTCGATCATCAACACGCCCTTAAACGCCCGGGCTTGCTTCTCCAGCGCTTCCAGGCTTTCCAGGTGCCCGGACGGCGCATGCGGGTTCACGATCAGCGCCAGCCGGCAGCCGGCTTCATTGAGCTTCTGCGCCCAGTCGCCGGGAATCGACCAATCCTCATTCAGCGGCACCCGGGCAATCAGCGAATCATGGATGTCCGCCAGCACGGGGTACAGCGAGTAGCTGGGTTCAGCCACACCCACGCCGCCCTGGGTCTTGGGATACGAGAATCCGCCTCGCGCGGCGTCACCCTTTTGCGGATCGCAAAAAACCGTGAATGCCAGCCGCAGAAGCTCATCCCCGCCGTTGGTCGCAATGATCTGGTCCGCATGCACGCCATGCAGCTTCGCCGCAGCCTGGCGAAACTTCATCGCCGACGGCGGCGGATACTTGCGCAATTGCTCCGGCAGCACGCCGGCAATCGCCTGCATCACCTTCGGGCTCGGCGGATAGGGGTTTTCATTCGTGTTCAGCTTGATCACGCCGGCCTCCTGGGGCTGTTCCCCAGGCGTATAAGCGTGCAGGGCCTTGATGTTGTCGCGTTCAAAAGTCATAGGTCACCGTGGAATATGGAGCCCAACATTGTATTTGAGCCCCTCAAATAATCCACCACCAGCCTCGTTTTCGGATTTCGGATTTCGGATTTCGGATTTCGGATTTCGGATTTCGGATTTCGGATCAAAAATGCACAGGACGCCCTCACGGGCGTCCTGCTTTCTTAAATTTCGCTCTTCCTCTGCTCTTACCCGATCCCCGAAACCCGTACCCCGACACCCGAAAAGGCCGCAGGCCTCTCTTTCCTTCCTCAACCGCACCCCGCGCCCCGAACCCCGCACCCCTCTTCAAGGTAAACTATCTGCCCTATGTTCAAGCCCCGCACCGTCTCTTGCGCGTTGATTGTCCTGGCCGGCCTGCTCAGCATCGCCAGCCCCCTGCCAAACGCACTGGCCCAGGCCCCCACTGCGGAGGAAGCCCTCAAGCAATCCACCGAGTCCTCCACCATCATGCTCCAGACCGCCATGCGCGTCTGGCCTGATGGCCGTCAGCACCCCATGCTCCAGGCGCTGCGCCAGACCAAAGACGCACGCCTCCAGCCCGTGTATGAAAAACTCTTCGACCTGCCTCAGCCGCAGATGAAGATCCACGCCATCCTCGGCCTCGCGGAGCTCGACCCCGACAAAAAACTCGACCTCAACCGGCTTGCCAGCATCAAAAACGTCGCCGTGGAAACCGAAATCGTCGGCGCTCTCATGGAAGCCGGCACCCTCAGCGATGAACAGGCCCAGGCCATCTACAACTGGAACGACCTGGACCCCGGCGTCCGCGTCCTGGTGGCTGTTCAGCTCATCGCCCACGGCTTAAAGCCCGACCTCTCCACGGTCCGCCCCCTCACCAACAAAGCCACCAACCTCCCCCAGCAGGCCATGGCCAATTACGTGCTCTTCCTCGCAGGCGAGGAATCCGGAGCCAAGGCTTTAAACGACCTGCTCACCCTCGAAGACAACCGCAGGGACATGATGATCGACCTGCTCCTGCGCACGTCGATCAAATACAAAACCAAATCCATCGGTCCCTGGGCCCTGAAGGTGGCCGAAAAAGAAGCCGCCGACCCCAGGGAAAAGCGTAACCTCCGGCTCCTGATCATGGCCCTGCGCGTCTCCATGTTCTTTGAGGTGCCCGGCGCAGCCGATCTGCTCACCAAAATGTATGAAGCGGCAGGCGACGACACCGCCACCCGGATCCGCCTGGCCCTGGTTGCCCTCTACACCTACCAGCAGACGCCCGCCTCCTTCTTTGAACTCCTCAGCAAAGCCCCCGAGCCGATGCTCCAGCAAACCGGCCTCACCGCGCTGGCGCTCAAGTCCGACACCAACGCTCAGGAAGGCCTGGACAACCTCGTCAAGCTCGCACACCCCCAGCTCGACGAATGGGTGCTCTTCTGGGTCGGTCAAAAGCCCACCCACAAGCTCGCCGGCCCCACCCTCATCACCATCATGAAGCGGGCCAACCGCATGGTGAACGACGAAGCCCTAAACGCCCACTCCCGCGTCGATGAACAGCTCGACTTCGCCTCCGCCACCGCCCAGGCCGGCATGGAGCTCGCCCCCGATGAAACCGCCCCCGCCATCGTCGCGCTGCTCAAAGACCCCACCACCAGCCTCAGCTTCCGCCAGGCCCTCTTCATGGGCCTCATCCGCATCCGCGGCCAGGAACAGGCGCAAAAGCTCATCAGCATCCTCCCCGTCGAATCCGACCCCAGAATCCAATCCCTCAGCCTCGTCTTCCAGGCCGTGCACGGCGTAAAGCTCAGCCCGGAAAACCTCCACGACCTGGGCGTCTTCGTCCAGGGCGGCGGCGTCCCCATGCCCGTCCTGCGCCTCCTGGCCGGCATCAGCTACCTCGACCAGACCGGACAACTGGAATCCGTCGTTCAACAGGTAACCAAATGACCAACCTCATCCCGCTCAGCCAGCCCGAGATCACCCAGCAGGACATCGACTCCGTCGTCACCGCGCTCCAGTCCGGCAAGCTCTCCAACGGCCAGCAGATGCTCCGCTTTGAGGAAGTCGCCTCAGACCTCACCGGCCGCAGCCACGGCATCGCCGTCAGCTCCGGCACTGCGGGTCTGCACCTGGTCCTGTTGGGCCTGGGCATCGGCCCCGGTGATGAAGTCATCACCACGCCTTACTCGTTTGTCGCCTCCGCAAACGCCATCCTCATGACCGGCGCGCGCCCCGTCTTCGTCGACATTGATCCGCAATCCCTCAACATGGATCCCGCCTTGGTCGAGGAAGCCATCACCCCCCGCACCAGGGCCATCCTCGCCGTCGAGGTCTTCGGCAACCCCACCCACATGGACCGACTCGCCCAGATCGCCGGCGCCAATGAAATCCCCCTCATCGAAGACGCCTGCGAAGCCCTCGGCGGACGCTACAAAGGCCGCCCCGTCGGCTCCTTTGGCCGCGCCGCCGTCTTTGGCTTCTACTCCAACAAAGCCGTCACCACCGGCGAAGGCGGGCTCATCGTCACCGACGACGACAAACTCGCCGACTTCTGCCGCAAAGCACGCAACCAGGGCCGCCCCTACGCCTTCGGTCCAGACACCCCTCTTGCTCCAGGCGGCCAGCTCCAGCACGATTGCATGGGCTTTAACTACCGCCTTAACGAAATGTCCTGCGCCCTGGGCGTCTCCCAAATGGCCCGCCTCTCCAAGACCCTCGACACCCGCCGTGGCCTGGCCCTTCGCTACATCACGCGACTGATGGACGTCTCTGAAATCACCCTCCCCAACGTCCCCGAGCCCGACAACTTCAGTTGGTTCCTCTTCGTGGTCCGGCTCTCCTCCCGGTTCACCGCGGCCAACCGCGACCGGATCATCGCCGGCATGCGCCGCCATGAAATCGGCTGCTCCAACTACTTCCCCAGCATCCACCTCCTGCCTCATTACCAGGCCATGGGCTTTGGACCCGGCCAGTTCCCCGTCTCCGAATCCGTCTCCAGCCGCACCCTCGCGCTGCCCTTGTTCAACGACCTGGAGCTCGAACAGATCGACCTGATCACCTCCACCCTGAAGGTGATGATCGACCGCGAAAAGCTCTCCCTCCCCGAAGAATAAACCGATGCTTCTGGGTGGCATGCTCTCGTCCGCGCGAGCATGTCTTCCTCTTCATCTGCACTTTTTCTTACGGGCCAACGGCCCGGCGCTATCACAGCCGAGCACTCCGGCATTTTTATACGTGTGGGTGCCTGGGACTGGTCCCTCTGCTCTTCACCTTTTCCTGACTCCCTTCTGACCAGACCCCAGACCCTAGACCCCAGACCCATCTTCAAATCTTCACGCCTTCACGGTTAAAAAATCTGCTCTGCTTCCACTCTTTTCTCCCCGCGCCGCACAACCCGCCATCCCGCTTATCCTCGCCAAACCTCCCCTCCCATTGCGCCAAACCCGCCGATAGGTACCATTTTCCCGGATCAAACACCGGGCCAGGGAAACTTTGCGGGGGGCATGCGGGCCATCAGCCCCATCGCCGATGCCCGGCTCAACCCTTCGGAAACATATGAACACCACTGCCGCTTCGTTCGCCCGTAAGTCCTGGACCGACGAAAACACAGGACGCCGGATCAACACGGTCACCGACACCGCCAACATCGGCTATTTCCGTTACGCCAAGCATCTGCCCGATGGCCGGATCCTCGCCTTCACTTGGGATTCCAAAACCCACAAGTCCAACGGCTACATCGCCATCGACCCCGAAACCTGCGACATCGAACTGCTCCCCCAGACTATGCGCAGCTACATGCGCACCCGCCCCAGCGACGGCAAAACCTGGTACGTCAGCGGACGAAAAGGCCACCACCGCGAGCTTTGGGAAGTCGACCTCCCTTACGGCACCCCCAAGCTCATCTGCACCATTCCCGACAACATCCCGGGCACCATCACCGACATCACCTGCGACGGTAAAACCCTCATCCTCGAACACCATCGCAACGAGCAAGGCGCATTCCCCATCCCCACCACCATGAGCGCCGACGATCTCTGGCGGTACATCAACCGTCCCCGCACCGGTTCCATCTACGCCTACGACATCGCCGCGGACCGCATCGGCCGCCTCGTCGAAATGGCCCATCACTCCCCAGCCCACAGCGATCCCTCACCCATCGACCCCACCCTCCTGCGCTACACCAAGGACATCCTCGAATGCACCGGCCAGCGCATGTACACCGTCCGCACCGACGGCTCACAGGACCGCATGCTCCGCAAACAGGAGTACGGCGAGATGATCACCCACGAATTCTGGTGGTCAGACCCAAACTACATCGGCTACACCTACATGGACCGCCGAAACGATCAGTCCGTCCATGAGTTCCCCTGGTGCGAATACGCCAAACGCCCCACCCACTTGGGCATCTGCGATACCGCCGGCAATGAGGTCTACCTCTCAGACCCCCTCAACTCCTACCACGCCCACCTCTACATGTCCCCCACCGGCTCCGTCGTCTGTGGCGAAGGCACCGCGTGGAACAACTTCATCTGCGCCGGCCTCTTCTCGTGGAAAACCACCAAACTCGACC
>CAZIWA010000010.1:0-75870 GCA_964542875.1 uncultured Phycisphaeraceae bacterium
CCCCAAACCCATCGCCGTGCGCTACGCCTGGACCACCAACCCCGTCTGCAACCTCACCAACGCCGAAAATTTTGCCACTTTCCCTTTCAAAACCGACTCCTGGGACCTCTCGCAGATCGTCATCGCCACCGACGAAAAAGTCACCATCCCCTCCGGTTGGACCCCCAAATAACCCTTAAAAAGGCCCTCATGCCCCACTCTGGGTGGCACAACACGGCCCGCAGCCATGCTGTGTCCGGGCCATACGCCAACAAAAAACCCTCACCCACCACACACCAAAAACTCGTTAGCCCGACGTGCAAACGAGGGTATTCGGGCACCAGCCCGACCTCCCCCTCAACCCGCAAAAAACCACATCACCCCCATCAACACCAACACCCCAACTTCACTTCCGCCCCATAACAAAAGAAGCGGGCACGCTTTAAAACGTGCCCGCTTCTTAAATATCAAACCCAAACCGGGAATTACTTCTTCTCGGTCTTTTCAGCCTTGGGAACTGCGGGGGTCGCCGCGGCCCTCTTGGCCTTGGCTTCTTCCTGCTGCTTGGTGATCACGGCCTTCTGTTCGTCGGTCAGGAGTTCCGCAGCCAGCTTGGAGGAGAATTCCTGCAGCTTCTTGCGGTCCAGTTCCTTATCCGCGGCCAGCAGGCTGTCGCCGGCGGCGTCGATCTTTTCCTGGATCTTCTTTTCCTGGTCAGCGGTCAGGGTGACCTGCTTGAACGCGCCCAGACCCACCACTGCCTTGTAGGTGCTGATGCTGTTGAGCTTCTTCTGCTGTTCGGGGGTCAGCACGGCCAGGGCCTTGGCCTTGTATTCCGCGTTGATCTTCTGCACTTCGGCGAACGCCTTCTGTGCTTCTTCCTTCTTGGCCGGGTCCTTCTTGGCCGCAGTGTACTCAGCGGTCTTTTCCTTGGTGGCTTCTTCCTGCTTGGCATGGATTTCGGCCAGCTTTGCAGCGGTCGCTTCGTCCAGCCCAAGATCCTTCACCCAAGCCTGGTACGCGCCAGCGTTGGCCTTCTTAACCATTTCCTTCTTGGGGGCAGCTTCCTTCTTGGGAGCTTCCTTCTTTGCGTCTTCAGCCATCACAGCCGAAGAAACCGCAAAAGTTGCGCCAAGAGCGATCATGCCTGCGAAACCCAGAGCCTTCAAACCATTGATGCGATCCATTATTCATTCTCCTGCCGGCCTGCAAGTTGTGCCCGGTTGGCCGACTAACCGGTTGTTCCGTCAAAATGTGCCGTCTGCAAGAGGAAATCCTCTAAACCAGACGTATACCAGCCGGTTCGACGGCAGAACCAGCCGCAATCCAAACGCTGATACTAACCGATTATTGCCGCCAAATGAAGAAATAACGATTTTTCTCATTAGGCAAAATCCTACTAAAACAACCCCCCCGCCAAAAGCGCGTGGTCACCCGCTACGATCGCCGCCCCCTGTGCCACCGCGTCTTCCCCAAAAGCCGAAGCGCTGAACGTCAAACGCCTGTCCTCCGGCAGCGGAATCAGCAGCGGCGTAAGCTCCGCATGCAGTCGCTCAAAAAAACTACGGTTACGGATCGGGATGTTCCCGCCGATGATCAGTCCAGCCGGATCGATGAAGTTGATGATCCTCGCCAGGTGCTGCGCAAACTCCCCGATCCATGCAATCAAATGCGCCGGCACCGGCCCGTCCGCGCTCCGGAGCGCCTCCAGGTCCGAAGGCCCTCGAATCGCCGACTCCGCAGGCGTCAGCGTGTCCTCAAGCTCGCCCGCGGCATAGTTGAACCCGCGAAACAGCTCACGGTTCACATAAAGCGCCGCGCCGTAGGCCATCTTCGGCTTCTTGGGGTTCTCGTAATCCGCGTTCAAGATCACGTAAATGAAGTTGGTCAGCCCCACCGCATTGCCCTTGCGCGCATCGGCGATGCAACCCAGGTTGGCGTCGTGGTCGATCGCCACATGGGTCTTGAAAACCTCTTCCAGCTTCGCCGCCAAAGGCACATTCATGGCCCGGTACATGCGCGAAAACGTCACCCGGCCCATGACCGGGTCCACGATGCCGGGCACGCCGACGCCCATCGCCAGCAGCGCGCCGGTGGGCCGCGCGCCTGATCCAAGCCATCTTTCATGGTCTTCGCGAAGGATCGCCGGCACATCTTCCAGCCGGGTGGTCACGCACGGAATCTGCCTGCTGTCGATCAGATTTCCCGCGATGCTCCGGGTCACGATCCGCGCCACCCCGCGTGCCAGCGAGACCCCGATCACATAACCCAGTTCATCATTGACACTTAAGAGATTGTGCTTGGGCCCGACGCTGTCGGACCCCTGTTTGCCGGAGTTTCGCACGATCCCTTTTTGCAGCAATTCACGAATGATGTACGTCAGCGCCGAGTCCCGCAGGCCTGTCATCTGCGCGATTTGCCTGCGCGACAGCGGCTGCCGCCGCGAAAGCACCGCCACCACCAGCCTCCGGTTCCAGGCCGCGCTGATGGCTTGATTCGACTTGATGTCTTGACGTCCGCTGCCCCGATGCCCGGTGACACCTGTTGCCGCTGCTTCCGCTGCGGCCATCAACCGGTCAATTGGGATCTGCGGACCCTTGCGAGATGGATCATTCATGCCTCCATACTCTCAAATCAAAGCCGCCTGGGCAATCGCCACTCATTTGATGATCAGCGCAACGTCCATCGGCACGGTCTGTCCCTTGGGGATCTTCACTTTGAAAAATGCCTTATTCAAGCCCATACCACCAGCACCGCGAACCCCAGAACGTTTTGATAACGCATGTCCATCCCTTAAGAATTTGCTCGATTTAATGCCTTTAGCGCAACGGCGGAGGTCTCCCGGACGACAGGCCCCACAGCTTCATCACACGATAAATGCCTGATCTCTTGGATCAACTCAGCACACTCGGAGCTCCCGGGATGCGCAAGCACAAAATTGCGCGCCGCGATCACCGCATTGCGCTTGAATTCCTCCAGCTTGATCCGTTTAAGTGCCGACCGCTGAAGCATTTCCTCCCGCTCACCCGGCGTCCAACGCAAAATTCGAAGCAGCCCCACCGCCGGGCCCGGCGCGCGCGTGGCATGCCCCGGGTGGTAAGGCGTCTCTTCCCGGTACTGCGTGGCGCGCGAACTGTAACGTTTGGCCAAACGGTCTTCGCTGGGCACATACGGCGCCACGCCCCCCTGCTTGCCCGCCAATTTCACATTATGCGGACAGACCTCCTGGCACACATCGCACCCGGCGATCCACTGCCCCATCGCCCCATGGAGGCTTTCATCAAGCAATCCCTTGTGCTCAATGGTCAGGTAGCTGATGCAGCGCGAAGCGTCCACGCTGTAAGGCGTAATGCACTGCGTCGGGCAGGCGTCAATGCACCGGGTGCATCCGCCGCAGTGATCGTCCACCATAAGCCCCGCATCTGCGGCGCTTTGCACGTTCAACGTGGTCAGGATCTCCCCCAAAACCATCCATGAGCCGGTCCTGGGGTGAATCAAAAGCGTGTGTTTGCCGATCCATCCCAGGCCGGCTTTGACGGCCTGGTCGCGTTCAAAAATCGGCGCGGAATCAACCGTGGTGAGAAATTCTTCGCCGGGAAAAAGCTCGCGCAGATCGTCCGCAAGGGCATGCAGCCGGTCTTTCATGTTCTTGTGGTAATCGTCGCCCCAGGCGTATCGCCCGATCTTGCCCGCAGCGGACACGGCCTGATCCACCGGCATCGGGTCTTGCGGTTCGGTCGGCTCATAGGGGTATCGATCCGCAACACAAATAACCGTCCGGGCTTGCGGCAAAAGCGACCGCGGATCAGCCCGATCTTCCGGCTTCTTGGCCAGATAATCCATGGTGGCGTGCGAACCATTGTCCAGCCATTGGATGAAATTCGGCAGCTTGTCCGACAACGATGGCCGGGCGAAACCAACGTGCGCAAACCCCAGCGCGCCGGCCCGCTGACGGATCGACTCAGCACGCTCCCCTTGCTGGTTGCCTTGGTTTGTCGCCATGTTGACCGTGTATTATCCGGCCACTTTTCCCAGCCGTTCGATCAGTGCGTCTGTAAACCCTTGTGTGCCAAGCTCTCCGCCAAGGTCGCGGGTTTTCTTGCCGTCGCCAAGGGCCGCCTGCGCGGCGTCATGGATCAGCTTGCCAGCCTTCTTGCACCGGTCGTCATGCTTGCTGTCGCCCAGATGGTTAAGCATCATCACGCCCGAAAGGATCATTGCCAGGGGATTGGCCAAGCCCTTGCCGGCGATGTCCGGTGCGCTTCCATGAACCGCTTCGAACACGGCCTGGTCTTCCCCGATGTTCGCACCGGGGGTGACGCCCAGCCCGCCCACCAGCCCGGAGGCCAGATCGCTGACCACGTCGCCGTAGAGGTTTTCCATCAGCAGGATGTCGAACTGCGTCGGGTCCTGCACCAGCTTCATGCAGCCGGCGTCGATGATCAGCGTTTGATACTCGATATTGGGGTATTCGTTCTCGTAAATGTTCTGCACGCAGCGCAGCATCATGCCGTCGGTCAGCTTCATGATGTTGGCTTTGTGGAACAGCGTGATCTTCTTGCGCTTACGGAGCGTGGCGAACCGAAACGCCCACCGGGCGATGCGCGTGCATGCCGCTTCCGTGGCCACTTTCAGGCTCGTCACCACGCCGGGCACCACTTCGTTCTCAACACCGGCGTAAAGTCCTTCGGTGTTCTCGCGAACGATGATCATGTCGATGTTGTCAAACCGGGTTTTAACACCCGGCAGCGTCTTGACCGGCCGGACCGCGGCGTAAAGATTCAGCTTCTTGCGCAGGGAAACGTTGATGGAGGTGAACCCCTCGCCCACAGGCGTGGTGCATGGCCCCTTCAGCGCAACCTTGTGATACATGATCGCTTCCAGCGTCTCTTCCGGCAGGAGCGCAAGCCCCTTGTTGAGCGCGGTGATCCCCGCATCCCGCTCGACCCATTCAATCGGCGCCTCGGCGGCTTCAAACACCTTGCGTACGCAGGTGGCGATCTCCGGACCGATGCCGTCGCCGGCAATAAGAACAGCTTTATGAACTTTGGGGATTGCAGCAGCCATCAGGAACGCCTTTCCGGGGAATGTGTGGAAGGAAGACGTTTAGATGGTAGAGGTTGGATGTTAGAAGTCCAAATAGCGAGCGTTTAAACCAGTGGAATCACGTTTCAGCAGTAGGGTCGTCATTTGAAATTACGCACCCCCAAGCTGAACCAGCCTCACATCTGGCTCCCCGCGTCCACCACTTCCGGCCAGTCCGACATCAGCTCACGCGTTTTTTCCACCATCTCCACAAACCCCGCCCGATGCCCCATGGCATCCACCCCCACCCCCGCCTTGGCCAGCTCCAGCGCCTCCCGCAAATTCGCCGACCCCATGTGAGGCGACCCCTTCACCACCATGGCATACTCCGCCACTGCGCACGCAAAGGTTAAATCCTTGCTCATTGCACGCGCCAGGCTCTGCGCGCTTACCTTCACCGGCAGCTCGATCAGGTGACTGCTTCCCTGCTGGATGGGCGCATCGGGCGCTTTATAGCGCACTTTCACGGTGAGGACCTCCGCGGCCTGCCCGGGATCGACCCCCAGATTCACGCGCTGTTCCTGTTGATATTTCAACGGGTCCACCGGCGGCACATCTTCCCCTTCCTCGCGCAACCTGGCGCGATCCTGTTCAAGCGCCTGCATTTTCTTATTGAATATCAGCAACTGTTTCTCGGTCATCGGCTGTTCTTTGACCTGCTTTTTCAGCGCCTTAAGCCGGGCGTCAATCTCCGCCACCCGCTGGGCCCGGGCGTTGGCGCCGATGGGCACGCTGGATTGGTTACCCACGGTCACCACTTCATACAACGCCGTCACGGTGTGGCCGGAGCCCATGTCGCCGGCATCGACCTTGTCGTTATTGAAGTCTTCACGATTCAGGAGCCGATTTTCATAGCCGATCAACCGGTACGAGCTGACATACCTGGGATTAAACTCCACCTGCACCTTCACATCCTTGGCGATGGTGTAGAGCGTGCCCGACAATTGCTCCGCGAAGGCGCGTTTGGCTTCGCCAAGCGTATCGATGTAGCCGTAATTGCCGTTTCCCTTACGGGAAAGCTCTTCCAGCCGACCGTCTTTCAGGTTGTCCATGCCGAAGCCGAAGATGGAGAGATAAACGCCTTTTTTGGCCTGGTCCTGAACAAAGTCGACCAGTTCGGATCGATCCGTGATACCGACATTAAAGTCGCCATCGGTGAGGAGAATGACCCGGTTGTTGCCTTTGGAGATGTAGTTCTTCAATGCGGTTTTGTAGGCCAGGCTGATGCCTTCTCCGCCGTTGGTGGAGCCGCCTGCGGAAAGGTTGTCCAACGCTTTCAGTATCGTGGCCTTGTCCGATCCGAACGTGGGTTCAAGCGCCAGGCCTGAAGCGCCTGCGTAGGTCACGATGGACACCCGGTCTCTCTCATCAAGCTGGCTCACCAGCAGTTTCAGGGACTGCACGGCCAGCGGGAGCTTATCCGGCGATTCCATCGATCCCGAAACATCGATGAGAAACACCAGATTGCTCGCCGGTCGCTTGCTCGCAGGGATCTCTTTACCCTTGATCCCCACCTTCACGATCATGTGGTTCTTGGCCCACGGGGCAGGACCTGTATCCACATGCACGGCGATGGGTTGGCCATCCGTCGGCGGCGCATAGTCGTACTTGAAGTAGTTGATCAGTTCTTCGATGCGCACGGCATCGGGGTCGGGCTTACGGCCATCGGCAATCATCCTTCGCACCACTGTGTAGCTGCCGGTATCAACATCGATGGCGAAGGTCGAGACAGGCGCTGCCTGCACCCTTTTAAAGGTGTTTTCACTGAGCTTGTCGAACTCGCGGGCGTCAGCGGCCGGGTCGGGAGCAGGAGACTCCAAGGGCCTTGCGGCCCGATTTTTCCGAATCTCGTTCTCCGAATCTGAATGCTGCTCACTGTTTAGTGCCACCTGACCTGTGCTCTCCAGTGTGGCATCACCGGCGCACCCGGCCAGAAAAACCAGCGCCCCACCCAGAACAATTCCCCAAAATCCATACGACGCTTTCATAACACGCCTTTCATATCGCGAGTCGTTCAAACTCAATCCGCTTCAATCACGACCAGTCTCGCCAACAGTCACGCCCTATTCCTTCTTCACATCGGGCATCATCGGCTGGGTCTGGCGAACCATCTTGATGAAGTCCGCCCGGTGGCCTGCGATGTCGTTACCCATGCCGTTTTCGGCAAGATCCAGCACTTGCAGCAAAGTTGCGTTTCCGGCGTATTTGCTCTTGCGGAGGATCATCCCGTACTCCGCCACCGCGGCGGCGAAGTTGAAGTCCGCAGTCGGACGTGGACGGGCAATCCTCAAGCGGGTGTCGACCATCTTCACCGGCACTTCGATCAGCTTGCTGGTGCCTTGCTCATCGGGCGCGTCGGGTGCCTTATAGCGCAGTTTGACGGTCAACATCTCCTGCCGATCGCCTTTGGGCTGCACCTTGGGCTCCGGAGCCTCCTGGTACTTCAGCGGGTCCACCTCGGGCTTGCCGGGTTTCTCCGCGAGCTTCGGCGCTTCCATGTCCAACTTGTCCATCTGGGTCTGGAGTTCCACAAGCTTGTTTTCCAACGCCTGGATCTGCGCCACGTACCGCTTGAGGGCATCTTCGGACATCTTGGCGACGGTCAATGTGTGCCGACGCTCTTCGATCTGCCGCTTGGCCTGCGCAATCTCTTCCTGGAGTTGCGCCACACCTTCGGGCGCGGGTGCCGGGTCGGGCAGCCATGCCGGTACCACTTCATACAGAGCCGTGACCGTGTGGCCGGCGCCGATATCCCCCGCGTCTTTCAGGTCGTTATTGAAGTCTTCCTTGGCCATAAGCCGGTTTTCATATCCGATGAGCCGATAGCTCTTGACCGTGGCGGGGTTGAACTCCACCTGGATCTTCACATCCTTGGCAATGGTGTACAGGGTGCCCGCCATCTGTTCCACCAGGGCTTTTTGCGACTCTTTCAGGGTATCGATGTATCCATAGTTACCGTTGCCCTTACGGGAAAGCTCTTCAAGCGTGCTGTCTTTAAGGTTGCCCATGCCGAAGCCGAAGATAGAGAGGTAGACGCCGGTTTTAGCGTTCTTCTCGATCATGTCCGTCAGTTCGGAGCGGCTAGTGACGCCGACGTTGAAGTCGCCGTCGGTCATGAGGATGACCCGGTTGCTGCCGCCTTGGATGAAGTTTTCGGTTGCGGTTTTGTAGGCCAGGGCAATGCCCTGGCCGCCGTTGGTGGAGCCACCTGCCGAGAGCTTATCCAATGCCCCCATAATGACGGCTTTGTCTTTGCCGGAGGTGGACGGCAGCACCAGGCCAGATTTACCTGCGTAGACCACGATGGACACCCGGTCCTGCTCACGGAGTTGCGTCACCAGGAGCTTGAGCGACTGCAACACCAGAGGCAGCTTTTTCTCGGTATTCATCGAGCCGGAAACGTCGATCAAAAACACCAGGTTCGCAGGTGGAAGTTTTTCAGGTGCGATCTCCTTGCCCTTGAGTCCAACCTTCACCAGAAGATGATCCGGGCTCCAGGGAGCAGGATGGGTCTCCACATGAACCGCAAACGGCCGGTCATCCGCAGGCTGGGAGTATTCGTAAGGGAAATAATTGATGAGTTCTTCGATCCGGACCGCACCGCGAGGCGGGCGCTGATTGTTGGAAATCATCCGCCTGACGTTGGCGTATGAGGCGGTATCCACATCGATGGAGAAGGTTGAAAGCGGGTTTCCCAACGCCTTGAGGAAGGCGTTTTCCGTGATGGCGTCGTAAGCTTCCTGGGCTGACACCACCGCGTCCTGACGCACGATCTCCGACGCCCTGAGATCCTGCGCCTGCTTCTGGACCTGGTCAGCGTCGTATTTGTCATCCGTGAGGCCAAAACTCTTCGCTACTGCGCCTCGGGTAACCGCGCCTGCTTCTTCCTTGCTGAGGGAGGAATGCTCGGTGATATACCCGGAGGAAGACTCTTTATGCCTCTTGTAAATCTCCCTTATTCGCGCTTCATCGACCTGTAGCGAGGGCGCTCCATTGGGCCTGGACGCTGCAGACTTCTTGTCTTCCAATATATTCTGGGATGGCTCGTTGTTCCTGAACTGGCCATGGTTATCTCCCCAGAGGACCGTGCCTTTCCAGTCCTGGGTTGCCCCGCTGCTGGTGGACCACACAGGCCTTGGCCCACTGCTGGACACTCCACCACCGCCGCTGCCACCTGAGCCGCCGCCACCATCACCGCGTATCCCAACAGCCATTTCAGGAGATGCAGGTTTCCCCGCAGGTGCGGCCGAAGAAGCAGGCGCCATGGGAGGCAATGGCAGAGGCGATACCGAAGATCCCGCCGAGTACCCTAACTGAGAGCTGGGCTGGGGAGCATTGGATGTTTGACTCTGATCAACGCTATCTGCAGCCGCTTTTTGCTTGCTCTTGAACATCTGAGCTGTTTCTTGCCTCGGGCCAGATAGTTGAGACCGATTAACCATCCTCGACGCTTCGCCAACATTGCGAGATACCTTTTCGACCTCATATTGTTGCCGCTTGCCCCAGTCCACGTATACGAAGGCCGCAATCGCGCAGGCCGCCACCGCACTCAGCGGGAACACGAACTTCCGGAAGTTAAATGACCCCTTCTTCTTGGAAGCCTGGTCAATGACGGTCTTTTGATCACTGGTCAGCCCGGGGCTCTTCTCCAGTGCGAACTCGGCGCTCAGCCCGGAAGCCGTTTCCTGAACCTCCTGCACAAAGGCCCGGGCCTCGGCGTCCTTCATCAGCAGCGCCTTGACCTCTTCCAATTCCTCCGGAGTGAAGAACTCCGTTTCGCCCAGGGCGAATGCCGTCAGCTTGATTTGAATTTCTTCGGTGAGCATGGTTGGCTCCTTACTCTTTCTAAACTCGTCCCGGCGCCGCAGCGCTCTGGGTGATTTGCTTAATCGATCAAAAACAATGTTCTGTTTAAAGGCCCCCGGACTACGCCAGTTGCTTTCTGAGTGACGCCAGACCGGTGTGGATGAGGTATCCCACGTTGGAAACGCTCATCTGCGTAATCTGGGCGATCTCCCGATAGCTCATGTTGTGCTGGAACTTGAGCCGTATCACTTCCTGCTGGTGGTCCGGCAGGCTGGTAAGCAGCTTGAGCATTAAGGAGGTTGTTTCCGTTTGCTCGGCCTTGTCGGCAGGGTCGGCGCTGTGGCCGGGCCTGTCGTCGATGACATCTGGTGAACTTGGTTTCATACGCTTTTCCTTTCGGAGTTGGTCCAGCGCCAGGTTCCGGCACACCGTGTACAGCCAGGCTGATTCAGAGGTGGTCAGGTCTGCTGCCTGCACCTTGCATAGGCGCAAAAAGACTTCCTGAACCGTGTCCCTGGCTTTCTCCGTGTCATGGAGAAAGCGCATGGCATACAAGGTGAGCGGCCGCTCATATCGTGCGACGAGGCTCTGGACCCATTCCTGATGGCTGTGTTGATTGCCGGTCATACCCGGAGTACTCCGTTGTGCGCGCTCAAGCAATATGACGGACAAATGACGGTTTTCTTAGGCAGAAGGCAAAAATTAAATTTATACTCCTCACCCCGCCCCCGGAATGCCCCTTGCCTCCCGGAACCCCGGAACGAAAGAACACGCCCTTGAGCTTTCAGCTTTCCAAATACGCCAAAGCCCACTTCCCGGACATCGCCAACCGGAAAGAGCGTGAGCACGCCGGCGAATGCGACCTGGTCCACCTCTACTTTGACCGTGCAAAAACAGGCTATTACATCGAAGTGGGCGCAAACGAACCCAAGCGTTCCTCCCAGACCTGGATGCTGGAGCAAACCGGCTGGACGGGCCTTCTGATCGAGCCCAACCCGGACCTGTGCGATCTTTTGCGCAAGGAACGCCCCAAGTCCACCGTCGTTCAGGCCGCTGCAGCAGGCGCCGCAGATGTGGGCAAGGCGAAATTCCACATTGCCAAGAACAACCTGCACTCTTCCCTCTCAGGCGGAAACGTCGACTTTAACCCCGACATTCTCCGCGTGATCGAAGTGGATGTCCTCACACTCGATTCCATCATCCAAAACAACGCCAGCCCGAAAATTGACTTCCTTTCCATCGATGTGGAAGGCCACCAGCTCGCTGTGCTTAAAGGCATCGACTTTAAAAAACATGCCCCCCGGCTGGTGATGATCGAAGACCATCTCACCAGTTACCAAACCCATCTCTTCATGGGTACCGTCGGCTATCGGCTGGTGAAGCGAACCGGCCTCAACAACTGGTACATCCCCGCTGGCCAGCCGTTCACCATGACCACCCCTGGCGAGCGCCTGAGCCTTTTCATGAAGCTCTGGGTGCGCACGCCTGCACGCGCCATGCGTGCATGGGTGCGCAAACGGTTCGTGGCCGGGCACTGAACGCCACGCAAAACCAAGCCGGCCTATTCGCCCGGCAATTCATTGGTGCCGTCAGGCTGCACCACGATTCTCGCCTTTATTTCCATCGGAATCTCTTCCGGGGTCGGGTTCAGCTCCAGCAACCCCAGCCGGAATTTGAAATACTTGCCACCCAGCTTGCCGTAAAACGTCGGCCCCAGCACCGGGGCTTTGTTAGCGCTGGAAAAATCACCGATGTCCTTGAGCTTGAACATGATCTGCTTGCGGTAAAGCGCGGCGTCCACAGGCGCTTTGCTTAATGAGACGAATTCATCTTTCACTTCCGACACCCTGCGCACCAGGATTAATCCATCTTCCGGGCCGGTGGTCCAAAGCGTAAAGGTATTGGGGCACATGTTCGACCGCACACCCGCGGAATACATCGTCAAGGACTTCACCGGCTCGGCGTCGCTCTCCGTCTCATTGGCGCGGATGATCATCGCATTGCTGATCTTCTTGGCGGCAATCGCCGCTTTGGCTTCTCCGAGGTTTTTATAGCTGTTCAGTTCCGCCTTGGAAGTGGCTGGGTCCAGCCACAGCATGTAGGTGTTGAACTGCTTGCCCTCCAGCTTGAACGCCATGGCCAGGTCCTGACCGGCGGGTGAGGCCTTGACCTCGGGTTCCGGCACCATATCCAAAGTCCAATCCACCGTAACGGGCTCGGTGTCCGTCTGGCCGGGCTTGGCATTGGGGATCTGCGCGCGCCAGAACTTCACTTCAGACTGGCGCAGCGGCTTTGGCCCCGTCCGCCATGCCGTCACCACCACAGTGCTCGCCCGCTCCACTTTCGCAGTGATGTTGGTTTTGCCTTCGTGCGGCCACTCCATCACCTTCATTTTGCCGTTGCTGATGGTCATCGCAGTGATGCGCACGCTCAGCCCGCGCGTATTGGTGTCCCCTTCCGGCAGTTTCACTTTCAAGTTGAGCGTGACATTGCCTTTGATTAAATCCGCCGGGGTTTCGCTGGAAAGGTTCACCCCTGCGGCCGGCTCCGGCTTGTTTTGCGCATGCGTCAGGCCAGGCATGCAAACCAGCAACGCCCCACAAAGTGCTCCCCTAAGCATAAATCGCGACTTGATCATGACTGTTCACCCTCTTGTTTTTAGATTGCCCCAACCTCAACCTGTCGACCTCATTGGACGCTTACTGCCCCACAAGGTTCTTGGACCCATCAGGCTGAACCACGATTCTTGCCATCAGCTTAAGGGGTTCCTTGCTCGGGTCTGGGCTTAGCACCAGTTCATCAAGCTGTAATTTAAAGTACTTGCCGGCCATCTTGCCGTAAAAAATCGGCCCTTTGGCATTGGCCTTGTTGGCGCTGGACATATCCCCCATATCGTTTTGCCGAAAAACCATGTGCTTGCGAAACAAATTCGCATTCTCCGGCGCCTGTGTCATGCGCGGAAAGTCTTCCGTGGGATTTGATACACGCTTGATCAGCAAAAGCCCGTCGCCCGGTTCGGTCATCCACATTGCGAGATACATCAATCCCTTGGCGCGGCGCTGCCCCTTGGAAACAACCTTGATGGTCCGAACGGGCTCTTCATCATTGTCGGTTTCATTGGCCCGAATGATCATTGCGCTGGCCACACCTTTGGCAGCCAGGCCCGCCTGAAGGTCCTTGAGGTTGGGGAATGATTCGGTCTGCGGCTTACCTTCCTTATCAAACCAAATGGCATTCACGTTGAACTGTGTGCCATCAAGCTTCAGGTCCCAGACAAAATCTGTTCCCGTCAGCCCGCCTTGGGCAATGGGTTCAAGCTCTTTGAGCTCAAGTGTCACATTCAGGTTCACAGGTTCAATATCGGTCTGGCCGGGCTTGGGGTTTGGCAATTCTGCCCGCCACATGAACTCCTTGGCGCTCAGTGCGGTTTTCTTATCTTTGCCCTCGGTTTTAGCGTCTCTTCCCGCGGTGAAAACCAGCACGCTGGCGCGCTCCAGCTTGCCTGAAATTTCTTCCTTGCCAAACTGCGCCCACTCATACAGCTTGGGGCGGCTGTTAAGAACGGTGTACCCCGCAACCCGGACATAAATATCCCGTCCCATCTTGGTCCCCTCCGGCAGAACCAGCTTCACGGTGAAGTTCACATCACCCTTGATCATGTCAGGGGGGAACTCGGTTGATAGCTCCACCGGCTTGGCTGGCTCCACCACAGACGCCGAAGATTTCGCCGCAGGCTTGGCGGCTTTGGCTGGCTTAGGCTTGTCCTGCCCAAACAACAACCCCGGACGCGATCCCGGCGAAGAACCGGTCAAAACCATCAAAGCAACCATGATTCCAAGGATTTTTCTCATCATTGTGCTGTCTTCTTCCTATAGACCCCGCCAAAGGTAACCAACCTATGTTATCCCTTCATCTCACAGACGGCCCAGCCTCTTTCCGGTTCACGCCACATCATGAAAACACAACGCCCGGCGTCGGGGTAAAATCTCTCCTTCACCCCTACAGGACCCGCTCGTCATGACCGGCAAAATGAAATACGACCAGACGGTCAATTACGACACGCTCGACCTCTTCAAACGCGCCTGCCAGGTGGCCGCGGCCCAAACCACCCCCAACCTCACCAGGCACGGCATCAAAGAGGCTCCCTCCATCCGAGGCGAAAGCGTCTACCTCTTCGAAACCGAAAACGAATACCTCGCCCACGTGGAAGAAGCCCTGGGCACTAAAACCGTCGTCGCCGACGCTTTGTACAAGCTCACCGGTAAGAGCTACTACCGGAATGTCGCCATCGATGACGTCTCCACCATCGTCAATGACCTTTGCGTTTGCGGCGCCCTGCCCGTCTCCGTTGCCATGTATGCCGCAGTGGGCGACGGGGCCTACTTCGCCGACGACACCCGCAGAAACGACCTCGCCCAAGGCTTTGCCGAAGGCTGCCAGCTTGCCGGCGCCACTTGGTCCGGCGGGGAAACCCAAACCCTGCGCGACATCATCAAGCCCGACGCGCTCATTCTCGGCGGGTCCGCCATCGGGCGAATCTCTCCCAAAAATCTCCGCATCCCCTGCGTTGTCAACGACGGCGACGACATCATCCTCTTCGCCAGTTCGGGCGTGCATACAAACGGCCTCACCATGTGCCGTTCTGTTGCCCAGAAGCTACCCCAGGGCTACCTCACGCCCCTGGCTGACGGCCAAACCTACGGCCAGGCCCTGCTGGCCCCGTCAGTCATCTACACCCGCTTCATCGCTGACTGCCAGGCTCAGGGCATCAGCATCAATTACGCCGTCCATGTGACCGGGCACGGCTGGCGCAAACTCATGCGCCTCAGCGAGCCTTTCGTTTACAAGCTTCACTTCGTACCACCGGCCCAGCAGGTTTTCAAAACCCTCATGGACACGGAAAACCTTGACCTTTACGAAGCCTACGGCACCTTCAACATGGGTGTGGGCTTTGCCGTCTATGTCTCCCCAAGCGACACACAGCGCATCCTTAAAACCGCACAGGCAGGCGGCTTCACCGCGTGGCACGCCGGCAAGGTTCATAAGGAAGGCGGCCGCAAGGCCGTCGAAATCACCCCACTGAAAATCACCTACGAAGCGGACACCCTCAACATCCGCAACTAACGGACTTTTCAAAAACTCACCGGCCCCTTTTGTGTATGCCCTGCTCGTCTCTTCACGAGCAGGGCATTTCCTTTATGCACACTGCCGCGCGTGCCCGCAGACGCACGTGTGGTCCTCCGCCTGACAGGATGAAAAATACAAGAGGCACGGATCCGTTCGACGATCTGTGCCTCTTGATTTACCGATTAAACTCAACCCGCATTACACCTTCGTCCAGGTGGTCTGCCCGTCGTTGCTGAATGTCGCGGCCCCAGACAGCGTCTCAATGCCTGATCCCAGCACGGTCAGTTGATACACGCCCGCACTCAAGCTCAGCGATGAAGGAAGGCCGATCACGAAGCTCAACGGATTCGTTGTGGATTGTGTGATCGTGATCGCGCTGGTGGCCAGGTTCGCCCCGCCATTGAGGGTCAAAACGATGTCCTGCCAGTTGAATGAGCTCACGTTGATTTGCGTGCCGAATGTAATTGTCATGCTCGTCAATGCGATGGTTCGCGGCGTCGGATACGCCATCATGCTCATGATCTTGGCCTGCATCACCCACGATGTATGCCCATCATTGGCAAACGGTACGCCTGACACCGTCTGGATCCCTGCACCCAGGACCGTCAGGTCGTAGCTGCCGGGGTCACCCGTCATCGTGGCAGGAAAGTAAATGATCCGGATCAGTGGATCGTTGGGGGTCGTTGTGATGGTTATCGCACTGGTGGCCAGATTCGCCCCGCCGTCTCGGGTAAGAACAATGTCTTCCCAGGTGAAAGATGATGCGTCGATCTGTGTGCCGAACTTCACCGTGGTGCTTGTCAATGCCGCGGTTCGCGGCGTTGTGTAGGCAGGCATGCTGGTGATCTTGGCTTCCATCACCCAGGATGTCTGCCCATCGTTGATGAACGGTGCGCCGGAAACCGTCTGAATGGTGGCGCCATTCACCGTCAACTGGTACGTGCCAGGATCATCCGTCAACGAGGCTGGCAGATAGATCACGTAGTTGAGCGGATTGGTGGTCGACTGCCTGATCGTGATATCGCTGGTGGCGATGTTTGCCCCGCCGTTAAGCGTGAGGACAATGTCCTCCCAGGTGAATGTGGAAACATCAATCTGCGTGCCGAATGTCACCGAAGTGCTTGTCAGCGCAGTGGTCCGAGGTGTGGAGTAGCTCGTCATGCCCGCAATCTTGGCCTGCATGATCCAGCTGGTCTGGACATCATTGATGAATGCCGCACCGGAAACTGCCTGAATACCAGCACCGGCAACAGTGAGTTGGTAAGTGCCGGGATCATCGGTCAGATCCGTCGGCAGATTAATCACGTACACCAGCGGATTGGTGGCCGATTGGGTAATGGTGATCCCGCTGGTGACCAGATTCGCTCCGCCGTCACGGGTAAGCGTGATGTCTTCCCATGTGAACGTCGCAGGATTGATCTGCGTGCCAAACGTTACTGACGTACTCGTCAGCGCAGCGGTCCGCGGCGCGCTGTAGGCGGTGATGGCGTTGATCTTCGCCTGCATCGTCCAGGATGTCTGGACATTGTTCATGAACGCAACCCCGGAAACCGTCTGGATGCCCGCACCCGTCACGGTGAGTTGATATACGCCAGGGTCATCGGTAAGCGCCGCGGGAAGGTTGATCACGTAGACCAGCGGATTCGTGGCCGACTGAGTAATGGTGATCCCGCTGGTGGCCAGGTTCGCCCCGCCATTGAGAGTCAGTGTGATGTCTTCCCAATTGAACGTCGCTGCATCGATCTGCGTGCCGAACGTCACCGAAGTGCTCGTCAGCGCGGTGGTCCGTGGCGCACTGTAGGTGGTGATGCTGGTCATCATTGCCTGCATCGTCCACGTCGTGCTCTTATTGTTGGAATAAGCCCGATTGGCCAGCGAATTGATACCCGCACCGTTCACCGTCAACTGGTAAACGCCAGGATCATCGGTAAGCGCTGCGGGAATGCTGATCGTGTACAACGTGGGATCAGAAGCCGATTGTGTGATGATGATTGCGCTTGTTGCCAGGTTCGCACCGCCATTAAGCGTGAGGGCGATATCCTCCCAGGTAAATGTCGCATTCTCTGCCGCTGCGGTGAACCTGACCGACACGCTCGTCACCGGCGTGGTGCGCGGTGTGCTGAAGGTCGTCAATGTGGAAACAGTAGGTGCCGTACCCACCACCTGAATCGTTACGGCAGCGCTGTCTGACGACACCGCGCCAAACCCATCAGTCGTCCGGGCCTTGAGCGTATGCGCGCCGTTGGCCAGGGTGCCAAGCACGATCTCGTAATGACCTTCGGCATCGACAACACCGGAGCCTCGGAGGGTGCTGCCTTCATAGATCTGCACCGTAGATCCCGGCATCCCGGTCCCCACCACCGCAGGTGTGACAGACGGGGTATACCCAGACCCGGGCACTCCTTGAGACCCGGCGGCCAATGCTGGAGTCGAAGGTGTGCTTAACACCACCGACCAGGAAGTCTCTCCCCCCGTTGCCAGAACGTTGCCATGTTCGTCGGTCACGCCACCATCCACCAGGGCCAGGGTGTATGAACCTGCTTTGTTGGTCAGGCCCGCAAACCCGGAGATCCGATAGGTGCTGCCTGAAACCAGAGTTAACGTCAGCGCAGTTTCCTCGGTTACCAGGTTTGCCCCGTCGTTATGGGTCAGCACAATGGATTCCCAGTTAAAGCTGGCGATATCCACGGCTTGGCTAAACTGCACATCGACGGATCCCACTCCCAACGGTGCAGGCTCGCCAACCGCCACAAAGCCTTCCAATTCGAACGGCACTTCAAGCGTGTACAAACGCGACCGTATCTCATAGTTTGATGCAGCATCCTTCGTATCCCAGCTCACGACGATCTGCCCACCCGGCGCGACGGTGACATGTGAATTTGCTGTACCCGTCTCTGTCGCACCGCTCACCAATTCCGGGGTGCCAATTGGCGTTCCATCAGGGGCATACCGCTGGATATAAACGGCGAAAGTCGAGGAGTCTTCTGATGTCTCTGCCCATGAAACAGTGAATGTGCCGTCTGCAGCCATCCCTACATCCGGCGAAACCTGCCTGCCCGTCCCGGCGTTGACCGTCAACACACCATCGGCCGGGGCGCCTGAAGCATCAAATCGCTGGAGATAGACATTGCCGTCACTACCCTCAAGTTTCGCCCACACCGCAACAAAGCTGCCATTGCCCGCGATAGCGACGGAAGGCGTATTGGTTCCCGTGGTGCTGGCAACATCAATCAACGGTCCTGAGGTCGAACCATAGGTAGACCGACGAATAAAAAGATCTGCGGTCGGCCATGTCCACAGCGTTACGGATGATCCATCGCCGGGGTCAACCGCAGTTCCCATAAACCCGTTCGCGGCTGTATTGGGAATCGTGCCGAGTTGAATTTCGCCGCCAATCCGAGTGCCTTGCGCATCAAAGCGCTGCCCGCGCACTGCCCGATCCAGGCTGGGGCTTGCAACCAGGGAATCAACCCATGCCACCACAAATCCACCTGCGGCATCATGGGAAACACTGGGCGCCTGCTGCACTGACTGGGTTGTCGTATTCACAATGAACTCATCGCCCAGCGGATTCCCCGCAGCGTCAAAACGCCGGGCAAATACATCCGGCCCGCTTGGCGAAGGCGTGTTAATACCCATCCAGGTCACGACAAATGAGCCGTCGGGGGCCACCGATACACTGGGATCCACCCGCGTGGCGACCGCCGTGCTGGAATTCACCACGAACTCATTTCCCAACGCAACGCCATCCGCGCCGACTCTGCGCCCCAGGATCTTGCCTGCGGTGTTGCCGGCCACATCACGATGTTCCCATGTAATCACATACGACCCATCCGACGCCACAGCCACATCGGAATCGGTGTCCAATTCACCTGCGGCAAACTGATTGGCCACCAGTGTCGGCCCGACAGCTTTCAGCGCGCTCCCTGGAGTTGCCACAGACCAAAGACCAAGCGTAGCCAGAGTCCAATAGCCGGTTTCATCCGCCACCTTCACCACGGCGGTTCCCATGCCTATCGCATCAGGGCTCAGCGTCACCCTCATTACCGCGTCGCTCACCATCTCCACATCAAACAGGCTGAGATTGCTGCTGCTGACAAGGGTGTAGACCAGATCCTTGGAACTGCTCACGTCATCAGCGAAGTAAGCGCTTAAATCCACATCCAAAGGCGCCGCATTTTGATGCATCACAATCCGCGGAACGCTCGCCAGCGAAGGACGGTCATTGAAGGTGAAAATCTGCGCGACGGTGTTTTGAGAGCTTGTCAGATTCGACATGAAATACGCCACAAGCCGGCCATCAGCCAGGGTGGCAAGGTCCATTCCGGTAACACCGGTGGGATTGTTGGCGTTGATCTTGAATGCCGCGCCGACTGTAATTCCCTTGGCATCATAGGCCTGAGCCATAAAGGATGTGCCCGAGAGCCATGACATCACAAATCCGCCTCCTTTCAGCATCGTCAATGAAGGCCGGAAAGTTGGCCCGGTAAGCGCCGGAGTAAACGTGATGGGCGTGTGCCCCACCACTGCTTCATAGTCCGCGCCATAAACGCGCCAATGGATGGTCGGCAAATTAGGCGACACCGCCGGCAATAGCATTTGCGACCAGGCCACGGCAAAACCGCCTCCTTCCAGCGCCGTCACGTCAGAGTGCAGTTGGCTCGAAGGCAAAAGCCGTGATCCCACAATGATGGTCGACGTGACCGGCGTGCCATTCACCCCAAATACGCGAGCACTCATGTCCCAGGCGCCGTATGTGTTGTTGAACGCTTCCCAGGTCACAACAAAACGATTGCCTTCCAGCTTTGCGGCCTGAACGCTGTTTGCCTGCGTATCCACACCAGCGATGTCAATCGCAGAACCGATAGGCCCTGCGGCATCAAACAATTGAGCTTTGGGAGTGTAAGCGGTAGCCGATGGAATCGCGTGTTCCTGAAGCCAGGTGACGGCAAAACCGTTATCAGCCAGAGCCGTCACCCCAACACCTTTTCGATTCTCACTCGCCACGGTTATCGGCACACGCTGCGCACTTCCTTGAAGCGTGCCTGTCGCATCAAAATGCTTCACAAACAACTGATTGGTATTGATCGATAAGGTGGGTTCCAGCACGTAATCCGCATAGGCAACAACAAATCCACCGCCCGAAAGCCCCGCCACGCTGATCTTGTCATCGGAGTAGAACGATTTATTCGCCGCCACCAGGAAGGCGCTGCCAAGAGGCGCATCGGCCTCATCAAAAATACGGGCATACACGCCTTGGCCCGGCACGCTCCACACGTTCACAAACCCACCCTCGGCCAGCGCCGCTACCTTGGGCGCAACGAACGAAGCCGTTGACGTGCTGATCGAGCTGACGATCAGTTCCTGTCCGTCAAGGTTCACGCCTTGCGTACCGTGGATCTCAAGGGTCAACGGCGCGCTGGCCTTTTGCCCATCTCCGTCCAGGGCGTTAAGCACCAATTTCAGATTGCCATTTTCCTGACTTTGGGTATTGAGGGTGAGGACCCCGCCGGTGAGGTTTTGTCCTGTCACCAAAGTCTGATTAGTGATGGATTTAGTGCCTGAAAGGGTATACGAGAACGTCAATGCGCCATCATCGGCAAAGAGCGTGTTGAGATTCAGCACCAGATCATTCCCGGCCACCACTTCGATGGGAGCGGTGCCGCCGATGTAGGTTGGCACCGCAGACATCATTTGCCTTGCTTCCATGCCTTCCAGCGTCATCGCCGCCGGTGCCGGCATACCCGGCTTCACATACCGCTGAAGAAACAAATTGAGCCGCCGACCCAGGCTCATCGCCTGGGTTTTCCCAGTGTTGGTCTGCATAGGTTCCCCTGAACTTTGGAGTGAAGAAAAAGATGAAAAAACCATAACAATGCCTCCCCGGTTAGGCGTTAATGTTCGACAATCTGTAATTGGGACCCGGAATCAAGAATCGTGAGCCCCTGGAATAAAGGTGCAATACGATACTAACTAATCGTATTGTCAACGCAAGAGCATTTCAAGAGAAAACCCTAACAAAAACCTAAATATGAAATAAAACACCCCGATATGCATCGGGGTGTTTTTACTAGATTTTGAAGGATCGAGCTTATTCTTCGTTCTTACGGGACAAACGCTTCCGGTCCGCTTCCTTCAGCAGCTTCTTGCGAAGCCGGATCGAAGCCGGGGTGATTTCAACCATTTCGTCGTCCTGGACATATTCCAAGGCGTACTCAAGGTTGATTTCCCGGGGCGGACGGATGCGAGCCGCATCGTCCGTATTAGTTGTACGGAAGTTGGTCAGCGCCTTAGGCCGGGTCACGTTGCAGATGATGTCGTTGTCTTTGCAGTGTTCGCCCACCAGCTGGCCTTCGTAGATGTTGTCGGCGTTCTTCACAAAGAAGATGCCGCGATCGTAGAGGCCGTCCAGCGCGTAAGCCGTCACTCGGCCAGCAGTGGAGGAAACCATCACGCCTGCCTGGCGCTGGGGGATGGCGCCACGCATGGGTTGGTAGCTGTGGAACACGTGGTGCATGATCGCCCGGCCCTGGGTCGCCGTCAGCATACGGCTGCGCAGGCCGATAAGCCCGCGGGCAGGAATCGTGAATTCCAGGTGCGCGTAAGAGTCGGTGCCGGCCTTGGCGTCCATGCTCACCAGCTCCGCGCGACGCTCGGAGATCAGGGACATTACCGCATTTTGACATTCCGTGGGGCAGTCCACCACAAGCGTTTCGATGGGTTCGTGCTGCACGCCGTTGATCTCTTTGAAGATCACCTTCGGCTTGCTGCAGGACATTTCAAAACCCTCACGACGCATGTTTTCCAGCAGGATGCCAAGATGCATCAAACCGCGGCCGGAAACCAGGAATTCGTCGGCCTTGAATTCAACCTTCAGCGCGACGTTGGATTCCAGTTCCTTCTCCAGCCGCTCTTTGATCTGACGGCTGGTGACGTAGGTCCCTTCCTGGCCAGCAAAGGGAGAGTCATTCACGCGGAAGGTCATGGTCAGGGTCGGCTCGTCAACTTCGATGGTCGGCAGCGCGATGGGGTTTTCAGCACTGGCGATGGTGTTGCCGATATCCACAGGGTCAAGGCCCACCACGGCGCAGATATCGCCTGCTTCGACGAAATCCACTTCTTTGCGGCCAAGACCTTCAAACTGGTAAAGCTGCTGTGCGCGCTGACGAGTCTGCTTGCCGTTGCGGTCGATGACGATGATGGATTCGCCCTTCTTGAGCGTGCCGGCAAACACACGGCCGATCGCGATACGACCGACATAATCGTTATAGTCCAGCGTGACGACCAGCATCTGCAGCGGAGCAGTCTTGTCCATCTGCGGAGCCGGCACATGCTTGATGATCGCTTCAAACAGATCGCGAAGGTTGTCCTTCTTCACATTCAGATCATTGGAGGCCCAACCTTCACGGCCCGAACCGTAAATGACGGGGAAGTCCAGCGCATGGTCGTCTGCACCCAGGTCCACCAGCAGGTCAAACACTTCATTAACCACATGCGCGGGGCGGGCTTCGGCCCGGTCCACCTTGTTCACCACCACGATGGGCTTAAGCTTGTTTTCCATGGCCTTCTGGAGCACAAAGCGCGTCTGGGGCATCGGCCCTTCAAAGGCATCCACCAGCAGAAGCACACCGTCGGCCATCTTCAGCACGCGTTCCACTTCGCCGCCGAAGTCCGCGTGGCCTGGCGTATCGATAACATTGATCTTGTACTTGTTGCCGTCTTCGGCGAGATAGAAGATCTCGCAGTTCTTCGCCAAAATGGTGATCCCCCGCTCACGTTCAAGCGGGTTGGAGTCCATGATCAGGCCGTGCTGGCCGCCGGCCAGCTTGTCCAGATCAGCACTCCGGAACATGCCGGATTGGTAGAGCAGACGATCGACCATGGTGGTCTTCCCATGGTCAACGTGTGCGATGATAGCGATGTTCCGAAGAAATTGGGAGGTCGACGCGGTGGGGGCTTGTGTCATATAACTTTTCAAATTCGGGGAAAAATTGGACGGGATATGATACCTCGCGGAACTGGAATAAGGAAGCCCAAAAGTTTTGATTCCTGCCCACTTATTACAGATTCGCTGGTTTAAAGCCCTAAACTGACCCACTTTATTTTCCTGTTAGCACATCGGATGGATGCCAATGCCCCCCTTCAAAGGCCCTAAACCCGTCATCGGAATTCTCGGCGGCATCGGTTCAGGCAAAAGCAAAGTCGCCCAAGCCTTCGCGCTTTTAGGCTGCGGAATCGTTGACGCGGACCAAATCGCCAAACAGGCGTTAAACACCCCCGAGGCCGCCCGGCAGGTACGTCAATGGTGGGGAAACAGCGTTATCGGGGCAGACGGCCTTCCGGATCGAAAAGCCATTGCGGCCCGTGTTTTTGAGCAGCCGCAGGAGCTGGCCAGGCTCGAGGGCCTGCTGCACCCGATCGTCTTTCGCCAGCGTGAGACTCTCGTGGCGGCGATGAACGCCGACCCCGATATCGTGGCCATTATTGAAGACTGTCCCCTGCTTTTGGAGAAAAAACTCGAGGGCCCGTGTGATGTCCTGGTTTTTGTAGAAGCATCCCTGAAAACAAGGCTTGAAAGGGTCGCAAAGACCCGCGGATGGTCGCACGAAGAATTGGTGCGACGAGAATTACGTCAGATGCCACTTGACATCAAACGAAAACGCGCCGATTATGTAATACTGAACGAGCAGGACTCGGGGTGTGGCATTGAAGCCAACCGGGTGTTACAGCAAGTTCTCCGTTCCCCGCACTGAGACTACCCATCTCTCGCTGCAAGGCCGCTGCGAAGGCATCTCCCTCCCGCAACGCGACCGGAAACGGGTTTTCCCCAAGCGATTTTTACTGGTCGATTCGGGGCAGGCAACACGTGTTGCCATGGCATTAAGCCAGGCATTTAAGCCAGTAAGTTTGTCGCTTTCATCACTCCGGCCCAACCCCCCAATCCCACTCAACGACATCGCAAGCACCTTCCCTGACAGCAAACAGACAGCCAACTCACCTAGATCATTTGAACGTATCCCAGCACATCTCACCTTTTCGCCCCACGACACACGGACCCAATAACGTCCGGAGCTGTTTTTTTAGGAGTCTCTGATCATGGCCAAGACCACGTACCGCAGGAAAAAAGCAGCGACCGCGCAGCCGGAGCTCGCCGAAGGCGCAGAAGCCACAGCAGCACCCGCGCAGGACACGCCAGCCCCGGCGGCTCCCGAGGCCGCAGCCCCCGTTGCTGAGCCCGTCGCCCCGGTTCCCGCAGCCGTGGAGCCCGTACCGGCAGCCCCCATCCCTGACCCCGTTGTCGTTAAAGCAGCCGCTGAGCCCGTCGCGGCCCCTGCCGAACCCGCTCCCGTCGTCGCTGAAACCCCTGCTCCCGCTGCTCCGGCCCAGGCAGAACCCGTTCGCCAGCAGCCGCCCCAGCAGGAAAATCGGCCCAGCAACAACAATCAGAATTCAAACCAACAGCGCCCCTATCGCGATCAGCGCAATGACGGCCCCCGGCAGCAGGAACGCCGCCCCTTCATTCCGATGAATCAGCGCCCTCAAAACAATCAAGGCGGTCAAGGAAACCAGGGCAACCAGAACCCCGGCAACCAGTTCAACCCCAACAACAACCAGCAAGACAACCAGGGCTACCCCTCCCAGCAGCGGGAATACACCGGCCAGCGCGCGCAAAACCAGCCCCAGCGCCAGGACGACGGCCAAGGCGCCAGCTCCGACGAACAGCTCGACGCGGAAACGCAGTTCCGCTACGAACAAGCCAAGCGCCAGGACATCAGCGTTAAAGACCTCCAGAAAATGACCATCGACCAGCTCCATGAGCTGGGCAAGAGCGAAGCCATCGAAGGCCATTCCACGCTCAAGCGTCACGACCTGATCTTCCAAATCCTTAAATCCCGCATCTCCAAGCAAGGGCTCATGTACGGCGAAGGCGTGCTGGAAATCCTTCCCGACGGCTTTGGCTTCCTGCGCTCACCTGAAAACTCCTACCTGGCCTGCCCGGACGACATCTACGTCAGCCCCAGCCAGATCCGCCGTTTCGGCCTTAAGGTCGGCCACGTGGTGCAGGGCACCATCCGTCCCCCCAAGGAAAGCGAACGCTACTTCGCTCTCCTGCGCGTGGACGCCATCAACGGCAACTCGCCTGATGCGCTCAACGAACTGACCAACTTCGAAGACCTCACTCCCCTGCATCCCTACCAGCGCATCGTGCTGGAAACCACCCCCGACATCATCGAGATGCGCATCGTCGATATGGTCACCCCCCTGGGCCGTGGCCAACGCGGGCTCATCGTTGCGCCTCCCCGCACGGGTAAAACGGTTCTTCTCCAGAAGATCGCCACCGCGATCATCAAGAACCACACCGACATGAAGGTCATCGTGCTGCTCATCGATGAGCGGCCCGAAGAAGTCACCGACTTCAAGAACAACACGCCCAAGGACGTCGAAGTCGTGGCCAGCACGTTCGACGAACAATCCGCCCGGCACGTTCAGGTGGCCGAAATGGTCATCGAAAAGGCCCGGCGTATGGTCGAATTCGGCGATCACGTCGTCATCCTGCTGGACTCGATCACCCGCATGGCCCGCGCCTATAACGCAGAAATGCCCCACTCGGGCAAGATCATGACAGGCGGTCTGGATTCCAACGCCATGCAGAAGCCCAAGAAGTTCTTCGGCTCGGCCCGCGCCATCGAAGACGGCGGCTCGCTCACCATCCTTGCCACCGCGCTGGTCGACACCAACTCCAAGGCCGATGAAATCATCTTCGAAGAGTTCAAGGGCACCGGCAACGCCGAACTGCACCTGGACCGCCGCCTGGTTGAAAAGCGTGTTTGGCCCGCCATCGACATCTCCGCATCGGGCACCCGTCGCGAGGAACTGTTGCTGGACAAGCGCGAACTCGCCCTGGTCTACAAGCTCCGCAAGGTCCTGGCCGACATGAATGTCGTGGAAGCCATGGAACTGCTCAAGAGCCGGCTCAGCAAGGTCAAGACCAATGCCGAGTTCCTGCTGACCATGAACCTCGACTGATCCATCGAGCCAACATCAACTCCACCGCCGGACGGCCAAAAGCCGTCCGGTTTTCTTTTATACCTGAGACGCCCAACGCTGCTTAAGTTGCTGCCTGAAGCTGCCGTCCCTGCAATCTTGCGTCGTCAACTCAGCCATAAAAAAACCAGGCCCCGCTTTTGGCGGAGCCTGGTCGATGAGTTGTAATGGATTACTGGATCAGATAGGGAGGATGGTCCAAATGGCTTGGGTATTGTTGACGAAGTTGATGTTGTAGATGGATTCGATGTCCGCACCCAGCACCTTGAGGGTATATGCGCCGGGGGTGGCCATCAGACCTGTGGGAATGTTGATCATGTACACCAGCGGGTCGGTGCCAGACTGCGTGATGGTGATGGTGTTGTCGGCCAGGTTGCCGCCGCCGTTGCGGGTGAGTTCCAGGTTCGACCAGTCAAACGTGCCTGCCTTGACTTGCGTTCCAAAGCGGACCGCCGCATTGCTCAGGGTGCTGGGGTTGTAACCCGACATCCCGATAATCACTGTGTTCATCGTCCATGCGCCCTGCGCATTGTTCGCCAAGGGGGTGGCGCCCACCAGGGTCTGGATGCCTGCGCCAAGCACCTTTACCACGTAGCTGCCGGCCTCGGAAACCATCGAAGCAGGCAGGTTGATCAGGTACACCAGCGGGTCTGTGCCGGACTGCGTGATGGTAACTGCGCTGGAAGTGAGGTTGGGTCCGCCATTGCGGGTGATCTGCAGGTCATTGAAGTCAAACGTGCCCTGGTTGATCTGCGTGCCAAACCGGACCGCCATGTAAGCCAGCGGGTTGTTGAGCGGCACGGTGTAACCCGACATGCCAATGATCGCGGGACGCATCGTCCAGGTGCTTTGTACGTCATGTACCAGCGAAGTGCCGCCTGGGGTTAGGATCCCCCCTGCCGTCACCTTCAGGAGATACACGCCGGCCTCGGAGACCAGGGCATTGGGGAGGCTGATGTTGTACACCAGCGGGTCGGCCGTGGCGGCAATGACGATCGCGCTGGTGGCGAGGTTGCCTCCGCCGTTGCGGGTGAGGGTGATGTCGCCCCAGTTAAACGTGGCGGGGTTGATGGCCGTGCCAAACCGAACCGCCAGGGTGTTGACCGGGCTGACAAACTGCGTCGTGGGGTAAGTGGGAATGCTGACAATGGCCGGCAGCATCGACCAAGCACCCTGAGCGTTGTTGGAGAAGGTCCCGCCGCCGGTCTGGGTCTGGATGTTGGCCCCCAGTACCTTGAGAACATAGCTGCCTTCCGGGGAAACCAGGTTCAAAGGCAGGCTGATGTTGTAGATCAGGGGATCGGTGGCGGACTGGGTGATCGTCATCGCACTGGTGGCGATGTTGCTTCCGCCGTTACGGGTGAGTTGCAGATCGTTGTAGTCGAACGTGCTGGTGTTGATCTGGGTGCCAAAGCGGACCGACATGATTGCCAGGGGAACGCTCAGGGGAACGGTGTAGCCGGACATGCCGATGATCGCGGCATTCATCGACCAGGCGCCCTGTGCGTTGTTGGCAAAGGGTGCTGCACCTGGGGTATGGATGCCTGCACCGTTGACCTTCAGGACGTAAGCGCCTTTGGCCGAGACCAGCGAAGCCGGAAGGTTGATCAGATAGACCAGCGGATCAGCGCTGGACTGCGTGATGGTGATGCCGCTGGTGGCGATGTTGCCGCCGCCATCGCGGGTGAGCATCACATCGTTCCAGTCGAACGTGCCGGGGTCAATCTGCGTGCCAAACCGAATGGCCATGTAGGCCAATGGGTTAACCAGCGGAACTGTGTAACCCGACATGCCGATGATCACAGGCTTCATCGTCCATGCGGTGTATCCGCCGGTGTAGGCAGCCAAGGTCATGGCCTGGATATTGGGCCCGTCGACGGCAAGCTGGTAGTCACCGGCCTCGGCGGTAATGGTGTAAGGAATGGTGATGGTGTAAAGCAGCGGATCGGAGCCCGACTGGATGACAGTGATGGCACTGGTGGTCAGGTTATCGCCGCCGTTGCGGGTGAGCAGGAGCTTCTCCCAGGTGAAGGAGCCGGGCGCAGCTGCGATATTGAGCCGGACCTGGACCTGCTTAACGGGTTCCACCTGAGCCCCCGAGAAAGTGGTGATGGAGGTAATCTCCGGCGTGAAGGTGAACACATGGATGGTGTAGTTGGCGCTGTAGCCGGTGGCGCCGCCAAGGCCGTCGAAGGCCTGTGCTTTGAGAGTGTGATCCCCGTCGATGACGGAGAGACCGTCCACGACAACCGAGTAGGTGCCGTTATCGGCGACGCTTCCAATGCCCACCAGGCAAGCGCCTTCATAGATATGGATGGTGGAGCCGGGTGTGCCGGTACCTACGAGCGTGGGTGTGGACGAGGAGGTGTAGCCCGAGCCAGGTACGCCTTCCGAATAGGAGGAGAGCGTGGGTGCTGACGGGACCGCAGCGCGCATGCGCCAGTCGATGTCGCCGCCTTGCCCCATAACGTTGCCACCAAGGTCTTTGACTGCGCCGTCGACGAGGGTAAGGACGTAATCCCCGATGTGGCTGGTGAGCGCGGCCAGGCCGCCGACCCGGTAGCGGTGCGACGCCGCATTGACCAGGGTGAGGGTCAGGCCCGCCCCCGTAGAGGCATCAATCAGATTGGCGCTCCCGTCACGGCTGAGAATCATAGATTCCCAGTTAAAGCTGGAAGTATCAATTGCTTCACTGAAGAAGATGTCGACCGAACCAACCGTCGCCGATGCGACAGTGGGAATGGCCTTGAACCCTTCAAATTCAGGCGATACGGTATCCAGGACGTTGACATAGAGAACGCCATTGATCGGGCAGCCGCACTCGTTGATACCGGTGAAGGTGATTGCCGCCTTGCCCGGTGTGCCGGTGATGGTGATGGAGAAGTCGCCGTGGGAATCCGGGCTTTTGGAGTCGATTGCCAGCAGGTCGAATGAGAAGTCGGCCAGGATCGAACCGCCCTTGACGCCGTTTAGGCCAATGAAGGTGACCGAAAAGTCACCAAACAACCCCGAATCGTAAAGATTACCGGAGATTATTTTGCCTGCGTCGGTGTCATTGAGGGTGATGGTGGCGATCAGTGGCGCCACTTCCGCTGTGAAAGCGACCTCTTTATAGATGCCCATGGGCGTGGTGGCGCGAATGGTGAAGGTGCCGGAGCCCAATTGATCAGGGGTCATGAACAAATTGAGGTAGCCATCGCTGGCGATATCGGTGCCAAAGAGGCTCGGATTGGTGTTGTTCTCGACCGTGAAGGTGAGAAGGTTATTACCCATTTGATAAACGAATGCGTCCCAGAGGTCGTAGGAATGTTCCGAAGTGCCCAGGGCGATTTTCACATCGTTGACGGGAAAAGCGGTGAGTTGATAGTCAGGAACATAAACGCGGGAACTGATGGCAACCGTTTCGTCCTGGTCGTACCAGGCGACCACGAACCGGCCATCGGGAGCGACGGCGATACGCGTACTGAAGACGTAAACACGCTCAGGGTCCTGGGAAACGAGCAAAGGGGCCGCCGCGGTGCCGATGGCGTCGTAATTGCGTACGAAAACGGTGTAAGTGTTGTAGTCATCGCCCCTGTCGATCCAGGAAACGGTGAAGGAACCGTCCGCGGCGATGCCGACATCGGCGTAGTCGCTGTATGGGCTGCCTTCAATGCTGGGGATGAACTCGCTGCCGATGGCCGAGCCGTTCTGGTAAAGCTGGGCGAATATCTGCTCACCATCGGTGTAAGAGCCGGTCCAGACAATGGCAAGCTGGCCCGAAGAGTTCACGGAGATGGCGGGATCGCACTGGCAGCCTTCAGTGGTGGTATTAACCTGGAACTGGCTGCCGAACTTACCGGAATCGGTGTAGTACCGGGCATAGATGTCACCCATATCATCTGCGGATTCACCCGACCAGACGGCCCAGAACGAGCCGGTATCGGAGTCCATGGAAACGGCAATGTCAATCTGCTTGGTATCAATGATGCCGTCGGAGAGGGTAATGGTTTTGCCATTGACGGTGCCGTCTGAGTTAAAGAGCTGGGCTTTACCAATGGAGAAGCCGGACACTGAATCCTCCCATGCGACGACGAAGCGGCCATCGTTGGCAGCGGAGATGGAGGCGTTGCCCTGGTCGCCGACGACATCAGCATTGACAACGAATTGAGAACCCAAGGCGGAGCCGGTGTTATCAAAACGGCGGGCGTAAATGTCGCCATCCATGGTCCAGGTGACGATGAAGGAGCCGTCCCACGCCATGGCGACGCTGGGCTTCATGCTCGCGCCGCCAAGGGTGTTTATGTTGAACTCAGCGCCCAGGGCCGTGCCCGATGCGCTGTAGCGACGGCCGACGATCTGGCCTTCGCCGGCGGGGCCACCGACGGCCTCCCAAACCATGACGTAAGAACCATCGGCCGCGGAAGCGACGTCGGGGTACATCTGGAAATTCTGCGTCACGTTGGCGATTGAGGCCGGCCCCAGAGGGTAAAAGACCCTGTCAGGGGATGCGGAGATGGCGATGTAGACCTGTGCATCGGTGAAAGCGCCGAGCCTGTCGGTTGCGCGAACAGTCATGGTGGCGACGCCGATCTCGCCGTCGACGGGCGCGATTTCCAGGAGACTGCCGGTGAGGGAATAATCAATCACACCACCATTGACGACTGAGATAATCGAGTACGTGAGGTCGGCGGACGATTCTTGGTCGTCAGTGAAATAGCTGGTCAGGTCAAACCCCGACGAATAGCCGTCCTCGCTAAGGAGGACGGTGGGAATGGGCGAAGCCACGGGGTGATCGTTGGGAATGGGGGCAAAGTCGTAGGTGCGGCCCTCGAGATCGACTGAATTCCAGATGACCAGGAAACCTGTGGAACCAAAGCTGCTCAGGGTGTTTGTCCACGGAGTAAGCCCGCTGACGATGTGGGATCCATCAAGCGAAACCCCGTCCTGGTTCATGACCTGGACAGCCAGATAGCCCTCGGCGCTGTACCAAGAGACGACGAAATTGCCGTCGGCCAGGGAGGCGATTTTGGCGTTGGACTGATTGGTGCTCGTTGGGGCATTCACGACGATGTTTTGATGAAGAGCTGTTCCATCAGCGCTAAAGATGCTGACGAAGATGTCCGTGTGGGAGGAGCCCTGCGCCTGTCCGTACCAGGTGACGGCAAAGCCGCCAGTGGAGAGAGGCGTGGTCTGCGGCAGGTTGACAGAGCCGAAGTCCAGGGCGCTCATGGAGAAGCTATCGCCGACGGCATTGCCTTTATTGTAGTAGAGTCGGCCGCTGACGCCTTCGCCTGTGCCGTACCAGTCGTCCCATGCGACGAGGAAGGTACCGTTGCTCAAGGCGGTGATACTGGAGCTTTCATAGCTTGAACGACCGCTGGTGATTTCATAGATGGAGCTGGTGGCGTTGCCGGCGGCGTCATAGTTCTTCCCGTAGAGGACGGCCACTGTGTAAGGGTTGCCTTCATGAAAGGCAACAACTTCGCCGACCCACGTGACCACAAAGTCGCCGTTGGAAAGGGTCTGGACTTCGGGTGCGTAAGCATTCAGATTAATGGTGCTGAAGGGGTCGGGATACAGGATTGCGCTTTGAGGTACGCCGGTGGAATCAAAGACCTGTACGGCGAGGTCGCTGTTGCCGGTGGAGCCTAGGGTTTCCCAGCCGAGGACAAAACCGCCGGTCTGGTTGGCGGTGACGCTGACGGTGTAGGGAAGAGGGATGCTGGGCTCGGTATTGGATTGCAGAAGCATGGGAGAGCCGACGGCGTTACCGGAGGCGTCGATAAAACTTCCATAAAGACCGACGCCTGAAGCAGACCAGACGACAATGGAGCGGCCGTCGGAGAGCAGTGCGGAATTGTTGCGATAGCCGGGGACAGAGCCGATCACTGTGGGCACATCACCGGGGATGATGCCTTGTGTGCCGCGCACGCGCACAGTGATGTCAGCCGTGGCGCTCAGGGTGTCCGGGTCGGTGGCCGTCACCGAGATGTTGAGATCGCCGTTTGACTGGTTGATGAGGTCCAGCACAAGAACGCCATCAGTCAGGGTAACGTCATCGTAGGTTTCCTCGCCCCAGGAGGAGGTGATGACAACACTGAAGTGCAGGGCATCCGTGGAATAGGCGTCGTCAGCAAAGAGCTTATGCAAATCCAGGGAGTATGTGGACTGGTCTGAATGGATGGTCCGGGGAGTTACGTCGCCGATGACATAGGGCCCGACGACGGGAACAGCCACGAATTCGTAGACTTCGCCTTGTATTGTGGTGGTGTCTTCATTCCAGCTCACAAAAAATTTCTGCGCACCCAGGGCGCTGAGCTTGGAGCGGTAGCCGCCGATGCCGAGCGTGGACTGGACGACGACAAATTCGCTTTGGATCCTGACGCCGTAGGAATTGAAGATCGAGGCTGAAACGTCTTTGGACTCGTTGTTCCAGGCGATGACGAAGTTGCCATCGGAAAGAGCAGCGATGGAGGGGAGCACTTCCTCGCCCGAGGTGGTTTGATTGACTACGAATTCGGAAGAGACGGGGCTGCCGTCGGCGTAATAGGCGCGGGCATAGACATTGTTGGTGTCGAAAGCAGTCAGGTCCTGTTTGGCCTGCCAGGTGACGGCGAAGCCGCCGGTGGAAAGCGCGACAACCTCGGGGGTGCCCAGTTCACTGAAGTTCTGTTGGCTGACGGTGAAATTCGTACCGATGGGAACGCCGACGCTGCTGAAGATCTGGGCGCCGATATGATCGGGGTTTTCGTCAACGATTCCCACCCAGGAGACGACGAAATTGCCGTTGGCCAGTTCGGTGATGGACGCGTTTCCGCCTTGGGCTTCTTTGGAATCAATCACGTCAAAGAGAGATGTGACGACGACGCCATTTGCATCAAATATCTTTGCTTTGAGAGAGTAGTGTTTCTGGGCCTGGTCCCACTGGGTCCACGCAGTGACAAAGCCACCGGTGGAGAGGGTCTGGATGATGGGGGAATAGACTTGGATGTCAGTGTCGGCGGCGGCGATGGCGCCGTAATCCTTCGTGAGGGCGCCGGCGGAATCAAAGCGTTGTGCGACGACGGAATGGACGCTGGAGAGAAGCGTAATCGAGGTGAGGAGGAAGCCGCCATCGTCCGTGGGGGTTAGGCTCAGGTCGGGATAGAGGAGGTCTGCGTTGTCGGACAATTTGAATTCGCTGCCGCTGAAAGTGCCATCGAGCCCCATAAAGCGACCATAGACGCCAAAGCCGGGGACGCTCCAGACGAGAACGGAACGGTCGTCGGAGAGCTTGACGGAGGCGGAGGCGTAGATGGTGTCCGGAGCCGAACCGACTTCCAAGACTTCGCCGGGTATAAGGCTTTCGGTGCTCTCCACATGGACAGTGATAGAGGTTTGCAGGACCAGGGGACCAGAGGCAGATTGGACACTGAAGTCGATTACAATATCACCTGTTGTCGAAGTGCTGAACGACATCGCTAACGATAAACCATCAAACGTATAACCCGTGATGATGCTTTGCCCAAAAGCGTCAGTGGCAGCCGCCGCAACGTAGGTGTCAACACTCAGGTCGCCAAAACCGCTGCCGATCCAGTCGTTGACGAAGACGGTTGATAGATCCAGCACGAAGCCCTTATCGGCCTGAACAGTGATGACGGCTTGGGGATTGAAGGAACTGGATATCCCAGGTTTGATTCGAGTGGAAAAGACCTGCTGGGAAATGTTGGTGTTAAGGGATGCTTCGCTGGTCTGCCCGCTCCAGATAAGGGAGAAGCCGCCTTGGGCTCCATAAGCGACGGCCGTGGGGTTGAACTGGGTGTCGGTGCCAAAACTGTTGGCACGGAATTCCTGGGTTATCACGCCGAGGTTCTGATCGTAAACCCGAGCCAGGATGGCGGAGTCGTCTCCGTAACCATTGCCCTGCCACGTAACGACCACACGGCTGAGGTTCAACGAAGCAAGCTTGATGCGTTCGCGGGCGCCAGGCGCGCTGTCGGTGACTTCAGTGGTAGCAATGAGGGCATTGCCGCTGCTAAAGCGCAGCAGGTAAACCCCTTGCGGGTTAGTGCCGGGGCCGCTGCCCGAGTACGCCAGAATGTAGCCGCCGTCCGTTGTGCCCACGACAGAGGGATATTGGGCGTTTGCGCCGTATGCAATGGTCTGATCGACAGCCGCATTGGTGAATGCACCGTTTTGATCGTAGACCTGGGTGCAGATTGATTGAGTGCCGGCGCCGTTGTCACGCTGCCATGCTGCGACAAACCCGCCTGTATTCAAGGATGTCAAAGTGACGCCGTACTGATAATCAGCAATCGAGCCAGGGTCGAGGATGAATTCCGCCTCCACGGCGGTGCCGTCGCTTTCAAAGACCCGAGCATAGACGCCATTGGAGTCCAGCTCACCGTCGCCTTCCCACGCGACAACGAATCTGCCGCCGGCGAGTCCGGTGACGGTTGAATTGTATTGAGCAGTTCCGTCAAAGGAATTCACGGTGATGACGGCTCCGACGGTACTTCCGGTGGAATCAAAGCGCTGAGCCTGGATGTCACCGCCGCTTGAGGAGTTGTCCCATGTGACGACGAATCCGCCGTTGGACAATGCCGCGGCGTCGGGCTTCCAAAGAGAGCCGGCTGGACCCTGCATAAGAACGATCTCGCTGCCGGACGCGGTGCCCGCAGAGTCGTAGACGCGGCCCATGATGGATCGGGTTGAGTCCGCGTTGGTTTTGCTCCAAACCAGAATGTAGCCGCCGCCGAGCAAAGGAACGGACGACACTTCCTCGTCCTGCGAGACATCGGTCGTGGAATTCACCACTTGCTGTGGAGAGTGCATGTAGATTCCCGCGTATGCCCGGGCATCTACTTGGACAGAGGCATAGGTGATCATGCCGGCTTCATCTTCGGCAGAGAACTTAACGGTCACCCGGCCATTTAATGATTGATCGTTAAGACCGATATTGATTCCAGTGGCGGAAGATGAGTAGGCAAATAAATCGTTCGCGTTGGAAACGGCGGTGTAGATTTCGTAGACCGGAGCATACGTCGTGAAAGTCAGAAGTCCGGTGCCTGTGTAGTCGTCCGTGAAAAGGCTGGCGAAGTCCAAGTTCGCCGTGGTAGCGCCGCCTTCGACGGTGAGATTGATGGATGTGGGGCCGGTGTAGACGGGAGCCTGGTTGGGCGCAACGGCGTAGGCACGGGCCTGAATGACACCGTTGGGACCTGCCGCGGAATGGGCCGCCACAACGACGTATTCGCCGTCTGAGTTCATCGAAAGAGCCGGAGCTCCGTTATTGGATGAAATGAGGGCCTGGTTGGAGCCGCTGGCCACACCGGCATTCGAAAAAGCCTGAGTTGTAATCTGCGAGCTGGTGGTGTCTCCCCAAGCAATAACAGTGCCGCCGTCATCATCCATTCCGATACGCGGCCGCTGAGGAGCCCCGGCATCAGTGTTGACCTTAAACCCAACGGCAAGCGCTGTGCCGGTGCTGTTATACAAGCGCGCGAAAACATTCTGGTCTGTTTTCCAAGTGACGCCGAAGCTGCCGTCGCCCGCCATATCCGTGCTTGAGGATTCCGTACCGACGACGTTGTTCGCGCTGACTGTGAACTCCGAGCCATTGGCGGCGACACTGGCTTGAAAGCGACGGGCAGCGATCGTGGCAGTCTTTCCGTAAACAAGAGATGAAAACGAAACGACAAATGTGCCGTTATCGGCCATGCTGATGCTTGGGGCGGTTTGAGCAGCAGTCGTGTATTGATTGACAAGCACATCACCCGTCAAGCTCGAGCCTGATGAGTTATATCCCTTCACAAAGATGCCAACACCGCTTCCATCGGCTCCGGCCGCATCCTCCCACACGACGACAAACGAACCATCACTCTTCATGGCGACGTCCGGGTTTACCTGTTCGCCGGTGGTGAAGTTGTTTACCCGAAAAGTGGAACCGATTACTTTCCCTGTCGAGTCGTAGCGCTGGGCAAAAATATCTTGCACGATTGCGCCCAAATCCGAGTTCCATACCACAACAAAGCCTTTGTCACCTGCAACCGCGACTGCGGGGTTTGTCTGGCTTGAAAAGGTGGAGCCAACCAGAAACGAGCCGCCGATCGGCGTCTGATCCGAGTCATACCGGCGTGCGTAGATGTCAAAATCAGTTCCGTTGTGTTCCTGCCAGACCGCAACAAACGACCCATCGTCATTCATGGCGACATCGCTTGCACTGACTGTCGAGTTATTGCTATCGACGATGATCAGGTCGCCCAGTACAGGTCCGACAGCGAGCATCTGGCGCGCTTCGAGGGCCTCAAAAGCGTTGGCCAGCCGCAAGGAGCGGTCGGATTTATCGGCGAGAAAATGCTCAATCCTGCTCAGGAGGGTGCGGCCGCGGGCCAGCAATCCGGAGGGGGTGAGCATGTTTTTAGAAAAAATAGAACCAGCACCACGGACGGGGTTGATAGAGGAGACCATCAAGATTCTTTCAAAAAGCGGACTTTTTTCGTGAAATGCAATTAAATCAGACGCGCCGACCGAGATGAATCAGGAACCCACGCAATGTGGAGCGCACAATCATAACAGTTTATATACAAACGTCCACAATCCATAATATCGGCTTAAAAAGAGACTTACGCCTAAAACAGTGGTGTATGAATGAAAATAAATGCAAGAAGAGAAACCCGTTGAGCGAGGAATTACCCAACTCCAAGGGCTCATCATCCCGAGATCAGATTTGGATTAATTTCAGGATATTTTGGAGCGACAAAACATGGTTTACACGCCCCTCACCACGACAGAGAAAAGCCAGGCTCCGCTTGGCGCAGGGCCTGGCTTTTGGGTTTTGATGAACCATGGGATCAGGAAATGGTCCACACGGCCTGGATGTTGTTGACGAAGTTGAGGCTGTGGATCGACTCGATGTTCGCACCAAGAACCTTGAGGGTGTAAACGCCGGGAGTGGCAATCAGGCCCGTGGGGAGTTGGATGAAGTAAATCAACGGGTCCGTCCCGGACTGCACGATGCTGATCGTGCTGGTGGCCAGATTGCCGCTGCCGCTGCGGGTGAGTTCCAGGTCAGTCCAATCGAACGTGCTCAGATCAATCTGAGTGCCAAACGAACGGCCATGTAAGCCAGCGGGCTAACCAGCGGTGTGGTGTAACCAGACAGGGCGCATGGTCCAGTTGCATGACGAAAAAACCATGCCTGAATCACTCCGATTGAGTGTTGTTATTGACTGCAGCGGTTAGTTTAGACCCCGAAACAAAGTGGAAGTAACCCCTGAAACGGAAGCAGAAACGTGATACCCACTCGTTATATCTTTGGCGAACGTTCCCGCAGAGGGCAAGGCGCCAGCGCCTGAGCCGGTTTTTGCGCCCCCTGCTACAATCCCGCACATGACCATTCGAATCGTGATGTTCGGCGATATTGTCGGCAAGCCCGGCAGGCAAGCCGTAGCCCAGCTCCTCCCCTCCATCCGTGAGCGTTACAAGCCAGACCTTGTGCTTGCCAATGCGGAAAACGCAGCATCCGGCTCAGGATTGCTGCCGGAGCATTACCACAAGCTCAAAGCTGCGGGCATCGACGGGATTACCCTCGGTGACCATGCGTTCAGGAAGTTTCAGGTGATTGAAGTGCTGGAATCCCAGCCGGACCTGATCCGCCCCGCCAACTTGCCCGTAGGCGCACGCGGCAAAGGATGGATGCGGCTGGACCTGCCCAAGACTTCCGCAGCCCCGGGCAGACATCTTTATGTGATCACCGTGCTGGGGCGCATCTTCATCAATCTGCCGGCTGATGACCCGTTTGCGGCGGTCGATAAGCTGCTGGCGCAGATTCCCGAAAAGCGCCCGATGGTGATTGTCGAGATTCATGCCGAAGCTACCAGCGAAAAAGCCGCGGTGGCGTGGCAGTTTGATGGACGGGTTTCCGCGGTGCTGGGGACACACACCCACGTAGCGACCGCGGATGCGCGCGTATTGCCTTCGGGCACCGGATTTATGACCGATCTTGGCATGTGCGGGCCGTTTGAATCCATCCTGGGACGGGATATCGACCGGGTGCTTACCTTCATGACCACGGCGATGCCGACGACGTTTGATGTCGCGGAGAAAGATCCGCGGGTCAACGGGGTGTATCTGGAGATCAACCCTGAGGACGGCAAGTGCAGAAAGATTGAGCGGTTTGAGTTCCTTGCGGACGACAGAAAGCCGCCGTTCACTGCGTAAGGGACGGAATTCAGGCGCATCATCCATTCACTTTGCCGGGTTGGCCCGGCTAGAATGAGAATGTAAAAGAAGGAACCGTCGCCATGGCCGAACGAGACGATTTTGAACAAGCCGGTCAGCAGATGAGTCAGTTGATCAACAGCCTTTGGCAATGGCATGAGGGGGACTTTTGCCCCGTTGAAAGCTGGGCGCCGCCGATCAACGTTTATCAGTTGGCAGACTACGTGGAGATGTGTGTTGATCTCTCCGGGGTGGACCCGGCGACGGTGCAGATCAGCGTGGAATCCTTCCGGGTGATGATCCGAGGCGTGCGGCTGGCACCGGAACCCAAGCTGACGGGTGTGCAGGCCCAGGTGCGCATCCTGGCCATGGAGATCGACCATGGCCCGTTTTGCCGGCTGGTGGACCTCCCTTTCGCCGTCAGCAACCGGCGAATGACATGGGACTATGAAGACGGCATCCTCAGGCTGAAAGTCCCCATCGCCAGACCCGGGCCAAAATCCATCCGAGGATAAATCCTCAGAATCATTCTTCAGGCCCGGTGGCAATTTCCCTCCCACGTGCATTGAATGAAGCAGTCGCAGCGACTCACAGCAATGCTTCCCTAAAAGCGACTCAAAATAGATTGCAAGATCAGAAAAGGAGCCGGTTTTGGCAAGCCGGAAGAACAATAAATCAGGCGGTTTTGAGGAGCTTATCCTCCCCGCGGAAATGACTTCACTGGATAAACCCCCGGAAGGCAACCCCATGCCCTCAGGCATCATCCCGGGCCAGCCGGGAGTGACTGCACCCAGCATTCCCGATGTGCTGCCTATTTTGCCCATCCGTGGCCAGGTGATTTTCCCCGGCACCGTGATGCCGCTGACCATTGGCCGAAACGCCAGCCGCCAGCTTCTGGATGAAAACCTTCCCAAGTCCAAGATCATCGGCGTTCTGACGCAAAAAGAAGAAAAAGACGAAGACCCCGAGCCCGACCAGCTCTACAAAGTCGGCACGGCGGTGATGGTGCTGAAGCTCATCCGGCAGCCGGATGACACCGTTTCGCTGATCATCCACGGGCTGCGCCGGATCGAGGTGAAGGAATACACGCAGACCAAGCCGTACCTGCGCGCCCGGGTGCAGACGCTGGCCGACACCGCCGCGACGGGGAAGAACTTCCAGGCCGCGGTGAACCAGTTGCGGGAATCTGCACGGCAGCTCATTGAAATGGCCCCTAACGCGCCGGAACAAGCCCAGACCGTGCTGATGAACATCGACGAGCCGGGCAACCTGGCCGACTTCCTGGCGGCGAACCTCAACCTGGACATTCAAGCCAAGCAGGACCTGCTGGAAGAAACCGACATCGCCAAGCGCCTGCGCCTGGTGCATCATCATGTGTCCACGCAGCTTGAGATCGTGAAGCTGCAGCAAAAGATCCAGCAGGACGTGCAGTCTTCCATTGGCGACACGCAGCGACAGTATTACCTGCGCGAACAACTCAAAGCCATTCAAAAAGAATTGGGCGAAGACACCGAGCAAGGTGGAAATTCGCAAGTTCAGCAACTGCGTGAAAAGCTTCAAAAGGCCAGCCCGCCTCAGAAGGTGATGGATGAAGCCGAGCGTGAACTGGGCCGGCTGGCGAACATCCCCGCGGCCAGCCCGGAGCACTCGCTGATCGTCACTTATCTGGAGCTCATCGCCGGTCTGCCGTGGTCCAACAAGAGCCAGGATAATCTGGACCTTGAGCGCGCCCGGAGAATCCTTGACCGGGATCATTTTGATCTGGATAAGGTCAAGCGCAGGCTGATTGAATATCTCGCCGTGCGTAAGCTCAACCCTGAAGGCCGGGGCCCGATCCTCTGCCTGGTGGGGCCGCCTGGCGTGGGCAAAACGAGCCTTGGCCAGTCGATTGCCGATGCCTTGGGCCGGCAGTTCGCACGGCTCTCCTTTGGCGGCATCCGCGATGAAGCGGAAATCCGCGGGCACCGGCGCACGTACATCGGAGCCATGCCCGGACGCATCATTCAGGAACTGCGTCGGGCCGGCACGGCCAACCCGATCATGATGCTCGACGAAATCGACAAGCTCGGCAGCGACTTCCGGGGCGACCCGGCCAGCGCCCTGCTGGAAGTGCTTGACCCCCGGCAGAACCACGCGTTTGTCGACCGTTACCTGGACCTGCCCTACGACTTGTCGCAGGTGATCTTCATCGCCACGGCAAACTACGTGGGCAACATCCCCCCTGCTTTGCTGGACCGGATGGAGCTTATCGATATCCCCGGCTACACCGACGAAGACAAGCTGCAGATCGCCCAGCGGTACCTGGTGCCCCGGCAGCTTAAGGAAAACGGGCTCTCACGCAGCCACTGCCTGTGGACGCCGTCGGGCATCCGAAAGGTCATTGCTGACTACACACGCGAGGCCGGCGTACGTGAACTTGAGCGTCAAATCGGCTCGGTCTGTCGTTCAGTGGCTTCGCAAATCGCCCATGTGGCCAAACCCATTCCCGTGACAAAACAGGAAACCCAGGAAACGCCCGTCAGCGATACCCCGGGCCCTGATCGGCCTGAAAACAAGAAGAAAAAGCCTAAGGGCAATGGATTAATCATTCCCGCGGGCACGCACTACACCATCGACGCCAAGCACGTGCGCAAAACGCTGGGTTCGGAAAAGTTTTTCCGTGAAAGCGACGAGAAGATCACCACCCCCGGATTGGTGATCGGACTGGCCTACACGCCCGTGGGCGGCGAGATTCTTTTCATCGAGGCTGCGCTCTACCCCGGCAAGGGTGGCGTGATTCTCACGGGCCAAATCGGCGATGTGATGAAGGAATCCGCCACGGCGGCGCTGAGCCTGTTTAAGTCGCGTGCGCAGGACTACGGCTTTGATTCACGCCAATTGGCCGACAAGGACCTGCACATCCATGTGCCTGCGGGCGCGGTGCCCAAAGACGGCCCCAGCGCCGGCATCGCAATGTACACCGCGATCGCGTCGCTGCTGCTGAACAAACCCGTGAAGCAGCACCTGGCGATGACGGGTGAAATCACCCTTCGCGGGCGCGTGATGCCCATCGGCGGCGTGAAGGAGAAAACCCTCGCTGCGATGCGCGCCGGCGTACGCACCATTTTGCTGCCGGAAGAAAACCGGCGGGACATGGAAGACGTCCACCCGACCGTGAAGAAAAAGTGCGAGTTCAAGTTCGTCTCCCAGGCCGAGCAGGTGCTGCATGAGGCGCTGGGGGTTGAGCCGCCCGTGAAAAAGCCGGTGAAGAAGTCGCCCGTGAAAAACAAGCCGGACCTCACCGGACACGGGCATGACGGCCGGCAAAATGCACGGATGTAAGCAGGATCGTCGAATGATGCGATAAAAGCAGGAGGCCCGCGGATTCCGCGGGCCTCCTGATGTTTCTGGATTATGTGTTGCCTCAAAGCTCACCCGCGCAAGCCATGCAAACGCATCTGGCTGGGTGAAACGCCAAATTCGCGCCGGATGGTTTTATTGAAATGGTGCGGGTCCGGCAGGCCCACCTGCGTAGCGATTGCCTTCAGCGGCAATGACGAATGTGTGAGCAGATAACGCGCGCGTGCGGCACGGCGCTGACGGACATACCCCAGCACGGTGGTGCCAAGGTGCAGACGAAACAGCCGGGTGAGGTAACTCGGGGTGACGTCCACCTTGCGACCGATTTCTGCGACTGTGATCCGGTCTTCGAGCCACTGTTCAATGTGCTGACATGCGGCCCTGATGATGGGATTGGGCGCACTTTCCCAGGCGACTGCGGGCCCCTGCTCAGGCAAAGCGATGTCCCACAGGATGTCGCACACGCGTGTTGCGGCGCGCCCGGGTTGCGAAGGGAAACACCGGATCGCCACATCCAGGCGACGCGCAATCTCATCAAAACGATCTCCAAGATCCTGCATCGCGGGAATGGCGACGGACTGGGAATTGGGATCAATGGGCTCAAAGTGCGCAAACAGGTGCGTCGAAAGGGCGAACCAGCGGTAGTGAACCTTGTCGCCGGGGCGGATGATGCCCGAATAACCCGGGCGAATGGGAATGCGTGCGCCGTTTACGGTCAGGTCAGCGCGATAGCTGTAAAGGTGAAAGTACCAATGGTTGGGCAATGAAATGTGCGCCATGGGCCGCTGGTCGTGCCGCCCCTCCTGCACGCGGGTGAGTCGAATACCTGCGCCTAAGGGCAGTCGATATCGGATGTCTTGCCATTTCATGTCAGATTTATACCAAGGAAGTGATGCCGCGTACCAACACCGGCGATGGCTGTTGCGAGGATTTAGCCCTAACTTGGAGACACTGGCTTTTAACTGACGCACGCGGACTTGGCCGCGAGTTGGTTCCTATCTGATCTGTCCAACGAGGGTTGCATGGCAAATTCCAAACATGGGTTCACGTTGATCGAGTTGCTGGTGGTGATCGCCATAACCGCGGGGCTGATTTCCATTTTGCTTCCCTCGCTTAAAGGTGCTCGCGAAACAGCTAACCGCCTGAAATGCCTTTCCGGGGCACGTCAGGCCAGCATCTGCGTGGATGCCTACACCATGGACTGGCGCCAGTTCTACCCTGGCAGCACCGGCGGCCTCCCCTACCACGCCGTCCTGGTGAAAAGCGGTTACGAAGCGGGACACCAGGTCAACGCGGCGGGTGCATACTCCGGGAAAGGCGTCTTCACCAACAAAGGCGGCTGTCCGCATGGACCTGCCAACTTCAACGCAACAGGATCGACCGATGCGTATCAAAACCCTGGTGCTCCCTATGTAACCTACGGGCTCAACCCGACCCTTCAAACCGGCTACGGTTACGCCAATCCCGCGCCGTTTGTAAGCCCCAACAATCCCGGACACTGGGGCCGGTACCGGCGGACGGACTTTCGGATCGTGCGCAATGCGACGGTCACGCCGATCCTCATGTGCGTGCTTACGCCGTATCGCCCAAGCGATGTGGGCGTGGAAGCCTACGAGGCCATCCGATCGACGCTGGCCAAGAACTGGATGAATGTGGCGTATGAAAACTACGCCCGGCACTCAGGCCAGGGTGTCAACGTCGTGCAGGCGGATGGATCAGGGCATTGGATCGACTACGACCGGGACATCGCGCCGTTTGGGATTAATTATTCTGTCACCGGCAAGCTTTTTGGCTGGCGTTATAAGCACAGCATCGCCGGTCTGGATAATTGATGAGAGATCAATTGGGCATCGCCAGATTCGCCATCGGCACGCGGCGATAGCGCTCCATGAGGATGTCATCGACATAGCGGCCGTCGGGCTGGCGAAAGTGCTGGGACAAGCGCCCCACCTGCACGAAGTGGAAGCGTTTGTAGAGGCCGATGGCGACGGGGTTGTCGGCCATCACGCCCAAGGTGAGCTTTTCGATGAAGGGGTGGTTGTCGGCCCAGTCGCACAAGGTGCGCATGATGCGAGCGCCCAGGCCGGCGCCGCGGTAATCGGCGAGAATGGAGATACCAAAGGTGGCGTGGTGCCGCATCTTGGCTTTGCCCAATATGGGGTGGGCGTTGCAGACGGCGATGCAGCGGCCCTGGTCAAAGACGCCGATCATGACCGAGGCGGAGTCTTGGGTGAGCCGCTGGATGAAGGCGACTTCCTCCTGCGCAGTCAGGTTGAACTCGCCGGGCAGATTGATGAGGCTGTCGGATTCGCGAAAGACCTGGGCCAGGAAATCCAGCACATTTTGCGCATCGTCGGGGGTGATGCTGCGGATGAAGACATTGCGGTCGTCACGCATGGTAAACATGAAAGGCTTGATGACGGACATGGTTTGCTCCAAATAAACCGCCTGCCCGTTTTTTGCGGGTGCAGACGGGGTTGGTATTGATGAAATTCGAACTTCTTTTGTAAGTCGGCTTCGACGTCTTGGTCGTAATCCGACATTTTGTTGCGTACAGGAATATCCAACGGCAGGTCGGATTACGCGGCGGACCGCTAATCCGACCTACCTGTCAGAGCATCCCGGGAAACCCAAGACTTTTCTTTAGATCAAGGGTTGGTCGCGCTGGTGGCGGGCACACTCTTGGCGTCGGTGGTTTTGATCCGGTTGATCGCCGAGAGGTACGCGCGGATGGCCGCTTCGATGACGTCGGTGGAGAGCCCGCGGCCGCGCACCGTCCGGGTGTTATGCCGGATCTGTACGGTGGATTCGCCCTGTGCTTCCTTACCTTCGGTCACGGCGCGGGTTTCGAAGTCAAGAAGATCGGTCGAAATGCGTGTGATGCGCTGAATGGCGGAATAAACCGCGTCGATGGGACCATCGCCGACGGCCGCTTCGCGCTGCTCGACGCCTGCCGAGTCACGCAGGGTGACCATCGCGACGGCTTCCACTTCCGACCCGGAGGTGACGTGGAACTTCACCAGTTCCCACAACTGCCGCTCGTTCTTGGTGCTCTGGTTGACCAGCGCTTCGATGTCCTCGTCGTAGATGCTCTTTTTCTTGTCGGCCAGGTGTTTGAAGGCTTCAAACGCGGCATCCAGCGACTTGTCGTCGATCGCGAAGCCCAGGAAATGGACGCGGTCCTTGAACGCATGGCGGCCCGAGTGTTTGCCCAGCACCAGCTTATTTTCCGGCAGGCCGATGTCCAGCGGGTCCATGATTTCGTACGTGGAGCGCTCCTTGAGGATGCCGTCCTGATGGATGCCCGATTCGTGGGCGAAGGCGTTCTCGCCGACGATGGCCTTGTTGCGCTGCACGTGCAGGCCGGTGAAGGTGGAGACCATCTTGGAGGTGGGGAAGAGTTTCTTGGTGACGATGTTGTTGTTGAAACCCTTGTAGTAGTCGGCGCGGGTCTTCATCGCCATGACGATTTCTTCCAGCGAACAGTTGCCGGCGCGTTCGCCGATGCCATTGATGGTGCACTCGATCTGACGCGCACCGTTGACCACCGCGGCCAGGGAGTTGGCGACGGCCAGGCCCAGGTCGTTATGGCAATGCGCAGACAGGATGATGCCCTTCTGGTCGATGACGGGCAGCTTCTCGCGCAGGTGCTTGAAGATGTAGCCGTATTCTTCCGGCACGGCGTAGCCGACGGTGTCCGGCAGGTTGATGGTGGTGGCGCCGGCTTCGATGACCGCCGCGGTGACGTCCACCAGCACGTTGAGCTCCGTACGCGATGCGTCTTCGGGGCTGAATTCGATGTCGGTCACGTAGTCCTTGGCCAGCTTCACAGAGTCCACACTGATCTTGATGATTTCTTCGATGGCCTTGCGCAGCTTGTGCTCACGGTGGATCTTGCTGGTGGCGCAGAAGATGTGGATCCGTTTTTTCCTGGCGTTCTTCAAGGCTTCGCCGGCCCGGATGATATCCTTGGGCACGCTGCGGGCCAGGCCGCAGACAACGGAGTTGGACAGGATATCGCTGATGGCCTGAACGGATTCAAAGTCACCTTGGCTGGTGATAGGGAAGCCGGCCTCGATGATGTCCACACCGAGCAACTCAAGCTGCCGTGCGATCTCGACTTTTTCATTGCGGTTGAGGCTGGCGCCGGGCGATTGTTCGCCGTCGCGCAGGGTGGTGTCGAAGATCCGGACATTTTGAGTCGCGTCGGTCATGGTGGCCAAACTCCTGAAGGCTGACTGGGGAGACTGACTCCCCTACTCCATTGTGTCCCGGGCAACACTGCCCGGGCTCTGATGCGCAAACCGTCCTACATACCCATACAAAAAAACCGCCCTGTCTTTGTTGGACAGGGCGGCCATTTTAGATCGGTTGTGACTTTAAGTCTCGCCGAGGCGCACCTATCCAACATTCGAGCTAAGAAGCTCGGTGTGGGTAAGAAGGCCAAGAAGGAGCGAGGACTGTTGCATGGCCAGATCATATCCGGCACTTTAGGGCTGTCAAGAAAAGTTTTTACATGTGATACAGCCAAAGATCCATGACTGTTTTTCCCAGCCGCGTAAATTCGTCAGCCTTCCGGGCATTAGCTATTGACAGCTTCACGTATTGTCATAACAATAAGATCATTCCTTTCTTTTCCGTATGCCCGGTTCAAAAACATACCTTCCCTGCCCGCCTTCCTTGAGGCCAGGGACAAAGGCCTGATCAATGCGCGCTATGCTGCTCCCCCACTTCAAATCACGGTCCCACAAAGCGGCATTCACCCTCGTGGAATTGCTCATCGTCATCGCCATCACCGCGGTGCTCATCACCATGCTGGTGCCCTCGCTCTCCAATGCGCGCGCCCAGGCGCGGACGGTTGTCTGCTCAACGCAGATGGCGCAGATCGCCAAGGCCATGGCGATGTACACCTCCGACAACAAGAGCGTGCTGCCGATGCCCAATTCCCGTCACGGCATGGACGCGCGTCTCTCGGGCTGGATGGGGTCGCCCAACATCGCCAACCTCACCGTCGGCGCCGCGGGCGATGGGTGCCCGGAGAACCCCGGCGTCAACCCGCGCGTCTTCCCCACCGGCGTGGGGGCGGCTTACTACATGGGGTACATCCCGGCCATCCCCACCATGGCATCCACCAGCGCCGCCTACATGCAGCGGGCCAAGGTCACGCTCCTGGATTGCCCTGACGCCCCACGCTACCGCGACCACAGCGTCAGCCAGGTTCAATGGGAAGAAAACCAGTACAAGGCGCTCTCGCGCATCACCACGGCGTTCGGAGAGCAGAAGCTCTACTCCGGCACCAACCCCTACGGCGCCAACTGGGACTGCGTGCAAACGGGCATCACCAGCTACATCTACCGCGGCTGGCTCCGGCATGATGCGGTCGCTTATCAGGCTAAAAAGCAGGCCAAGCGCACCGATGACTGGAACCCCGGCAACGTGATGTTCGTAGAGCGCGAATACTACGACTACAACTCCACGGCCTTCCCCGAAGGCCGCAAGATGTACATGCACGGCGACGGCTTCAACATCGCGTTCCAGGACGGCCATGTGAAGTTCGGCGGCAAAGACATTGGCGGCTATCGTCCCGCAGTCTATTTCTCCATCACCTACTCCGGCAATGCCCCCGGCGTCGCCGAAGGCAGCAGCAACCTTTATCCGTACAACACGGCCAATAACCCGCTGACCACCGCCACCCTTGAACTTTTCGACTATTACGAAGGCCGGTGAGTACCCCTCCTGGTCATCTTCCAGCGCCTTCCCAATGAAATAAGCCTCATGCGCCAGCAACTGCTGGGCGCATGAGGCTCTTTTACTTCAAGAATCCGCAATGATCACTCGATTGTCTGCGCGTGTTCCATCCAACCGCTGGCGCGCTTTTGCTGGTCGGTAAACCGGGCGCGCACGCTGGGGGGCATGGCGAAATGGAAGTTGTGCTCAGGCGAGTACGTCATCACGTTGTAGTCTTTGTTCACGTAGTTGTAATAGATGTTGGTCCGGGTGCGCCCGGAAGTGTTGCCAAGGCCGTTGTGCAGAAGTGCTTCGGAGAAAATAAGCACATCGCCAGGCTGACCGGTGATGCGGACGGACCCGGGCATGTCCAGCCCTTTATACCGGCCAAAGGGAAGATCGAAATTGGACTTGTGTCCGCCTGGGATGGCCAGCATGCAGCCGTCGTCGGGGCCGTTTTCGGTCAGGAAATAAACCGTGTTGAGCATGCGCGTGCGGATGAACCCGTTGCGCACGCTGTAGAGGTCAGGGCCAATGCCCCGGTGCCACTCGCCGGTGTCGTTGCCCATGGTTTTGGTGATGGACCAAGTGTTGGCCACCTGAGGATCGCCCATGAATTCCTGAAGATACGGGAATACGGTGGGGTAATCGATAAGCCGATCAAACACGCTGCTCATACGCAGGATGCCGTTGAGCCGAACCCAGCCGGGATTCGTGTGCTTGGTGGGCTGGCCGATGCGGCCGTCGGGCCGGGTTTTGCGCCAGCGGCTGTCATCATGTTCGAGTTTTTCCTGCCGCTGAACTTCGGAAAGCAGGGTCTGGACATCGTCCTGGGCGATGGCGCCGCGGAGGATGATGAACCCCTGCATGTCGAAGAGAAACTTATCTTCCAGTGTGACACCGCCGAACACGGGGCGAGGCTGCTGGGGCTGTGCGAGAGGCTGGGCTGTGGTCGTCTGCGTCATGATTTATTCTCCTGGGTTTGGAACCCGACCCATGGGCATGGACCGGTTTGTGATGTCTACTTTTTACGCGATCCCAGACTCTGATACCATAAACCTGCGTCCTGAATACCTGTCGGAAAGTGCAATCCATGCCCAATGCCATCGATCTGGCCGCACTACTGGAAGCATCCCTGGTGGTCACGTGCCTGCGCGCGGGAACCAACATCGCCAATGTGCGCACTCCGCGCCTTTCGCAGCCGTACACCGTGATCGGCCAAAGCGCCGAGTGCGATCTGGAGATGGAGCCGCACAACCAGCCATCCGTCTTTGTCCCTGCCCAGGGCGGATACATCCTCCCGGAAGACACCGCGTACCGGGTGACGCCCGCCAAGCCGGGCGGCTGGCCCTACCACTGGTCTCACTTTCATTTCAAGCTTCTGGGCGAACTGGACCTCTTTCAATTCATCCAGTCTCCCTACGCGGTGCCGGTGGAAGCGGGACGCGAAATACGCCAAATCCATCAAGGCCTGGTAACCACGTTCGCTCCTTCGGAAGAATCGGTCATTCAAACCGTCACGCGCCGCCGGCTGCTGTCGACGCAAATGCTGAGCCTCGTGGTGAAATACTGCACTGTTCGGCCACAGGCCTTCTCCACGCTCGACAAAATCACGCGGCTGCTTCCAGTGCTCAAGTTCATGCGCGACCAACTGGCCAGGCCGATCTTTCGTGACGAGCTGGCAAGCCTCACCGGTCTCTCGGCTTCGCGGTTTCATTCACTGTTCCTCGATGCCACGGGCCAGAGCCCGCTGGATTACCTCACACGCATACGGCTCAAACGCGCGCAGGAGCTTCTTCTCTCCACCGGCGACCAGGTGCAGGACATCGCCCACAAAGTCGGCTTTCGCGACCCCTTTCACTTCACGCGCATGTTTAAGCGATTCACCGGGCAAAGCCCGCGAAGCTATCGAACAACCATTCAGGACCAGATGCGCCAGGGCCGGGACTGAACGCTGAAACCGGGCTTTTTAAAACCAACCGGCGGAGCCCAGGTCCAGCGTCACACCATTGGGACGCGAGCCGTCAAACCACCACAGATCAATGCGCTGGCCTTTTTTCAGACTCTCGGCGTGACCATCGATAAACAGCGTATTGATCACCGTCCGCTGGGCGTGCCCGCGCACACGCAGCGGGCCTGAGAGCGTGGAATCGTAAGTCCCGAATTCACTGATGGGCGTGTATTCCCAGCAGTCAAATGTCAGCGGAATCAGGCTGGTATTACTCCTGATCTGCGTCAAGGTCCGGCGCTTGGGCCAGTACATGGCGCCGGTGCTGCGCGCTGTGGTGAGTTCAAAATTAATGCCGTAATGTCCGCCGTAGTAGATGGGGGTGACATCCTCCGCTGCCATGGCCGCTTCGGGGCATTTGAAAACCGGGAGCATCTTGTCGGCAGAGTTGGAAAAACCTACGCGGTCTGAAAGCAGCCACGGGTCTTTGGGCCAGCCCAGGTAAGGGGCCAACCGGATCATCCAATCGGCTGAAAAGCGGGTGGTCCACGGAAACGCGGTGTCGCGCTGGTCGTTGCAGTACGCCGCCATCACGATGCCGTGCTGTCGGAGGTTTGCCAAACATCGAAGCTGCCGCGCCTGAGCGCGCGCCGAGCTTAGGGATGGCACCAGCAAAGCCACCAGCACCGCAATGATGGAAATCACCACGAGCATCTCGATCAATGTAAAACCACGCATCGACGTATTGACTGACGGGCGCAAAAGCGACATAGGCACACTCTGATTTGGCAGGAACGAAATGCTTTAACCCAAGACTTACGCAACCCGGTGACTTGATCATATGCCGTAAGTTGTGATTACGAAAGACATTTACGTATGCCGATCCGTGATATCGCTTCTGCTAAAAAACAACAAATCCACACAAAATGAGCGCCATGTACTCCTCAGCATGGCCCGTCAATTCGTCGGAATCGTCAAGAGCGGCGTGCGCTCCTGCCCTGCGGTGGATTGCAGCGAAAACAAAAGCTGCAGCAGGCTGAACGTCGCCTTGGAATCCGGGTCCGAATCATCGATGTAGAACCAGTAGCCCCGATAATTCACCTTGAGCATGTCACCTGGAGGCTCCTTCTTGGAACTCTTGATCTTCAGCAATCCGCGATGGACTTTACCCCAGTCAAACGAGTCCCCGTCAGGCGTGCGGGTGACCCTGGCCAAGTGGCTGGCTTCATGTTCCTGGGGCACTTCCACCGCCTGAGAGCAAAAGTAGAGCACGCCCATCAATGAACGCGACCGGATGGCCATGGTCTCGGCGCTCATGGGATAAAAGGATTTGGTGAGCCTGATTTTCCGGGTTCCTTCCGGGAGGCCAAGAAGCGAGATGAACTTTTTGCATTGTTCTTCCAGCACAGGGTCCTGCGTTGGGAGCACGATGAGATAAACGATGCGTTTGCCCTCGCCGATTCGACCGCTTTCACCAAAAGCAGGCGTGCGGTTGTCGTCTTCGCCGGGAAGAGGCTCGCCATGGATGCGAATCAATTGATGCTTCACCAGCGTGCGCAGCACCAGCGTGTATTCGTGGAATTTCGTGTAGTCCGGTGCGCTTTCCGGTGTAGGGCCCGAAGCGGAAGCAGCATTTTCCAACTGGTTGACCCGCTCAATGCAAATCATGGAAAGCCGTTCGATGCTCCAGCCTGAGTTGGTCAAAAGCACGATCACCTCAAGCGGGATCGGCGTGAGCATTCGATTGGCGAACTTTTCCCCTTGAAGCGGGGCATAGGTCACCGTCGGACGTTCCTGGTACGAGACTTCAACACCCGCGGCGCCTCGGCCCACATCCGGAGCAGCGCCGCCGAAAAATCCATTAATACCCCCCTGCACGCCCATGTTGCTGCGTGTCTCCACGCCGTATTGGGCAACCACGGAACCCAGGTCCAGAAACTGCGTGGTGTCGTTGTAGCGCAGCCGGACCAGATTTAGGAGCAGTTGCTCATCCTGAGTCTTGCGCAGGACCTCGTTGTAGATGATCCGTTCATTGCCGATCGAGCGCGGGCCGATGCCCGTTCCACAGCCAGGCAGCACGCACAGCCCAACCAGAACCGTCAACCAACGAAGGGGCGCAAGCATCATAAAAACCCTTCCGCAAACGGCGCCATTCAGGAGGCCCGCAGCCCCCTTTTATTTTTCCGTTTCCATGATAACACAGGCCTTCTCAAAACAATGCAAACCCTTTTTAACTCGGTGTTTAAATGCCCAAACAAACACCCTAATATTTACCGTACATTTCTATTGACATCACCCGATCAATACCCTAATATTATTCAAGCACTCATTCACAGGAGCTAACGCATGTTGACCATCTCGCTCATCGACCGGCTCTTCACCCAGGAACGCTTTGGCAACCTGCTTACCCAGATTTCACGCAACCATCTGCCCCTGCCCGCCCAAGTGAAACTGCGGCTGGAGGAGGCCCCCGCCGGCGTGATCGCGCTGGGTCTGCACCGGGTGCTTGATCAATCTTTTTCATCGATGCCTGGAGTTACCGGCAAGGCCATGCTCGGCTTCATTACTGACCGGCAAAGCCCCGAAGGCGGCTTCCACCATTGCCCGCTGGCCACCGCAGCGGTGATTGGCGTGCTTGCCCACTGGTGCCGGGATTACGCCCGCAAGGCCTCTCTGATGGACGCCCGGTTTGCGGACCTTCGGACGATCAAACGCAAGGCCATCCACGCCCTTGGCGCCATGCGCAGCCAGGAAGACTGCCTCTTTGCCCATCCTGAAGACCGGACACGGCAGGACAGGCAACTCACCACTGCGATGGTGCTGCTGTTCCTGGGCGGCGATGAAGATGCGCAAACCGACCTGGCGCTTTCCCAGCTTCGAGCCACGTTGGAAGAAATGCCCATCTCTCATGAAGCACATCAGATGCTTTCCCTGGCCACTGCATCCACCACTAAACATGCGGCGTAACTTCCGGTGCGCCGCCGAGCGCCGACGCTCCCGGGAGGGCCGGGGGTGGGTTGCAGCCCAAGCCGGTAAACATCGGCCGGCATGTCACACCCACGCCTGTCCCCTTCCGGGCGGTCGGTGGTTTTTATTTGCGCAGGCAGAACCACTGCGACCCTGGTTGTCATAAAGCCAGGCCTTTGGCCCTTAGGAAAAGGCGCAGATCAAGAGGAAGACATGCTCACGCGGACGAGAGCATGCCACCCAGAATTGCGGGTTTCAGCGTTGTAGTGATAGCGCGGTTTCTGGCGTGCGATCGATGGCTCAGACCCCTGGCTTACACGTACCCGCGAAGCAGGCGGATGGTCCAGTCCACGCCGAAGATGACGCAGAGGAGGATCAACAACGAATAGTTGTCCCACAGGCGCCAGCTAAAGCGCCTGTCGGCGCGGACTTCGTTGGCGTTATCGACCACGGGCCAGGTTTCGCTGTTGTTGACGTCGATCACCTTGCCGCCGGTGCCATCGGCGATGCGGGCGAGATTGGCCAGATTCACATCGATGCTGTTGCGCTCGCCGCGCGGTGCGTCAACGTCAATGGCGGTGACGGTGTCGGCGATGGTCTTGCCGCCTGTGACCACTTGGGCCGTCAGACGGTATTGGCCTTCCTTGGTGGGCTCAAACTCCGCGAGATAGACGCCCTTTTCGGTCGGGTGGGCGCTAAAGCCCAGGGGAAGGCTTTGGCCGTCAGGCATGAGCACATTGGCTTCGATCACGGGCCGGTCAAGGGGCCGGGTGTTTTCGATTTTTGCCCGGACCTGAACTTTCTGGCCTGCTTCGTACTTGGAGCGATTGGTCTGGAGTTCAACGTACACGCCGCCTGTGCTGGAGCGGGCGGGGGTCATGGCGCGCATGGCCTGCTGCCAGAAGAGCTCGTAAGGCGTCAGCCCGGAGTTGGGCCCGATGCGGGCCAGCGATTGCCAGCGCCAGAGGGTGTCGGTGCCGATGTAGAGCACGCGGCCGCGACCGACGGTCTGTTCGGCCATCACGATGGCCCAGCCGTAGGCGTTCATCAATTCGCGCTTTTCATCGTGCGCTTCGAGCAGGATGGTGGCACCGGGGCGCTTCTTGATCGCCGGGAAGATATCGCCCAATGCGGGGAGATTCTTCCAGATGCTCTTGTCGGTATTGCCTTGCGGAGTGAAGAAGAAAGGCGAGCTCAAACCTTCGGGGGTCACGTGCACGGCGATGGGACCGTCGATCGCCTGACCCGCCACCTGGGGGTTTAAGTCCACAGGGAGAAGGAGGTAGATCTGAGGAACTTTTACCACGGTGCCAATGTTGGAGTCAGCGATGACCACGAGCGACTTGCCGTCTTCGACCACGAGGCGGTAGATGGCGTTGGCGGTGCGCCGGGACATGTTGGCGTAGTCGACGCCGGAGAGAATGATGGTATCGAAGCCTTCGAGTTCGCCCTGGCTTTCAGGGAAGCCGCCGACGCGTACGCGCCGGTCGGGCTCCGCGGCCTGGACATACGCCCCGCCGCCACGCCGGAGGAAACCGGTGAAAGCAAAGCTGGGGTCATTTTCCAGAACGCGGCGGATGTACCTGAAGTCCCAGCGCCAGGTGTCCTGAATGAGCAGCACTTCATGCTTGTCATCCATCACATTGATGCTCAGACGATATGCGGGAGCAGGCTTGACGGCGGGGTTGGCCGGGGCGTCTTTTTCACGGACGAAGAACTCATAAACCTTCAAGCCCGGCTCGGTGGGACGATGATGGAAACGAATCTGGCGTTCGTTGACGCCGGACGGGAAGGTGGCGTTCTGCACCATCACTTCTTTACCGTTTTCCATCAGCACAAGCTCAAGAGGCTTGTTGTCCATGTTCTTCTGGCGAATGGTCGCCAGGATGCGCGATTCGGAACCCAGCAGCACGCGCCGGGGGCTTTGCACGCTGGAGACGACGATGTTAGCGGGAGCATTTTCAGACTTGGGCTGAGCCGGGCCGAGGGTGTAAATCGGCAGACCGAGATCCTGAGCCACCTTCACGCTGTCTTCGTTGCTGAGGTCTTCGCCGTCGCTGACGAGCACGGCGCGAACGGGCGGCGTGCTGGTGATATCACGGGAGGAAACATCCTGCTGATAGAAGTCCCAGGCGCCTCGGACGCTTTCGGCATACCGGGTGGTGGTGCCGTTGGCGCTGAGGTTGGCCAACTCTTCCTTGTTGGCGGGCCGGGAAGTCTTATCAAACGAGAAGAGCATGACGTTGAACCGGCTCTCCATCTTGGAAAGCAGGCCGGAGTTGATCCCATTGCGGACATAATCCAACCGGCTCTTGTCGCTTGCCTGATCCTTGATGCCCATGCTTTCGGAGGTGTCGACCAGGACCAGGAGATCGGGCTTGAGCGCCACGTTTCTGGTGAAGCCGATGACCGGCTGCAGCAGGCAGACAAGAAACACAGCCAAGGCGAGCACGCGCAACACGAAGTGGATGGCGACCCATTTGGCCGGCACCAGCTTCTGGCGCAGATGGATGGAGCCCCAGATGAGCAGGGCCAGCCCGACAACGCCGACGCCGGCAATCGCCCACAAGGGCAGGATCGGGATGTAATTGAATGTGAGGTCTTTAAACATCGTTCGACTTTTGTGGTCTGGGGTCTTAAAAGGTCTGTAAAGGTCCTGGGTTCCTGTGCAAGCGGCTCAGGGTCACATGCCTCGGCTCTTGTCGTGGCCGGGGCCGGCATTTTCCTTGCTGGTCACCGGTTTGCGGAAGAAGCCATGGTCGGCAATGGCGGACTGCGTAATGCCAGGGTTCATCTTCGGGCAAAGCTTGTGCACCAGGAACATTTCCAGGAGCAGCATCAAGCATGCAGCGGCGATGAAGATCGGCCACAGAAGCATCCGGTTGTTGAGCGAAGGCACCTTGCCCTGCTCATCGGCGCGGACGATGGAAAGCTTGTCAGGCGCCCACCATGCACGAAGCTGGTCGCTCTTGTTGACTTCCAGGTTGCTGTCGCCGCGGCCTGCCTGCACCACGAAAGCGATCGGCTCTTTGTCGGTGTCGGGCATCTGGATCCGGTAAACGCCCAGTTCCGTGACCTGATCGATCAGGAGCACCATTCGGCCGCCAAAGGGCCGGAGCTTCACGGGCACCTGAGCGCCGGTGGGGCTGATGACGGCGACCTTGCCGCCTTCTTTGTAGTCGGCCAGCGGGATCGTGATCAGTTCCCCGATTTCAAAGGAGCGTTTGATGAGCCCGCCTGCGAGGTAGTTGATGGTTCGGTCCATCATGGGCAAGAAGCTCTTGCGACGGGGAAGGTCGGACCAGAGGTCGTTACCGGTGCTGTTGAAGAGGATCACCCGGCCTGAGCCAAATGACTTTTCAAGCATCAAGGGGCTCTTCTCCCCCACCAGCGCCAGCGGCCGGCCGGAGGTGTCGTCAGCCTTGTAGTTCAAGGAGTAGTACGTCCGGATGCCGGTGTAGGCCAGGTCGCCATAGACGGGGTCAAACAAGGGGGCCAGGATCGGGTGCGACCATTGGATGTTGGTGAGGCGCTCAAGCCCGGTGGGGCCGTAGGCGTTGACGATGACCTTGTTGCCAAGGGCCGTAGGCAGCAGGCTGTCGCTGGGCTTGAGGGGATCAAACAGCTTGGTGTTGTAGTAGGTCGGGTCGATCTTTTCGCCCAGGAAAATCGCCAGGCCGTAGCCGGCGCGAACCTTGGCTTCAAGGGTCGTCAGCACCGCATCGGGGAGGCGGGGCACATCGACCATGAAGACCACGTCGGCCTTGAAGATGTCTTCGTTGGTCACCGCCTCGGGTGCCCGGAGGATGACTTCAGTCTTGTTGCCGGTGCCTGCGGCCAGAGCGCTAAGCGCCGTGCGCAGGTGGAAGCCTGATTGCTGGCTGGCCAGCGTAGAGCCGGTGGGCTCGATGACAAGCACTTTCACGCCCGAGCGGGTGTCGAGATTCAGCCAGTACACATCGTCTTCGGGCATGCCGTCGCCGGGTTCCAGCGAGATGGTGGCGATCTTGCCACGCAGGTCCGCGGCACGGTCCAGGGGAAGGTCGATATCGATCTCACTCACCATGCCCTGCTGGAGGTTGACCTTCTTGGTCAGTTCCGGCACCCCGGGGATGTTGCGGATGATGATGGTTGCTTCAAAAGATGCGCGGCCGGTGACGCTGGCGCGCACACGGATGGTGCGCTTGTCCTTGGTTTCGATCAGCCTCGCATCGGCCACCCAGGCGTTAAAGGGGGAGAGCGCGCCGACTTCGATCACATGCACTTCCACAGGGACGGTCATGTCCTTCTGGAAACCGGTGATCTGGGCCTGCGACCAACTGTTGATGTGATCGTCGGTGAGGTAGTAGATCTTGGCGACGCTGTCCTTGCGCGCGTCGGAGAGCATGGGCTTGATCAGGGCCAGCGCGGAGGTGAGGTCCGTGTCGGTCAAGCCCGCTTTAACGTCGCGGATGCGTGCGGTGAAGGCAGAGGGGTCTTTGGCCAGCGGGCCCATCGCGGTGCTGGTGGTGCCGGTGAGGAGCACCGTGGTCCGGTCGCCGGGCATCATCTGCGCGATGACTTCCTCAGCGGCCTTCTTGGCGGTTTCGACGGGTTGGTCGCGACCGGCGAACTGGGCCTTCATGCTGCGGCTGACGTCGATGACGATGAAGTTATCGGAGAGCTTGTTTTCGCCGCCTGAGGAAATGATCGGCTTGGCGAGCGCGAGGATCAAAAACAGCAGCATCAGGAACCGGCACAGGAACAGGAGAATCTGGTGCCACTGGATGCGGCGGGAAAGCCGGTGCTGGCTGGCGCGAAGCCAGCGCAGGCTGCTGAAGGGAATCTCGCGAACCTTCTTGGGTTTGAAGATGTGCAGGATGATGGGCAGCGCCAAAAGCGCAAGCCCAGCCAGCGCTGCGGGGGCAAGAAAACTAATCATGGACGGCCCTCCGGATGAGGGCCACGGGTGAGCGCGCCACGCTGCTTATGCAGACGAGTGCATGGCACGCTGGTGGACTTGATCATTGAAAAACCAAACGCTTGCATCTCATCTCCGTGTGCCGATACGGCGCTGCAAATAGGCGGCCAGCGCCTGATCGTAAGGGGTCCGTGTATTGATCGGGTGATAGTCGATCCGGGCCATCGAAAGCTTCTTGCGATAGAACTCTTCGATTTCCACCATCTTGGCTTTATACGCATCGCGGATGGAGACGGGGTCAACTTCGATCTCCTCCCCGGTTTCCAGATCGCGAAACAGCGTGGAGCCCTGGAACGTGAATTCCAGTTCCGCGGCATCATGAACATGGAACACGATCACATCATGCCCGTGGCCAGAAAGCATCTTGAGTGCCTTGACGGTCTGTTCCGGGTCGTCGATGAGGTCGGAAACCACGATGACCATGCCCCGGCGCTTCAAGTTGTTGATGATCGCCCGGAGGCTGGTGGGCAGGTCCGTCTGGCCGGTGGGCGGATTCTTGATCATCACCTGCATCATCTGGCGCAGGTGCGTGTTTCGGCTCTTGGGCGGCAGCATCACGCCGGGCTTGGAGCCAAACAAGGTGAGGCCCACGGCGTCCTGCTGCTTGATCATCATGTAGGACATGCACATGGAGAGGAAGCAGCCGTAATCCCACTTGGTGATCTTGCCGGTGCCAAACCCCATGGATGCGGAGTTGTCCAAAAGCACATAGCACCGGAGGTTGGTTTCTTCCTCATAGCGCTTGATGTAGTAATGATCCGTCCGGGCGTAGAGAGCCCAGTCCAGGTACTTCAGGTCGTCGCCGGGGACGTATTCCCGATGGTCGGCGAATTCGACGGAAAACCCGTGAAACGGGCTTTTGTGCAGACCGTTGATGAAGCCTTCAACCACCAGCTTGGCCACAAATGGATTGAGCCCGAAGCGAGCGATCGCTTCCGGGTCCAGATACCGCTGGGGGTCGTTGGCGGTCATCGGCTCGGCCAGATCGGCCGCAGGCCCGCCGGAGCCGAACTTGGCCCGGATCTTCTCAATCAGCCGGCCGAGCTGATCGATCAGGCCCTGCTTGGATGACGTGGGAGTTTGGGTCATGTGAAGGTACAAGACAAAAGGGACAAGGGACAAGTAAAAACAAGAAAGTGCGAAGGCTCAGGTCAAAGGTTTTAAGGCTGAAGTTCTAAATTATTGAACTTGTTCCTTTAACCTTGTCCCTTTTACCTTTCTTCCTTACTTGGCGCGTTCGGGCACGTCCTTCACCAGCCGGTCGATGATCATGTCCGTGCTGACGCCTTCGGCTTCGGCCATGAAGCTGGCCGCGATGCGGTGGCGCAGAACGGGCTTGGCCAGGTGCCGGATATCGTCGCAGGAAACGTTCGCGCGGCCATGGATGGCGGCGAAAGTCTTGGCGGAAAGAATCAGCGCCTGGCTGGCGCGGGGACCGGCGCCCCAACCCACTTGTTCCTTCACGAATGCCGGCACACCGTCTTCCATCGGGCGCGTGGCGCGCACAAGGTCGACCGCGTAGGACATCACATGGGGAGAAACGGGGATGGAGCGAACCAGCTTCTGAATCTTCATCAGGTTGTCGCGATCGCAGACCGCATTGACTTCCTGGGTTTCGTTGCCGGTCGTCTTCATGACGATCTGCTCTTCATCCTGCAGCTTGGGATATTTGATGAAGCTGTTGAGCAGGAAGCGGTCCTTCTGCGCTTCGGGCAGCGGGTAGGTACCTTCCTGGTCAATGGGGTTCTGCGTGGCAAGCACGAAGAACGGAGGCTGAAGCTTGTAGGTTTTGCCGCCTGAGGTGACTTCCTTTTCCTGCATGGCCTGGAGCAGCGCGGCCTGGGTTTTAGGAGGTGTACGGTTGATTTCGTCAGCCAGGATGATGTTGGCGAAAATCGGACCGGGGACGAACACCGTGATGCGCTTGCCGGTGGTGTGGTCCTCTTCGATCACGTTCGTGCCGACGATGTCCGAAGGCATCAGGTCAGGGGTGAACTGGATACGCTTGAAGTTCAGCGAGAGGATCTGCGCCAGGGTGTTGATCATGAGCGTCTTGGCCAGGCCAGGCACGCCTTCCAGCAAGTTATGCCCGCCTGCAAAGACCGTGATCAGCAGTTCCTCGATCACGTCCTGCTGGCCGACGACGACCTTGCTGAACTCTTCCATCATCTTTTCGCGGTAGGCGTTCAAGACTTCCAGTGACTTTTCAATCTCTTTGCTCATGTTCTAGCCTGTCGTCCTCTGTGGTTTCTTTAGTAAAAAAGGCACCTGGTTGTGTATCCCCGGCACCCGGGGACTTCTGTTTGACGTTCAAGACCGCAGAAAGTTTACTGAATTAGCGGGACTGAATTTAATAGCCGTCGAGCGGCCGGTATTTCTCAACGGATGAAATGGAAGGTTACCTCAAAATCGGTTCAGAAGGTGGGCTCGCAAGCCCGATTTAAGCCGATTTTTTGATTTTTTCACGCATGTAACCATTTGTAACCGCTTTCCGGGGTGTTTGCTTGCTTAATTGGTCATCGCGTAGGTCACCACATTGGTCAATACGCGCATGGCGTCATTGTTTTCAAGCCCCCTGGCGTATCCGTTGGACTCCTTATTCACCCCACTCATGAGGTCATAGGGGGAGTAGATGACCGCCAGGCGACCATCGACATACAGTCCATAAAACATGGGCAATTCAAGATTTGGCTCCATGGTTCGGGCGTATGGGGTGTATTCCACACGCTGCACTTTGTTCCATCCTCCTGCAAACATCGGAGCGCTGGGGCTGATGGGAACAAAGGCGGCATCACCTGCACCAGGAGCGGCGGGCAGGACCTGAGCCATCTCGCGTTTAAATGCGGTATCAAACGGTTTTAGCCCCGCAGCGGATGTGACGACCAGGGTGCCGCCTTTAAGCAAATAATCCCGGAGGCCCGAGCGTTCGGCCTCCGAAAGCTGAAAGTTATAGTGCCCGGTCATGAACACAGTGGGGTATTGCCCCAGGGTTGGGCTGTCAAAAGTCACGGTTGCGGGGGCGTAATCCACATGGACGCTGGGACGTCCGCTGCGGTCGGCGGTGTTTTCGAAGATCCCCTGCATGACGGAGTTTTGAATCGCGGGGTTCACATCCCAGCTTCCGCTGTACTTCACCTGAGCGAACTTAAGCGTATCGCCCGGGCTGGTTTTGCCGTTGTACACCGGGAACTCCTGCGCCAGAAACTTTCCGTAATTGGTTGCGCCCATGGCGTAGGCCATGATGTTCACGGCCATGCGCTGGGCTGATTCGCCCACCAGATGCCGGCCGCCACGTTCATATTCCCCAGGAGCGACGCCAGCCAACGCGCTGCCAAGGCCGTCGGGGACAAGAATCACCGCGGCGCGGGTGCCGATGTCCATGGAATAGACTTCCGGCTGCGTGGAGCGCGTCTGCCCCCCTGCCATGGTGATCATGCTGCTGAGCCGATATTTGGCGTTAAACAGCGGGTGATCCAGCGACAGCCTCACAAATGGTTTGTCCTTGAAAACCCGGGCCATCTCACGCTTGACCGCGGCGTTGAACTCAGCGCGCCCACGCGCTGCGTTAAACAACACAGTGCCGCCTGCCAGCACATAGGAGCGCATGTTCTCCACTTCGCGGTCGGTGAGCACAAAGTCGTAATCTCCCGTCATGAACAGCACCGGCATGGCGACAGGGTCAAAGCCTTCGGCCCTGCTGAGCGCTGCGGTGTCGTAGTTGTACTTGATCCCATTTTCCAGGCGGATGGTGGTCTGATCGGTAAGACCTTGCCCATCGCGTTTGAAGCTTTCCCACGGCTCAAACTCCCACATGGCACCTTTGGCATCCTTCCAATACGCCTTCTCACCATAGACAAGTTTGGTGATCAGCGTGATGTTGTTGGGCGGCGGCGGAACACTCTGCTTGGTCTTTTGCTGGGATGGGCCAGCATCGGGAAGAATGCCGGTATCCTCAGCGGAATTCGTGGTGCGCTCGGGCGCCTTCGCCGAGTCTACCGGCTTGGCATCTACAGGCGGAAACACAACAGCCCGGCCGGCATGCGCCTGCCCTGTTGCCATCGCAACCACCACCAATGCTCCCGCTAATGAAATGCCTCGCACAATCGTGCTTTTAAAATGCCTGTTCATCAGTTCGCCTTTCCCGGTAAAGGTTTTCACACACAACAACAATGACACTCAGATCACGGGTTGGACGCGGCAACCCGTTCACCGGTTCTCAGGGATGCTCAATTGAATTAAACAAGATCTCGCCGGAACCCGCAGCGGTTATTCCTGCGTCTTGCATTTTTCAATCACCGGCCTGATGATGGCATTGGTAAGGTCTGCGTTGTTCAAAGCGTAAGCCGCGATGTTAATCGCGATCCGATAGCCCGTTTCCCCCAGGTAATATGTTCCTTGGGCGTCGTAGGCTTCACGCGCCAGGCCGGTGAGCGCCGGGCCAAGACCATAAGGCACCAGCACCACCGCGGCGCGATCTTTGATCTGGATCATCTCAAGATCAAAAGCCCCATTATGGGTTTTGCCATTTTCAAGAACCGTACCGGACGCGAGCCTGTATCGGGTTGCATAGATTGAGTGATCTTCGGGCACTTTCTGGAACTGTGAATCCTTGAGCGTGCTCTGCATTTCCCTGCGCGCGGCAGCAGTAAACGACGTGCCACCATGGGTGCTGTTGAGTACGATCATCCCCCCTTCCTCGACGTATTTCGCAAGCTTCCGGCGCTGCTCATCGGTGAGCTTGAAGTCGCCGTCACCGGTCAGGTAGAGCATGGGAACCCGATTGGCGATAAAAGCTTGGGCATCATCGAACGTACGTTCTTCCGTGATGTAGATCACGCCATCATCAAGACGCGCGGTGGCTTCTTTTTCCCAAGCCTTCATGTCCCCGGGGAAATCCGACCGGGCTCCTTGGGGCAGCTCCTGATAATTGAGCTTCGCACCCATGAGGATTCGATTTACCGGAGGAGGCGCAGCCGATATGTTCCCAATGGCGTGGCTGATCAAAACCAAGGCCAGCATGACCGTGGCCGTGAAGCCAAACCAACCGTGCTTTTGAAACGGCGCAGGCATGACAACCCCCGTGTGCACACAGCATCACATTTCCAATGCCTCTGAGTAACAGTAACACGCGTGGACCGATCAGTTACTCAGCGCGTAGGTGACGATGTTGATCATCGCCTTCATTGCATCGTTGTTGGAGAGGCCTTTGGCGTAGCCGTTGGATTCCCGGTTCACACCGCTTAGGAGGTCGTATGGGGTGTAGATCACCGCCAGGCGGCCGTCGATGTAGATGCCGTAGAAACGGGGGTAGTCCAGGTTGGGTTCCAGGCTCTTTGAATACGGCGTGTATTCGACACGATCCATTTTGTTCCAACCGCCGGCGAACATGGGGCTCGAAGGCGTGATGGGGACAAAATAGGCTTCAGCAGAGGAGCCTTTTGCCCCGCCGGTTTCGCTGGCGGGGATGACTTGCATGATCTCACGCTTAAATGCGGTATCAAACGGCTTGAGTCCCGCAGCGGAGGAGACGATCAGCGTGCCACCTTTAAGGAGGTAGTCGCGCAGGCCGGTTTTTTCCGCATCGGTGAGCTTAAAGTCGTAATGACCGGTCATGAAGATCGCGGGATACGCACCAAGGTCCGGGCTGTCGAGCGTGACCGAGGTGGGCGTATAGTCCACCTGAATAGCCGGACGGCCATTGCGGTCGGATGTGTTTTCATAAACACCCTGAATCACCATGTTCTGGATCGCGGGGTTCACGTCCCAGCTTCCGGCGTATTTCACCTGGGCGAATTTGAGGGTATCGCCGGGAGCGGTTTTGCCGTTATAGGTGGGGAATTCCTGCGAGAGGAATTTGCCGTAGCTGGTGGAGCCCAGCGCGTAGGCGATCAGGTTGATGCTCATGCGCTTGGCGGATTCGCCGACGTAGTGCTTGCCGCGGCGTTCGTAGCTGCCCGGGTCCAGGCCGGCCAGTGCCGAGCCCAGTCCGTATGGAACCAAGATGGCTGCGGCACGGGTGCCGATATCAATGGAGAGAATTTCAGGCGCGGCCTGTTTGGCCTGGCCGTTGGCCATCATCAGCAGCGTGTTGAGCTTGTACTTGGCGTTGTAGATTGCGTGGTCCAGCGGGACCATCATGAATGTCTTGTCTTTGAACACGCGCTTCATTTCACGCTTCACGGCGTTGTTGAAGTCTTCCTGCCCGCGGGCAGCGTTGAAGATGATCGTCCCGCCGCCAAGCAGGTAATTGCGCACGTTCACCACTTCGGCGTCGGTGAACTTAAAGTCGTAGTCGCCGGTCATGTAGAGGATGGAAATCGTCGCGGGGTCAAACCCTTCGGGCGCTTTCAAGTCCTTGGTGTCGTACTGGTAGAGCACGCCGTTATCAAGCCGTGTCGTCGCCTCGCCGGTGATCGTCACGCCGTCGTTTTTGTAGCTTTCCCACGGCTCGAATTTGATGACCCGGCTGCCGTCGTTGTATTCCAGCGGTTCGCCGTACTTGAGCTTGGTCAAGAGGGTGATGTTGTTGGGCGGCGGCGGAGAGCTTTCCTTGGTCTTGCGCTGAGAGGGACCGTAGTCAGGCAAAATGCCGGTGTCTTCACCGGAGTTGCTGGTGCGTTCAGGGGCCTTCTGAGGCGGGATCGGGGGCGAATCCGCGGGAGGGAACGCCACGCGGCGCAGGCCCTGGGCGTACGCCGTCGAAGGGGAAGCCATCGCCAGCGCCATGCCCAGCGTAAACGCCCCCAGGAGCGCAACGCGAGACCAACCGCTCTTTTTCACAAAGGAATCACTGGTTTTGATTTGCCTGGTCTTCATTTTAATTCAACCTCCACTGTGGGCTTGCCGTTGTCAGGCGAAGGGCGAAACCAATCGGCCTGGGGCTTGACCACAAGTTCCTTGAGCATCTTCATCGTATCTTTGGAATTCGCATCATCGGGCTCGACGCCGATCCGGATCTTGTACTCCGGCGCTTCGATCGTCTTGCCCGGCTTGCTGACGCCCCAGGAATTCACGACCAGGGCATCGGCGGAGTCCGGAAACGGGGTGAACCCGGTATTGAGGTTCACCTTCGCGGGTGAGCCGATCACGTTGGGGTCCATCATGCCGGGCTTGACGGGTTCCTTGGGGTTATGAGTATTCACCTCAACCCAAAGTTCCTTTCCATTCGAGCCGGGTGCGGGCTTACCTTCCTTCATGCCCGGCCAAGTGACTTTCACGATCATGTACTCGCGTGTTTGAACGGGTACATCAGGGTTTCCGCCCCACACGCTGAACATTTCCGGCTTGAGATTGCAGTTGAGAAATAACCCGCTGGCCGAGCTGATGGAGACCGCCTTGCCGGTTTCTTTCACAAGATCGACAAACGACACGTTGGTCACCTGGATGCGCGTGTTGGTGACGTTCATGCCTTCTTTGGCGCCCTTGATGGTTGATTCCTCAACCACGCCGGTCATGGAGGTCAGGTGCATTGCCGTCGGAACGTTGGTGACGGTGTTCTTCTTGATGATGGCGTTGCTGCCATACCAGTAGATGCCAATCTGAGTGCAGTCGGAAATGGTGTTATTCATCACCGTGGAGTCAGGCTGTGCGCTGCCTTGAATGCCGGTGGTGAATGCCCCCTTGATCACGTTTCCCTTGATGTCAGCCAACGGGCTGGAAGAAACGGCGATCGCAGCTACCGCAGGCGCGACGGCTTCACCGGGGATGAAGTCGTTGTAGCCGATCACGGGCGTGTCGCAGGTGTCGATGGCGATCCGGGCATAGCCGGTGAAGTTACAGCTTGTGATGTTGAAGCGCTCGTTGGCCTTGGAGCCAGTGTTGTCGATGCCCGAGGCGAGGACGGCGATGTTGTCCACCGCGGCGCGCTGAATATCGATCATGTTCGATTTGCCGCCTTTGATCAGCCCGGGCACCACTGCAGCGCCTGCGGCAGGAGGAGCCACACCGATGTAGATATTGGATTTATTCTCAATCTTGTTGCGCGCGCCGTAGACGAGGATCGAGCCGTTCTGCATCAGCTTGATCGACCGGCTTTCAGCGGTCGTGCCGACCATGATGAGCTTCTGGACGTCTTGCGCCCTGCCGTTGGCGTCGGGGTCTGTGCGCGATGCACCGGCGCCCATTCGGATGGCGCCGTAAGACTCGATGGCCCCCGCCACGGACATCACCTTAATACCGTCGCTGTTTTTGAATGACAACACGGAGCGGGGATCAATGTAGATGGAATTACACGTCACCGTGGTGCTGTCGTCTTTGTTGAAGATGACCTGGTCGCCCGCGGTCACCGTCACATCGTCCTTGGCTGTGGGAACAACGCCCCCCTTCCAGGTGGAAGGGTCTGACCATTCACCGCCGCCGACGCCATTGGAGTGGATTTCCTTGGCTTCCTGAGCCATGGCAAAGCCAGGCAAGATAGCCAGGAGCATGAAGGCCAACAGAGCATGCAGCACAATTTGATGTTTCGTCTTCGAGGTCATTCCTCGGTGTTTCCTTGGATGAAGTTCCGGTACGAGTCCATTTCCCTGGGGCTAACGGGCGCGATACGCAGGCCGTCAAGCTGAAGCGCACCGGCGGCATACCGGTAAGAGAAGGTGAGCTGGCCGTCCTGTGTGACGGGGGCCTTGATGACTGCCGTCGACTTGCGCCATGTGCCAAAGGAGCGTTCAAGATAGCTCGTTGAACTGCCCTGGGTGGGATGCAGTGCGTTACCGCCGCCGTAGAGCCAGACGCTCAGGTGTTGCCGGTAAGGCCCGCCGGCATCGAAGGCGTCGGTCTTGTACCAGAGGTCGACGACGAAGTCCCCTTCGCTCTCAATGTTGCGCAGACGGATGGCGTAGTCATAAAAGAGCGCAAGGTTCACGGGGAGTGCGGGGCAGAGCCCAATCACATCGCCATGAAGGCCAAAGCCCTGCACGATCCGGAAATTGGTGGGCGTTCCCGCAGGCCGGCCTTGGGGGTCCAGCAACGAGAAGCAGTTGGATATGCCCTGGAACACAAGGGTGGAAAGATCGACCTTCGCCGCCGACGTGCCAGGCGCGGCCGGCGCTGCGCCACCCGTGGCGGAACGCGCCGCAGCGGCGGCCTCACGCTGGATGCGCGAAAGCCGGGTCTTGATCGATTCACGCACGGCTTCGAGCTTCTGCGATACGAAGAACTGGTGATAGCTGGTGTCGATCATGTCCAGCACTTTCATGGCTTCTTCAAACTTGTACATGCGCCGATAGGTGTCGGCGATGCCGTAGAGCGCACGGTCGTGAAAGCCGGCCCAGTTCTGGAGCTTGAGTACGATCTCATAGTTATTGAGCGCACTTTCGTAGCGGCCGGCGTTGCGGTCGGTTTCGGCGACCAGATAGTTGTAGAGCCCGTCGAGCTTCTGATCGGGATAGTTGATCTCGATGCGCTCAAGAAGCGCCCGGGTCTGCCGGATATCGCCGGACTTAAGCCGTTGTTCCGCCACACGCAGGAGGGAGCCGCGGGTGATGGCATCGGCATTGGAGCTGGAATTGAATTCCTGCCCGCCGAGCTTGGTGGCCAGGGTGTAGGCGTCGGCGGCCCGGGTCAGTTCGCCGGTTTTAACAAACAGATCGCCCCACTTGATGGCCGCTTGACGCACCGCGGGATGGTCCAGCCGGCGGTACTCATCAATCATCTTTTCATAGCGCTTGCTGGCCTCGGTGTAGTCCTTGAGGTGATCGGCATAGATGTCGGCAAAGGCCATCTTCACGGTCAGCGCGAGACTGGGAAGCTTGGCGAACTCCGCAAGCACTTTGTCTTCCAGCTTCACGGCTTCGTTGGCCCGCTGCTGGAACGCCATGGACTGAATCAACTGGCTGTAGAGCAGTGCGCGAAGCTTGGGGTCCTCATTGGGAGTGGCCAGGAGGTGCGTTGCCACCTTTTCCATCAGCGGCCAGCGCGTGGCCTGCTCACAGATCATCAGGTATTCAAAAATCGTCTTGATCTGGGCCGGAGGAAGCTTCTTCCATTCCATCTGATCAATCACCTTCACGGCCTTGCCCAGGGAAAGCGGGCTGGTGGCCAGAGGCGGCGTCCACACATAAACCGTGCGCTTCATAAGCGGCACATCGCCGGACTTGAGCGTGACGTTGAACTCCCCTTCCGAGAGGTACACGTGGCTGGGGCTTGCGCCGGTGCCCTGCGTGCCGTCGCCGAAATCCCACACTAACTGCTCAGGGGCTTTGACGGCGCCCTGGGCTTTAAAATCCACGAGCCAGATTTTCACGCCGTTGCAGGAAAGCGCATCATCGATGCCGTAATCAAACGTCGCCACCTGGGCGGCGGCCGGAGCCTCCATGCCCACCACATCGCCGACGAGCGTTTCAGCAAACGCCGTCCGGGGGATGTAGCTGTATGTGCCTTTGTCAGCGGGAATCCAGATCGGCACGCAGTAGCCGATGGCCCCAGGGTTGTTGCCCAGCACGTGGTGCAGTTCGATCTTGCGGACACCTTCGGTCAACTCCACACGAGCGCCAAAGGGATAGTTAAAGGTGGCGGGGGTCGCATCCTTGGGGAACTTAAACGCCTGCTGGCCCTGGCGGGTTTTGGCCCCGGGGTTCTGCACCAGGAGCTTGCCGTCGACAAACAGAAATGCCGCGTCGTCGGAGTTCAAGAATATCTGGTAAAAGCCGGTCTTGGGCACCTTCAAAAACCCGCGGTAGGACGTTGCGAAGTTTCGCGCATCGCCCGGACGGACGGGGTTGGCGTTCTGGATGATCTCGGCGCACATGGCGTTGCCGGAAACGTTATCGCTCTTGCCCAGGCCTTCGGCGACGTCTTTCCAACTGCTGAGGTTATCGCCGGCCCACTTGCGGACTTCGACGGTCAACCCTTCAGGAATCTGCTCGGCCTTGGGGCCCGGCGCGCCGGACCTGCTGCTGGCGTAAACCCAGTAAAAAACGTCATCGCCATTGCGCTTGAACTGGACGATGGTGTTGCCTTTGGGATCATGCGAAACGACATAGACCGGGATGGCCTGCCCGCCGCGCGTCTGAGCGACGATGTCCGTGCCGTCAGGATTGAGCCATGAGCCCACAGGCAGCGAGACGGAGATGGATTCGGACTTATTGAGCACCGGGTCAACCGCTGCACGAACCACAAACCGAACCCGGTAGCCATCCACCCAGGCCGGGCTTTTAGCCGGTTTGGTGGGGTCGATAAAGGTTTCCTGAATCCAGGCCTGGTCGCTCTCAGACAGCTTGCTGAGAGGCACTACGACGTCTTTGCCGTCGGCGCCGCGAATGGTGGCGTTGCCGTCTTTTACAAGGATGACATAGCCTTTGACGACAGGCCCGCCTGTCTGCGCCCAGTCCTTGATATGGGCGGGTGTCTGCGCCATGGCGTTTGCGCCGCAGGCCAGCACGAAGAGCACGGCCAACACAAGCGCCAATGCGCGTTTCCAAGGGGCCAGTTTCAAGATTCCCATATGCTGCATGAATGTGTCATCTTTGCTCTAAGGCCCGGGCATCACCCGGACAATTTTCATTGACTCACCGAGAAACCATCGTCGGACTTGCTCATTCGGGTTCATAGGTCACGCGCAACACCCAGGGGGCATACCCGTGATAGATGTGGGAATAGAACATCACCATGGAACTGGCTTCTTCCACGGTGAACAGCCATCCGTTATTGGGGGCGGCCTTGGTGTACCACATCTCCACGTCCGAAGTAACGTTAAGCACAACTTCGCCGACTGCCTTGACGCGATAGCTCGCCGTCGAGCCGGTTGCACGATCGCTGGACCCGCCTCGTGCGCCGGGCATGGCCCATTCAACCTTTTTCTCAGGCGTGTTGTACCGGTACTTGTAGCTGGCGCCGTTGCCCCAGTCCGCAAGCACCCGGTAGACGAAAAACCGAGTATCAGCAGGTGAATAGGTGTACACCGGCATCACCAGCTCGGCATTGGTGATGCGCATGCCTTTGGGAATGGCGGTCAAGTCGTATCGAATCAGGATGGAGTGGGTGCTGTTGAGCGTTGCGAGGCTGGCGCCCCAGATGCCCAAATTGGGTGCGGCTTCATGGCCTGCGTGACTGGAAAGCGGCGCGTCTTCATTCAGGTAGGCGAATTGATCGACAAAGTCCATCGCCGTGCCACGTGCCGACGAAGGATCGCTGGCAGTAGGCGGAACGGGAAACGACTTGGTCCGCGCGTAAACCGTCGCCGCAGCCGCGCCGACCGTCACAGCCAGCACCAACGCGATCAGGCTTTTTTTGCGGATCGACCATTTACCGGATTGGGTCTCTTGAAGGTTCATTTGGCCGGCTTCTCCGGAGGTTTGGGGGTTTCGGCGATGAACAACTTGTCGGCCCGTTCACTGTATGCGATGGCGCGAACGGTGGGGTTGTTGGCCTTGGCCACGAACACATCCTTGGTCAGCAGGCCCTCAGGGGTGAGGGTGACCACGCAGATCTGATTCGCCCCACCCGCCACCAGTTGATTGCGCTTGGTCATCAACACGCATTCGCTGTATATCGTCAACCCGGCCACTGACAGCATTTGCGGCACGCCGGTGGTATACCCATCGGCATGCGCCATCGAATAGAAATAGCCATACCCAAGGGCAGTCGCATAAAAGCGCCAATTCTTGGGGTTTGGATGCGCTGACAGTCTCAAGTTCGCCCCGGTGAACGGCGGGTAGTACAAAATCATCCACCCCTGCCGGTTATTGGGGTCGAATCCGCCAAACGCTGCGTTGGCGTTGGTAATGAACGCGCCTTCGCTGCCCACTACGTAACCATTGCCCGTGGGCAGAGAGTCCGCCCCGTACTGATGAAGCGGCCAGTACTTGACGATTTCCTTCTTCACCACCACCGTCGCCTTGGTGATCGGGTCTTTCTGCTCGGTGTCTTCCGTGGCGATCATGCCGGTTTTTGGGTCCAGCCCGATGTATCCCGCAGCGGAGAAAGACGACTTGGCCGGCGTACGCAGGTTCGGCACGTACAGCTTGTCGCCCTGAGGGCTGAAAGCCATGTCGCCCCAGATGTTGTTGATATCAAATTGCGTGCCGATGGCGCCCTGGGCCGCCAATGTCAGCTTTCCCGAGGGATCTACGCTGTAGATGATCAGGTGCGGGTACTTCTCATTGACTGCATCAGCACGCTTGGTTTTCTTGTCATCCGTGTCCTGCCACACATACATCAGAGGCAGCTTCGGATGAAACTTGATGGACAGGACCTGATTGGGGAACTCCCCCACTTCGGCAATTTTCGGCGTGCTGACGATTTCCGGCGCGCCGGTGGGCTCACCGTTGGGGCCGAGCTTGAAAACGTAAAGCTCCTTGCCTTCCGACGCCTTGAGCGCCTGGCTGCCCACCACCAGGATGTTGAACTGATCGCTCACCGCGGCGCAAAATGACCGTGGCACTTCGACTCGCACCAGGCCGGGCATGGCGTCCTGCTGGGCGAGGGGTTGGCCGGCCTGGGGCACCGTGGTGATCAAGATAGCCCTTTGCGGGACCACTTCCAGAGCAGCCTGCAAGGCACCAGCCATCAAGGCGATCGCAGCGACCGTTACGGCTTGAATCAATCCAAACGCGTTCTTCACCGTGCCTCCGAAAGCGATTCGTAGTACTTCTTGACTGCATCCTCGTAACCGGGAATCACTTGCCAGGCCGGTTCATCCAGCACGCGCCCGCGCACCTTCTGGCTCCGGGGAATGCTGGGTTGGAAGCTTGACTGCGCCTGATCCAGCACGCGCGCCAGGCTCACGAGCCGGGAGAGCGCATCGGCCTGCATCCGGAAGAGTTCCGGATCGGGATTGCCCTGCATGCGGTCAAGGTTGATCTCAAGCTCTTTGGCCAGCTTGTCGAGTTCCTCGGTGGGCAGGTAAAGGTTGTTGAGTTCCTTCTTGATCGTCTTCACGCGCTCGATGACCTGCTCTTTGGTCTTGTTGTTCAGGTCGTACATCTTGTCGAGCATTTCTTTGGTGAACTTCTGCGCGTTGGGGTCCATGCGCTCAACGATCTTGCGCTTGTCCTGCGCCTCACCCATGGTGTCGATGGCTTCCTTCTTGAACTTCGCGGAGTCGCGCTGGCTGAAGGTGGTGTCCTTGGAATCGATGTGCTTACCGCCATAGGCAGCCGAAGCGTCCTGGTCGGGTTCGCCCGGGCCTTCCTTCATCGACCCAGCCGTACGCGGCGAGTTCTCATCGCCGTCCTGAGCCTTATCACGGCCCTTGTCGTTCTTGGTCACATCATCCACGTTCTGGCCAAACGCACGGGCGCCGGTTCGGCCTGAGCGGGATGCGCCACCGAAGTTGTTGGGCGGCTGCTTCTGGTTGCCCGTGGCGGCGGTGGCGGAAGTGGAACTCAAGTCGCCACCCTGCATGCTCACGTCGCCGGCTTCGGCGTTCACGCCGCCGTACTGGGTCCGGTAAGACTCAAAGTCTTCACGGATCAGGTCGGCAGCGTCGATAAGCGGCCCCATCAGGTCGTCAAACTTTTCCTGAATTTGAGGCGTAACCGCATTGGCCTGCTTGTCCGACGAGTTGGGGAAGCTCATGTCCCCGCCTGGTTTGTCGGAAAGGCTCAGCATGTCCAGTTCCTGGCGCTTATCGGATTTGCCGGGGTTGAGGATGCCGTCGGTGGCGGCCTTGTCGAAGTCGTACAAAACGGATTCGCCCAGCTTGCCTTTGCCCTTCTCGCCGTTGTCTCCGGTTTCACCCATGGTGACGGAGTCTTGAAGCTTGAGGGCTTTGTCGCCGTTGAGGAGGTCTTCGGTACCGCCGGATTGCAGTTCCTTGATCTTCTCCTGTTCCTTGGCGTTGCTCTCTTCCTTCTTGGCGATTTCCGTGCGCTTAAGCGCCACGGCGTCCTGCACGGCTTTGAGGTCCGTGTAGATTTTCAGCAGCTTGAGGGCTGCTTCTTCCTGCTTGGGAGCCGCTTCGGCGAATTTGCCCGTGCCGGCCAGATCCGCGGCCTGCTGCATGACACCCTTGAGGCCCGCATCATTGAGCTCTTTGCTGGCGACGGTAAACGAACCCGACAACATCTTGAGCACTTCAGCTTCAGGATCGTTGTCCACCGGTGTCATGCGCGTGGCCATTTCACCAAAGGCCACCTGGGCCAGACCTGCAAGTTCAAGCACCTTAAGCTGACGCCCGCGTGCCGACTTTTGAACCAGGTCGACCGACTTGGACGGGTCTGGCGTTTTGTTGGCCAGGGATTCTTCCTTGAGCAGCATTTCACGTTCGCCAATCATTTTGACGAACGCGGTCATGTTGTTCTTTTCCCATTCGTAGCGGAACTTGGTGTAGTCCGCCAGCGCATTGTCCAGGCCCTTGAGCGTCCGTTCCTGCACGTTGCGGGCATCAGCCAAAGCAGCCCGGATGGCCTGTCCATGGTCACGCTGGGCAACCGCTTCGAGCACCCGGATGGATTGCACCATTTCCGTGTCTGCGATCACTGCGATGGAAAGCTTCGGGCCCGGCGCCTGGTCGATCACGCCACGGGCAACCTGGCCGGCCTGGGTGCGCACAAGATCCTGTTGTTTGGCCATGGCGCGCGTCTGGGTGACGAGGTCCGCCCGGACCTTTTCATCATCCCAGCGGATGTTGGTTTCGGTATCGACTTTGTTGATCCAAGCCGTTGTGGCCTGCATGGCCTTACGTTCGGCTTCCATCAATTCCTTGATCTGTTTTTCAGACCGGAGGATTTGCTCATAGACCAACTGGTAGCTGGCGCCGTCGCCGCCCACCATCAGGGCAAACGTGTCGCCCAGGGCCCAGTTGCCGGACTTGGCGGGGTCGCCATCCTGCGCCCGGACAACCACTTCGATGCGCTCGCCTTCAGTCAACCCAAGTGATTGAATGGAGAGCTTGTAATCCATGTCGAATTTCTTGCGGCCATCGGCGGTTTCCCATGTCTGGATGGGCAACCAGCCTTCATCACGGCTCGCGCCATTTTCATCGCCCTGCGGAGCGTCGAGCTTTTGCTGATTCACCTTCCGGTAAAACACGCCCACGCGCGCCAGGCCCAAGTCGTCGGTGGCAGTCACCTTGGTGCTGATGACCGTGTCCGGCAGAATGTCCAACTGCTTTGAGAGCCCGCCGAGATCAACGATGGGAAATTCATCAGGCTTGATCTTGATGCCATAGCGTGAGCTTCTAAACGGATCGCTGCCGGGGTTTACCGTTTCGATCTGGTAAGCCAGCACATCGCGGAACTCAAACGTACCTTCGTACTGCGTGGGGCTGAGCTTCTTGAGCTGAAGCCGCTTGATGCCATCGGATGCCACTGCGGGCTTGGGGGCCTCGCCGGCTTCACCGGCATCGGCGCCGGTCACCTGCGCCGTGGATTTAGACGAGTTGTTGGCTGAGTTCACCCCTACGGTCTGCAGCAGGATATAGGCCGATTCCGCGGGTTGATCCAGCGTGAAGGTTACCTTCGCCTGCGTGCCGATGAGCGCTTCCAGATCACCCACGCCGGTATTGATGACCTGCTTGGTCAGCTTGCTGTACGCGGGGTAGTCGTATTCCACAGTCATGGCGTTGATCTGGGCCGGCGTAGGCACGGAGATGTCGTAACGTTCGGTGGTGTAGTCCCCGCCGATAACGACATAGCCGATCTTTTGATCCACGTTCTTAAACGTGTAGTAAGCACTGTCCTTGGCGGGATCGACCTTCACGGTTTCCGTCACACGGCCGGACTTTCTGATCTGCACAATCCGGACTTCGTCGGGCGTCTTGCCTTTGAAAGTCATCTTGATGGGCACATCCGTACCCACACGGGTGGTGATGTTCCCGGGTTCCACCATCACGATCGTCCGGTAGATCGGGTCCACGTTCTTCAACGGCATCATGATCCGCTGGAACGCATTGGAAAAATACTGGGGCTGAGCCACGTAGAAGCCCACGCCCACCAATACGATGCAGCCGGCCACCGCGATACGGACCACGGCGGGCTTCATCTGCGCCGCTTGTTGGACTTCAATCTGCTGCAGCTTGTTGTAGTTTTCTTCAACGACCGTCTGGCTGAACCCCGCTGCGCGAGCGCCTTCGCGTGCAAGCTGAATGGAGTTGATGATCCGGTTTTCAAGGCCGCCTGAACGCTTCTCCATCGCCAGGGCGACCTGGTCTTCGGTGAAGTGAAGTTGCTTCCAGCGCTTGATGAGAGACCAGATCATGTACCCCGCGCCGCCCACAAAGAACAGCAGGATGAAAATCCGCCCCCACATCGGAAGGTGGAAGTAGTTGTCGGCCAGGAAAGCGACCCAGAGGTAGGCCAGCGGCACGGAGACGATAAGCCCCAGCGCTTCGAGCACGATGAGCATCTTCCATCGCCGGGTGTTCTTGGCGATAAGTGCGCGCAGGCTGTCGATCATTTTGTTGGTCGGCCCACCGGGCTCACCGGACGGGTTGGGGGTCAATGCCTGAGTCATGGCAATTTTACCTGGTCAAAAAGGACATTTACTAAAATTCAGACGACACAGACAGAGCAATGGTTCATCGCTTTTTGGATTCTAGCACACGCGGAGGAACTGGTTAGTGATGCCCGAAATAAGGATTTAGAGTTTTTTGACCCCAAACCATACCCCCGGCCTCCCCGTGCAGGTCCCATACCATTAAAGACTTACTTAACGGGTTTAAGTTCCACCGATGCAGCGTCTTCCGTTTGATGCTTGAGCCTCCAGCGGGTCACCCGGGCGTTTCCAGCCGGGCCATCGGTGTTGGCCATTCCATCTTCGGTCACGATCAATGCATTGTGGTCGGGCGTGATGGAAATGCCCGACGGGTTCAGGAATTCCTTGTTCTCCAGAACAAATCCAGGGGCGCCGAACCGGATGACCCGGCTTAGTTCCCTGCCGTTGTCCCAGAGAATGACGAATTCACCACCCCCGCCGGAGTCCCAGAACGGTCCCGGCCCGGGCCCGCGGCAGCCGAACATCACCAATGAGCCGGAGGTGGTGATCCCCGTAGGCCAGAAAAGCTTCATTTCCGGGTCTGTGGTGTATTTGTCGGTCACGGTTTTGCCGTTGTCCTCCATTTTCACCACCAGATGGTTATCCGTGCAGAGATAAACGTTCCCGCCCACGTCAGCGGCGATGGAGTTCGGGTTGGACATGTTCCGAAACGGCGTTGCGGAGTACAAAATCCCCTCAAAGCCAGGCTTGGTGGGGTCGTAAACCTTCATGTTGGAGTAGCCGTTGTTGGGGATGTAAAGCTTTTTGCTGCCCACCGTCGCCAAACTGCTGACCCAAACCGTGCACACCGGGCCTGCTGGGTTGTTGTCCCAGCCGCCGATCGTGAATTTTTCATCCAGCAGGCCAAGCTGGCCCACCCTGAGGGCGTGGTGCCCGCCGGAGGGCATGTAACCGATACCGGCCTCATCAACGACAAACGTCCGAAGCCATGCCGGCGGCAGCCCTGTTTTGGAAAGGTCCAACACGCCGTTGGTGCCCCAGTTGGTGATCTTGGAACCGTCAAGGTTCATTTTCACCACCCGAGGCATGCGGAGCAGACGGTTGGCTTCCCACTCGACCTGTTTCTTTAGATTCTGTTTCGCAAACTCTTGCAGCTCCGGGGATTGCGCGGAAAGCACGAGGGTTACGATAACGTTGGGGTTGTCGGATGGCTTGATATTGACCGCATCGCCCAAAGAAGAGACATAGGTGCCTTTGACCTTCTCTTTTTTCTCATTGAGCCATTCTTTTTCAGGGTTCGGGTCCAACACCAGCACTGGCGTTTCCAGCC